>CAWUJT010000101.1:0-7859 GCA_963922715.1 uncultured Thalassobacter sp.
CAACACCCCCCTACCTTAACCGATCTGCCAGCAGAAACTCCGCGGCTTGATCTAGGCGGATGTGCGGGGGGCCTTTGCCGTTTTGCAACGTCAGGGGCGCAGGCAGAAAGCGTTGCACGCCAAAACGCTCCAAGGGCCACTCCGCAGCATGATTTTGACTGACTGCGATCAATTCGTGTGGATCCTCCGGCAGGGGGCCTGGATAGAAAGCGGCTTGCTTTCCCGTATCCACCAAACGGCCACGCACCACGCCAACGTCACCACTGCCATGGACACGCCTCTCCTCGGTCGTGGCCCGCAATGAGGCGAGAGCTATGGTCTTTGTGCGCGCGCCTGCGAAATCCGCGCGGGCCTTGGCCTTGGCCAGCAGAGCGGTACAAAGCGCGCTGAAAGCGTCATGCTGTTCATGATGCAGGTGATCGGCCTTGGTGGCGGCAAACAGGATTTTATCCACTTTGCGCCCCCCCAGAATGTGCGTCAAAAATCTATTCTGGCCTGGGCGAAAAGCCCCCAGGATTTCGACCATGCTTTGTTGAAGTTCGCCAAAGGCCGCTGGGCCACGGCTCAACGCGCCAAGCACATCAATCAGAACCACCTGACGGTCGATGCGGGCAAAATGATCCCGAAAGAAGGGGTGCACAACGCGCGCCTTATAGGCTTCAAACCTTCGCGCCATTTCAGACCCAAGGCTGTTGCGCTTCGCACCAGAATTGAGCAGCGGCGCAAAGCTAAGCACAGCGGAGCCCGCTAAATCTCCAGGCAGCAAAAATCGCCCCGGCGTGCAATCGTAGGCCCCGTTTTTCTGTGCGGCAATCAATGCGGCTGTATAGTCTTTGGTCAAAGCTTGGACGGTGGCTTCGTCATACCGCGCCGACACATCACACGCGTTTGCCGCCGCAAGATAATCCTGCGCACCCCATTGTTTGAGACGCGCGAAAGCACGTTCGGACCAAGTTTCGTAGGTTTGATCCAATAACGTCAAATCCAAGAGCCACTCGCCAGGATAGTCCAAAATATCAAGATGTACCGTGCGCACCCCCCCTAAGCCCGGAAGAAACCCACGGGTGTTGACTTTGAGGGACAGGCGCAGTTCTGAAATCCCCCGCGTCCCCTCGGGCCAGGTGGGATCTGATCCCGTCAAAGCCGAGAGGTGACCTTCGTATGCAAAGCGCGGCACTGTATCATTGGGCTGAGGCTGAAGATAGGCCGCAACGATCCTTGGGGAAAATCCCGGCATACGCCCTGGGTCGAGAAGATTGGCCACCAATGAGGTGATAAACACGGTTTTCCCCGTCCGGCTGAGCCCTGTCACACCCAGGCGGATCACAGGTTCAAAAAATGTCTCGGAGAGGCGATCGACACCGTTTTCGGCGGTCTCGCTGATCAGCTCTGCCAAACGGTCAATCACCATCCATCACACTCCTTTATCGTCCAATAAGGATAAGCTGTGTGCCCCCGGATTGCGAGGGGTGCTTGCGCGCCTATGCCATCAAAAGCTAAGACAAGCCATGCCCAGATATGTGTTGCGTGTAGAATATGATGGTCGTCCGTTTGCCGGCTGGCAACGCCAGGACGGCCCGCTTTCTGTGCAGCAAATCCTTGAAGAGAGCCTGCGTACCTTAGAGCCGGAGACACCCTCGATTGCCGCCGCAGGCCGGACAGATGCGGGCGTGCATGCCACAGGACAAGTGGCCCATGTCGATTTGCGCAAAGACTGGCCACCGTTTCGCCTGTCGGAGGCGCTCAACCACCATCTCAAGCCCTATCCTGTGGCGATCACGGCTGCAGCTGTTGTGCCGGATGCTTGGCATGCGCGGTTTTCGGCTGTTGAACGGGCATACGTATTTCGGGTGGTGGCCCGGCGCGCCCCTGTAACTGTAGACAAAGGGCTGGTCTGGCAGGTGACAGGACCGCTCCATCTTAACGCGATGCGTAAAGCTGCCGCCGCATTGATTGGACAGCATGATTTCACCACCTTTCGCGCCTCTATTTGCCAAGCCAAATCACCTGTAAAAACACTCGCTGAGATCACAATCGACGAACACCCCTATCCCGGTGGCTTTGAGTATCGCTTTTTCCTACGCGCACGCTCTTTTCTGCACACACAAGTGCGCTCTGTCGTTGGCACGCTGGAACGTGTCGGCGCAGGGGCGTGGAGCGCCGATGATGTAAAAGTCGCACTGGCTGCGCGGGATCGTGCCGCTTGTGGTCCTGTGGCCCCGCCGTTTGGCCTTTGCCTTGTCAATGTGCGCTATCCAGACAATCCTTTTGATTGAAACCGGCGATTTGCCTACAGCATGCGGATTGGATAACGTTTGTGGAAAACCGTAGGAGCCTCAGATGCCCGTGATCACCAATATCGAAGATCTCAAACGCCTCCATAAAGCGCGCGTGCCAAGGATGTTTTACGATTATTGCGAAAGCGGCTCTTGGACCGAGCAGACATTCCGGGAAAACACCTCTGACTTTGCGCAAATCCGTCTGCGCCAGCGGGTGGCGCGGGATATGACCGGGCGCACCACTCGGTGCAAAATTCTTGGGCAAGATCAGGCGCTGCCGGTAATCTTGGCCCCGGTTGGGCTGACCGGCATGCAAAGCGCAGATGGTGAGATCAAAGCCGCACGGGCCGCCCAGGCCTTTGGGGTGCCCTTTACGCTGTCTACGATGTCGATCTGCTCCATCGAAGATGTGGCAGAGGCCACGGGCCAGCCGTTTTGGTTTCAGGTCTACACATTAAATGATGACGATTTCATGCAACGCCTGTTTGCACGCGCCAAGGACGCCCGATGCTCTGCCCTGGTGATTACGGTTGATCTGCAGATGCTGGGCCAGCGCCACAAGGATCTGAAGAACGGGCTGTCTGCGCCGCCGAAATTTACGCCCAGCACGCTTTTGAATCTCGCAACCAAATGGTCTTGGGGCTTGGAAATGCTGGGCACAAAGCGCCGTTTCTTCGGCAACATCGTGGGCCATGCTAAGGGGGTGCGCGATCCCGCCTCTTTGCACGAATGGACGGCCAAAAGTTTTGATCAATCCCTGGATTGGGCGCGGATCAAGGAGTTGCGCAACCGATGGGATGGCCCCGTGGTGATCAAGGGGATTTTGGATGTTGCGGATGCGAAAGACGCGTTGAATGTCGGGGCGGATGCGATTGTTGTGTCAAATCACGGCGGGCGGCAACTGGATGGCGCGTTAAGCGCGATCCGGGTTTTGCCCGAGATTATAGAGGCCGTTGGCAACAAGATCGAGGTGCATTTCGACAGCGGCATTCGCTCTGGCCAGGATGTGCTGAAGGCCGTAGCGCTTGGCGCACAAGCCACAATGATTGGCCGCGCTTACATTCATGGGCTTGGTGCAATGGGTGAAAAAGGCGTGACCACGGCCTTGGAGATTATCCAGAAAGAATTGGATACAACCATGGGCCTGTGTGGCGAAACCGATGTGAACGCGCTCGGACGTCATAATCTTCTTGTGCCAGAAGATTTTAGTGGACGCTGGCAGTAACACATTATGTCACAGAAAGTCACGGCTGGGTGACAACAGCTGTATCATTTTGTAGGTTAGGGCAATATGCGCATAGACCAATCTCAAAGGAGACATCGTCATGCCCATCGAACGCTTTACTTTTCCCGGTCACACTGGTGCGCAACTGGCCGCGCGCCTTGATTTACCCAATGGTCCGCATCTGGCAACAGCCCTTTTTGCCCATTGTTTTACGTGCTCTAAAGACATTTGGGCGGCCCGGCGCATCGCAGGGCGGCTCGCGGCTATGGGCATTGCGGTGTTGCGCTTTGACTTCACGGGATTGGGGCATTCTGAAGGGGAGTTTGCCAATACCTCTTTCACCTCAAATGTAGAGGATCTTGTTCTCGCGGCACAATATTTGGCCGCGCGCGACATGGTGCCAAGCCTATTGATTGGCCATTCCCTAGGCGGTGCGGCCGTCTTGAAAGCCGCGGGCGAGATCGCAAGTGTCAAAGCCGTTGTGACCATAGGGGCCCCCTTTGATCCAGAGCATGTGACCCATAACTTTGCCGATGCGCTTGAGCGCATTGAAGCCGATGGTGAAGGGGAGGTTACACTTGGCGGGCGCGTTCTCAAAATTGGGCGGGGCTTTGTGGAAGATGTATCTGCAACAAACCTAACAGCGGCCATAAAGGGCCTAAACCGTGCCCTTTTGGTGATGCACGCCCCGCGCGACAGTGTGGTGGGCATTGAAAATGCATCACAGATCTTTCTCGCCGCGAAGCATCCCAAAAGCTTTGTGACGCTGGATGATGCCGATCACCTGATCACGCGGTCCGAAGACGCGGAATATGCCGCTGGTGTGATCGCGGCTTGGGTTGCGAAATACGTACCTCTTTCCCCCCCTGCCCCGCCTGTGGGCGTGCCTGAGGATGTCACCCGCGTGGTCGAGGCTGACCCAAACGGGTTTCTACAAGATATCACCGCTGGGGCAATCCACCATGTCCTAGGCGATGAGCCCGAGACTTATGGCGGCACCAACCGCGGTTTTACACCCTATCAATTTGTCGCCGCCGGGCTTGGCGCCTGCACCTCTATGACCGTGCGCATGTATGCGCGACGCAAGAATTGGCCACTTGCCCATATCAGTGTCGATGTGCGCCACGACCGGGTCCATGCCCAAGATGCCGGCGAAGGCACAGAACGCATCGACCGGTTCCAGCGCGAAATCACGCTGGTGGGGGATTTGACAGAGGCGCAGCGTTTGCGGTTGATGGAAATTGCAGACAAATGTCCTGTTCATAAGACCTTGGAAACCGGCGCGCAGATTGAGACAATGCTGGTTGATCAAGCGGGTGCATAAGCACTCTGGAGCAGATAGTTTTTCCGTGGACCGCTGACATAGCTCTCGATCGACCAAAACGGCCATGATTGAAAATCCATGGTGATGCGATAGAGATCCGGCGGACAAACATGAACAGCTTCCGGCCCGATCTGATGGTATAATCGTTCATCTGCAAACAGTAGCGCAATGCCATCTGTGTTCTCTTGCAGATAATAAAGGCGTGTCGCTGAAAAGCTGCCCGATGGGTGATGTAAAGTCCCCCTTTCCGGCCATTTCAGCAAAGCCCCTTGCCAACTGGGGGTAACCTCACCCTCAAAACGCGCTTTCTGGCCTGATGTGTGATCGGTGATCTCACGGTCGATACGCCAGGGCCGGTCAAACTCAAGCAGTTGAGGAAGCTTCATATATCGTCTACTCACGTCTTATGATCGTCTATTGTCACGCTTTGCCATCGCTTCTAAGACAAAGCATCAGCCGATAAAATTGGAAAGCTCTGCCATGATCCCGCGTTATTCCCGCCCCGAAATGTCAGTCCTTTGGTCGCCGGAGACAAAATTTCGCATTTGGTATGAGATTGAAGCCCATGCTTGTGATGCTATGGCCGCGATTGGGGTCATCCCACAAGAAAATGCCCAGGCAGTCTGGAAAGCCAAAGATGTGCCTTTTGATATTGCGCGCATAAATGAAATTGAGGCGGAAACAAAACACGATGTCATTGCTTTCTTGACCCATTTGGCCGAGATCATCGGTCAAGATTCTGCGCGGTTTGTGCATCAGGGCATGACATCCTCTGATGTGCTCGACACCACATTCAATATCCAACTGACACGGGCCGCCGACATTCTTATCGCCGATTTGGAGGCTTTGCTTGAGACGCTCAAACGACGCGCGTTTGAACACAAAAACACCCTGCGCATTGGCCGCAGCCATGGCATCCATGCCGAGCCCACGACGATGGGCCTCACCTTCGCGCGGTTTTACGCTGAGATGGCGCGTAACCTTCAACGCCTGCACCACGCGCGCCAAGAGGTAGCAACCGGCGCCATTTCGGGCGCTGTGGGCACGTTTGCAAATATCGACCCGCAGGTTGAAGCGCACGTTTGTGCCCAGATGGGGCTTACGCCGGAACCCATTTCCACCCAAGTAATCCCGCGTGATAGACATGCGGCGTTTTTCGCATGTCTCGGACTTATCGCCAGTTCCATCGAAAATATCGCCACAGAAATCCGGCATATGCAGCGCACCGAAGTGCTAGAGGCTGAGGAGTATTTTTCCAAGGGGCAGAAGGGCTCTTCCGCGATGCCGCACAAACGTAACCCTGTGTTAACCGAAAACCTGACAGGCCTTGCGCGGCTGGTGCGGTCAATGGTGATCCCGGCGATGGAGAACGTGACGCTCTGGCACGAACGCGACATCTCCCACAGTGCTGTTGAGCGCAATATCGGGCCAGACGCCACTGTGACGCTGGACTTTGCACTGGCACGCCTGACTGGGGTGGTTGATAAACTTATCGTCTATCCCGACGCCATGATGGCCAACCTCAACCGATACCGCGGCTTGATTATGAGCCAGCGGGTGCTTTTGGCACTAACCCAAGCTGGGATCAGTCGTGAGCGGGCTTACACGCTTGTGCAACGCAATGCCATGCGGGTTTGGGAAGACGGCAAAGACTTCCAGTCAGAGCTTTTGGCCGATCCAGACGTGAGGGCCGTCTTATCAGAAGATGACATCAGCGAAAAATTTGATCTCAGCTATCACACAAAGCATGTCGATACGATTTTTGCCCGTGTCTTTGGACCATGACTTTTTAGGTGCGTTACTGAAAATAAGCACGTTGAGTTTTGGATTTTATAAGCTAACATGTGTCCAAAAGGGGACATAAAGTGACGAGAATTTTTATGACGGTGACGGCTTTTTCACTTAGTGTTGCAGTACCAAGCATTTCTTATGCATGTGCTACTCATGCGCATCATGAAACATCGACATGTAGCAAAGGACAAGTCTGGGACAGCAATATTCGATCCTGCGTGGATGATACCGCGACAGGCTGACGCAGATTAAAACTTAAAAACAATGAAAGCGTGGGCCTTGTGCCCACGTTTTTGGTTGGGGCGCATGTCACGCTTTGTGCAAGAAAAGGATATCCGATGACAACCAAAGTGTTTATCGATGGCGAGGCGGGGACAACGGGCCTTCAAATTCGTGACCGACTTTCGATTCGGTCAGACATTACGCTTATTTCTTTAGATCCAACACATCGTAAAGATAACACTGCCCGGGTAGAGGCCTTTGCGCAGGCAGATATCGCGATCCTCTGCCTGCCGGATCAAGCTGCCATCCAGGCGGTAGAGCTTGCCGGGCAAACGCGGCTGATTGATGCGTCCACGGCCCATAGGGTCAATCCCGAGTGGGTTTACGGCATGGCAGAACTGCCAGAGCAGCGCGACAAAATCGCCCAGGCCAAGCGTGTTGCAAATGTCGGGTGTTACGCCACAGGGGCGATTGCATTGATCCGCCCCTTGCGGGAGGCGCACCTTATTGAGAACGACGTGCCTTTGGTATTGACGGGCGTTTCAGGATACACTGGTGGTGGCAAAGCACTTGTGGCGGAATACGAGCCAGAGCAGCAAGCGCCGCCGCATTTTCTTTATGCAGCGGGGCAAAATCATAAACATATCCCGGAAATCATGACCCATGCCTTGATAAGACGCCAGCCGCATTTCCAACCGTCTGTTGGAAATTTTGCACAAGGCATGGTGGTGCAACTGCATCTGCCAAGGGAGGCTATTTCAGAAGGGACGACCTTAGGTACTTTCACAGATATTTTGCATGAATTTTATGCACATGCACATTTCATTAAAGTGATTGAAGCGCCGCCTCGCATAGATGCGACTGCACTGAATGGGACAAATTTGATGCATCTTTCTGTGCATGGCAATGAAGAGATGGGTCTGTTCACTCTCACAGCAACACTCGACAATCTTGGGAAGGGTGCCAGCGGGGCTGCCGTTCAAAATCTCAACCTGATGATGGGCGTTCCAGAGACAAC
>CAWUJT010000102.1:0-7771 GCA_963922715.1 uncultured Thalassobacter sp.
CAACCAAAAGCGTCAGGACCGCACCTTGCGCCAATTTTGCAGCCTGCGCACCGGCTTTGCGGGCTGTGATCTGAGGCGCATTTTTATCGAGCTTGAGAACCACAAGCGTGTCCACTTCGACACCGCTGGGAAAGGCCAAACTTAAAGCGGCACCCTGTTCGGCTTTGGTGAATTGTTCGCTCGCAACCAGGCGCTCAACCGCACCTTTTGTCATCCGATTGACCCGGCGTGCCATAAGATCCAATTTCCCGCCTTCGGGCACCACTAGGGCCAACGTCGTGGCCTCTTGCATCAAATCGTCACTGTCGCTGGCGATCACTTCAATTTCAGGAAGGGCTGTCATGTCATCGGACTCCAAAATAACATTTTACTGCAGACAGTTTATCGCTCAAAGTCTGGATTGACCAGATTAGGCTCGCACAAAGGGGATATATGCGGTAACGCCAAAATCCAGGGGGATCCAGATGCGTATTTTCGACAGATATATGCTGTCACAGCTGTTGAAATTGTTTGGCTTTTTTGCGCTTGTTTTTGTGGCGATTTATTGGGTCAATCGCACGATTTCTTTGTTTGATACGTTGATTGCCGGTGGGCAAAGTTCCCTTGTGTTCTTGGAATTCACCACCCTCACACTACCAACGGTTGTCATCAATGTGATGCCCGTTGCAGCTTTTGTCGCAACGATTTACGGCATCAACAGGCTGCATCAAGACAGTGAGTTGATTGTGGCCCAAACCTCTGGTCTGAGCCCATGGAGGATGGCCCGCCCGGTTTTGATGTTCTCCCTGATTATTTTTCTGATTATGTCTTTGATATCTCATGTTCTGCAACCGATGACCCGCAGTATTTTGGCCGATAAATCTGCTATGATTGCCCGTGATCTCTCGGCAAAATTTCTCAAAGAAGGGGAGTTTATTCATCCCGGTCGCGGGGTCACCGTTTTTGTGCGGGAGATCTCTGAAAATGGAGAACTTTTGGGGCTATTGTTGGAAGATCGTCGGGCCACCGATGCGGTCACCTATTACACAGCTGAAAAAGCACTTCTTGTGGAAACAGAAGCCGCGCCGCGTTTGATTATGTTCGCAGGCATGGCCCAGACCCTCCGCCTGCAAAGTCAAAACCTGTTAACTGTGACATTTTCGGATTTCACATACAATCTTGAAGCCTTGGTCCCAGATGGGCAACGGAAAAAATCACTGCGAGAGTTGTCAACACGCGCCCTTTTTCAAGCTGGGGAAGAGGCAGAAAGCATTGAAAATTCACAATTTCTATATCGCGCGCATCTGCGGTTTGCCGATCCGCTTTATGCTGCAACCCTGCCCCTGTTCGTGTTGGGGGGGCTGCTTTTGGGGCGGTATTCCCGCTTTGGGTTGTGGCGGCAAATCCTTGGGGTGGTCTTGCTGGCCCTGACCATTCAAACCATTGGCAATGCGACAAAAAGCATCGCGCTACAGTCCGCACACAGTTGGCCTTTGCTCTATATCTCCCCCCTGTTGAGTGCCGCACTTGGGAGTGCTGGATTGATATGGGCCAGCTTGGAAGGACGACGACCCAAAAGCGCGGTGATGGCGCGATGACACTCTCGTTTTATATTCTGCGCCGGTTTCTTTGGCTTTGGGGGCTTGTGAACTTGGCCTTTGCCGCCTTGCTGTTTCCGATTGACCTGGTTGAGCATCTGGGGCGGGTGCCGGACAGTGTGGATATATTCTCCAATGCGCTTGTGCTGGCCAGCTTGAATTTACCCAGCGCCTTGTCGCAATTACAACCGCTGATTGTCATTCTTGCCACCATCGCTTTGTTCTTGGGGCTGGCCCGCAGTTTGGAACTGGTTGCGATCCGCGCCACCGGGCGCTCTTTGGTGCGCAGCCTGTTCACGCCGGTGCTGGGGGCTTTTGGCATTGGCGTCTTTTCTCTTGTGATCCTGAACCCAATTGTTGCCGGAACCCAAAAAGCCTATGAACGGACGTTGTCTGCGATTGAGCCGGGAACGGAAAATATCCTGTTTATTTCTGACGAGGGCGTTTGGCTCAGGCAAGCTGATCCAGGTGGGCAAACAGTCATTCGCGCACGCCGCACTTCTTTAGATGGAACGATTTTATACAACGCTAGTTTTCTGAGGTTTGGAGAGCAAGACACTCCGCTAGAGCGCGTGGATGCAGTGCGGGCCGAACTCAAATCCGGCGCATGGGAGTTATCCGATGTGAAACTCTGGCCACTGGCACAAAGCCGCAATCCAGAACGCGACGCACAACGACAAAGCATGTATCGGTTGCCCTCAAATCTTACGACAGATCAAATTCGCGACAGCTTTGGCACGCCATCCGCGATTTCGATCTTTCAACTGCCTAATTTCATTGCACGGCTTGATTCAGCCGGGTTTTCCGCGCGTCAGCATCGCGTTTGGTTTGCGATGGAACTGGCAAAACCGCTTATGTTGATGGCAATGGTGGTGATCGGGGCCAGTTTCATGCTGCGCCACACCCGGGCAGGCAGTGTCGGCCCGATGATCCTAAGCGCACTTGTTTTGGGGTTTGGTATTTATTTCTTGCGTAACTTCGCCCAGGTCTTGGGCGAAAGCGGGCAGCTTTCCATTCACATAGCCGCTTTTGCCCCGCCTTTGGTAGGTATCGCCTTGGGGTATGGTATTCTTTTGCATCTGGAGGATGGATGATCCGCCGCCTGATCCCAGCAATTTTGATGGCATCTTTTATCACATCTCAGCCGCTGGCACAGTCTGTGCCCCCTGAAGCAACGCTGATTGCCGATCAAATCGACTTTAGCGAAGGGGCCACACAGCTTGTGGCCTCTGGCAATGTAGAAGTGTTTTATAAGAATCAACGCCTTGAGGCCGAGCAAATCCGGTATGACCGGACAAAAAATCGCGTTGATATCATCGGCCCGCTTATCCTGATGGAAGGTGACACCAGACAGCTTTTCGCCGACCAAGCACAGCTTAGCCTTGATTTGCAGGAAGGCATTCTGCGCAGCGCACGGTTTGTCTTGGATCAACAGCTTGAGATCACCGCCGAAAATATCACCCGGGAAAACAGCGGGCAAAATACCATCATGGAGTATGCTGTGGCCTCCACCTGCAAGGTATGTGAGACCAATGAGGTGCCTTTATGGCAAATCCGCGCGCGCCGTGTGGTGCATGATCAGGACACGCGCCAACTGATCTTTGAGCATGCGCAACTTCGCATTGCGGGTTTGCCTGTGGCTTATTTGCCCCGCTTACGGCTTCCAGATCCCACGGTGGATCGATTGTCCGGGTTTCTTGTGCCCAGTGTGATTGGCGACAGCACCCTTGGGTTCGGAGTGAAAATTCCCTATTTTTTCACCCTCGGCCCGCATCGGGACTTAACCCTCACACCCTTTGTCACCGACAACAAGTCCTACACCTTAGAGGCACGCTACCGTCAAGCGTTCACCTCGGGTGATCTGAGCTTTGAAGGGGCGATCTCAGAAGATCAGATTGAACCTGGACTACGGTTTTATGTCTTTGCAGAGGGCGCCTTTGAGTTGTCCAGGGGCTATGATTTGACCTTCAATCTCGATGTCACGTCGGATAATGAATATCTCAGACAATATGGGTATTCCGACAAAGACCGCTTGCAAAGCCGTCTGGCTTTAACCCGCGTTGACCGCGATCACCTGCGTCAAAGCGAACTTGTAGCATTCCAGTCTTTGCGAGACAGCGATGACAATGCCGACTTGCCGAATTATATGATAAGCCTGAGTGAGACGCGCCGCTTCACGCCGCGTTTGATGGGGGGACAGGGCTATTGGACGCTTGAGCTGCATGGTCACGCCCGAGAAAATGATGATCCAAATTTGACCATGCCAGACGATATCAGAGCACGCGATGTGGCACGGCTGACGGGATCGGTGGACTGGGGGCGCAACTGGGTCTGGCAAAGCGGGATCACAACGCGCTTGAGTGGCGCTATTTACGCCGCGCATTATGAAATCGCCCAAGACCCGGTGAATTATCCTTCCGGCACGGCCTCTTACGTCGTCCCTTACCTTGGGTTGGAGACAAGTCTACCTCTGGCCCGCAACGGCCGTGATGGTGTCCGCCATGTCATAGAGCCGCGTGTTCAAGTCGTCCTTGCCCCGAATGATGACATTGACGCCCCGAATGAAGATGCCATTTTCACAGAATTTGATCCCGGCAATCTGTTTTCGTTCAACAGGTTTACGGGGCGCGATGCGTTGGAAATGGGCAATCGGCTGAACATTGGCCTGACTTACACAAGACTGGAAGAAAGCGGACGTGAATATGGGCTTGGCCTGGGGCGCACGTTGCGGGCCGAGGATCTTGGCCAATTTAATCCCAGCACTGGGTTAGATGGTCGTCTTTCTGATTGGATGATTTCTGCATATTATCGGTCCCAGAATGGCGCGATGATTGACATGTCATCTCTTGTCGATAACGATTTTACGGTCACACGTGCAGAGGTACGGGCTTTGCTGGTGCGCAAGCGGCAAAACATAGCCACCGGCCTTACCTGGCTTAGAGCCGATGAAGAAAGTGGGCGCCCAAACAACACCAAAGAATGGAGATTGGATAGTGCGTTTGATATCACCTCTGATTGGACGGCTGAGCTTGATTGGCGCTATGATCTTGAAGCGCAACAAGCCAGCGAGGCAAGCTTAGGCGTGATATATCGGTCCGACTGTGTAGACGTCGGCTTCACGGTCGAGCGGCGGTTTACCGAAACCAGCACACTGAAACCGACAACAACATTCGGACTGTCTGTTGCCTTTAGCGGATTTGGCGCAGATAATCGCACAAGACGACGGGGGACAAAGACATGTATGACGCCATCATAAGGATGATCCTGCGCACCAGCGTAATAGGGTTTGCGGTGTTTGCCAGCTTTGTGACAAACCCAGCTTATGCGCAAAACCCATTTGCCCCTATCGTGCGCATCGATAACGGGCAAGTGAGCACCTTCATGGTCGAGCAGCGCCTGAACTTTTTGACGACACTACAAGCCCCGAATGTGACCCGCGAAAGCGTCATTGAAGCCCTTACGAATGAGTTTCTACAGGTGCGTGCGGCCCGTGCTGCTGGCATCGTGCTGGAAAGCGAGGATTTTGATGCAGGTCTTCAGGAATTTGCCCTGCGCGCGAACGCCACCCCTGAAGAGCTTTTGGCGTTTCTGGAACAAAACAACATCCCTGAGCAGACAGTGCGGGATTTCGTGGGCAATGGCTTGCTGTGGCGGCGTCTTGTGCAACAGCAGTTTGGTGCCCTTTCCCAAGTCAGCGAAGCCGAACTTGACCGCGCCATTGCGCTGACATCGGGCGGCGGTGTGCGCGTTCTGCTTTCGGAAATTGCTCTGCCTTTGGCACCACAGGTGGCGGACCAAAACCGGGATCTCGCCCAACAGCTGGCAGACACCATCCAAACCCCTACCGAGTTTGCCCAAGCCGCCGCGAATTTTTCCGCTGCCCCTTCTGCCGGAAATGGCGGGGCGCTTGATTGGCTCGACCTGAATGCGCTTCCCGGTCCTGTGGCGTCTGAACTTCTGGTGATGGCGCCCGGAGAAATCACCGAACCGATTGACATGGGCTCCTACGTGGCGTTGTTTCTGATACGAGATTTTCAAGAAACAGCCGGTGTTGCGACGAATACGCTGGCGGTTGAATACGCCGAAATCAAAATCTCAGAGGACACACAACAGAACGCTCGCAGCCTGGCACAAGGCCTGAAGGACCGCAGCGATACCTGCGATGATCTTTACGGCACGGCGAAGGATTTTACGACATCTGACATTGTGCGCGTGTCACGCCAACCCAGCGATCTGCCCCGTGATGTTGCCCTGACACTGGCCAAGCTTGATCCCGGCGAAATCATGATCGAAAACGACCCCGCCACCGCAAACACGGTGCGCTTTATCATGCTGTGCGGGCGCACCCCCACTTTGGAGGAAGGCGCGCGCGAGGCATTGCGCCAACGTTTGTTTGCGCAACGGCTTGAGGCCTATGCATCAGGCTATCTTGATGAGCTGAAAGCAGAAGCACGCATCACCCGTCTGGATGAAAATGGCTGACCTGGCACCTCTTGCCGTGACCTGTGGGGAACCTGCGGGCATTGGCCCTGAGGTCATCGCCAAAGCCTATGCAGCAGACGGCCCGCCCCTCTGTGTTCTGGGAAACCCAAGCCACTTTCACGGCTGGGCGCCGCGTGTCATTGAGATTTCAGACCCGTCACAAGCCCCGCGCGCGATGGAGCGTGGCCTGCCGGTGTTCCCTGTGCCCATTCCGGGCCCTGCCCGCCCTGGCCAACCGGATGCGGCCCAAGCCGGGGGCGTGATCGCCGCCATTGCACGGGCCGTTGCCCTGGCGCAATCGGGGCAGGTTTCGGGGATTGTCACAGCGCCCATTCACAAACGTGCGCTGCAAACCGGGGCGGATTTTGCCTACCCAGGCCATACAGAATACCTTGCCGCCCTCGCCGGCGATTGCGATGTGGTGATGATGCTGGCCGCGCCCAAGCTGCGCGTTGTGCCCGCCACAATTCACATCCCCTTGTCTGATGTGCCCAAGCAGCTGACACCAAAATCCCTTGAAAAAACCATCCAGATCACCAACACAGGCCTGAAACAGGCCTTTGGCCTGACGCACCCGCGGATTGCCGTGGCCGGTCTAAACCCCCATGCCGGGGAAAGCGGCGCGATGGGCCGCGAAGAAATCGAATGGATCGCGCCGCTTCTGACCCGTTTGAATGCGCAAGGGTTGTCGCTGACAGGGCCTCATCCTGCGGACACCTTGTTTCATGCCGCCGCCCGCAAACACTATGACGTGGCCCTTTGCATGTATCACGATCAAGCCCTGATCCCGCTGAAAACCCTTGATTTTTATGGCGGCGTCAACATCACCCTGGGCCTGCCGTTTGTCAGAACCTCCCCCGATCATGGCACAGCTTTCGATATCGCGGGCCGCGGTCGGGCCAATCCGGCCTCCATGCGGGCCGCCATTGAAATGGCTGCCGAGATGGCCCAGCGCCGCGCCCATCAGAGCGCGTCATTTCCCCGATGATTGACACGCTCCCGCCTCTCAGAGAGGTGATCAAAGCCCACGGATTGCGCGCGAAAAAGTCCCTGGGTCAAAATTTCCTTCTGGACCTGAACCTGACTGCCCGCATTGCGCGGTTGGTCGGCGATGACCTGGCAACATCGGATATTGTCGAAATCGGCCCCGGCCCCGGGGGGTTGACGCGCGGCCTTCTGGCGGAGGGCGCGCGCAATGTCCGGGCCATTGAGAAAGACAGCCGGTGCTTACCGGCGCTGGCTGAGATCGCGCAGACCTATCCCAACCGGCTGGAGATTTGCCACGGCGATGCTTTAGACCATGATCCTTTTGCAGGGCTCACCCCGCCGATCTGTGTCGCGGCGAACCTGCCCTATAATATCGGCACAGAGCTTCTTGTGCGCTGGCTGACACCGGTGTCTTGGCCGCCGCCCTGGCGCAGTCTGACCCTGATGTTTCAACGAGAGGTGGCCGAGCGCATCGTCGCCGCCCCGGGCCATAAGAGCTATGGCCGTTTGTCGATTTTATCGCAATGGCGGTGCGCGGCGCAGATTGTGCTGAGCCTCCCGCCAGAGGCATTTTCCCCCCCGCCAAAAGTCCATTCTGCCGTTGTGCAGCTCACTGCCCTGCCCGCACCCCGCTTTGCAGCGGACGCCGCGGTGCTGTCGCGGGTCGTGGCGCAGGCCTTTAACCAACGCCGCAAAATGCTCCGATCCTCTTTGAAAGGTCTGAG
>CAWUJT010000103.1:0-7641 GCA_963922715.1 uncultured Thalassobacter sp.
GACATTTCACTCTGATCAACTTTATTCATTTGACATTCTCTATCTATTTTAGATTTCGTGAAATTCAAAAAAAATATAATACCTGACTAAAAGATTCGGTTGACAGTTTTGTGACAATCTGTGGCTGAATTCTGCTTTTGTATCACCAACAAGTGTACTGAATGTCGCAATCTTAGGTGTTATGCGTCGCACATGATTTAAGCACGAGAAGGAAGATCAATGACCCCTATGCTACGTACACTTGCTGTGGCCTGCCTGGTAGCCCTACCGCTTCAGGCGCAGTCTTATGAAGTATTCCGCGAGTTTGACAGTACATTGCCTCCAGGCAATCTGGCGATTGGGCCCGATGGGCGTCTGTTTATGTCTGTGCATGAGTTCTACGGGCCGGAGTTGCGGGTGGTGGAGCTTTTGGCCGATGGCACGACACGTCCTTATCCTACCGAGACTTGGGCCAGAGCGCCGCAGGGCGATGGTGACGGGCTCAACGGGGTTCTGGGTTTGCGTGCAGATCGGCAGGGCATTTTGTGGATGCTGGATGGCCAAAGCCAGGATCGGGCGGGACGAGTCATTGGATGGGATACCAAGACCGAAACTTTACATGCGATTCATTACCTGAGTGCCCCGGTGACGCGGCCCACTTCGTTCTTGAACGATTTGGCTGTGGATCGGGATCACAATTCTATTTATATTTCAGACACTGGAGATGGAATAATTTCCGCTCTGATTGTTCTCGATCTCACAACCGGTCGTGCACGGCGCGTTCTGGAAGGATCACGCTTCACAGTGCCAGAGGACATTCCGATGATTATTGACAATCGCGAGATCCGGCTGGGTGGTAATCCTGCTAAAATCGGTGTGAACCCGATCACCGTCGATCCCACCAACACCTGGGTGTATTTCGCGCCAATGAGCGCGACGTCGATGTATCGTGTGCGCACCATCGATCTGCGTGATGCGTCGTTAAGTCCAGCAGAGCTTGAGGCCCGTGTGGAGCGCTATGGCGACAAACCAATCTCGGACGGCTCTACAGTGGATGCGGCTGGGAATGTGTATATTACCGCAATGACGGACAACGCGATCGGCGTGACCCGTCCCAGCGGTGATTATGAAATTTTGTTTGACTCAGCTGCTGATTTGCCCTGGCCCGATGGCTTTGCGATTGGCGCAGATGGCCAAGTCTATGCCACCATCAATGAGCTGCATCGCTCGCCGGTGTTGAATGGTGGGGATAATGCCGCGCAGGGAAACTTTCGGATCGTACGGTTCCCAGCGCTCGCTGATGCAGTGAGTGGGCGCTAGTTTTTCTGATCTCATAGAAAGGCACATTTGGGCTTGCTTTCCCACCTCAGATCGCAAAACTTGGATGGGAAGGGGGGCTACGATGCCACTGGCCATGAACCGTGACGTTTTTATCACCTGTGCTGTTACCGGCTCTGGCAACACACAGGATCGCAGTCCCCATGTGCCAAGGTCACCACAGCAGATCGCTGAGAGTGCGATTGCCGCTGCCAGGGCAGGGGCGGCGATCGTACATTGTCACGTGCGTAATCCTGAAACCGGGGCGCCATCGCGCAAGCTTGAGCTTTATCGTGAAGTTACACAGCGTATCCGTGCGGCTCAGACGGATGTCGTACTCAATCTTACGGCTGGAATGGGGGGCGATATTGTCTTTGGTGGTCCAGAAAGTCCCCTACCTGTGGCGGAGGGCACGGATATGATTGGGGCTGCCGAACGCGTGGCTCATATTGCTGCGTGTCAGCCTGAGATCTGTACGCTCGATTGTGGCACGATGAATTTTGCCGAGGCCGATTACGTGATGACCAATACGCCAGGCATGTTGCAGGCCATGGGCCGTCAGATCACGAAGCTGGGCGTGAAGCCCGAGATTGAAGCCTTTGACACCGGTCATCTGTGGTATGCCAAGCAACTCGTCAAAGACGGCGTGCTGGAAGCTCCCGCGCTTGTTCAGCTTTGTATGGGGGTGCCCTGGGGCGCGCCGGATGATCTCAATACACTTATGGCGATGGTTAATAATGTCCCTTCTGACTGGACATTTTCCGCCTTTTCCCTGGGACGTCATCAGATGGCTTATGTCGCTGCCGCCGTGTTGGCGGGTGGCAATGTACGTGTGGGATTGGAGGACAACTTGATGCTCGACAGAGGTGTTCTGGCCACCAACGAAGCCCTTGTGGAGCGGGCTGTTGGAATTATTGAACGTATGGGCGCTCGGGTCTTGGGACCACAAGAGGTGCGTGACAAGCTCGGGCTAAATAAACGGACAACAGCACTATGAACGGGTTAGAGTGGTTTGTGGCAGCGCAGGAACCGACGTTAGAGCAGGCACGGTCTGAACCGATTTCAGGCCAGAAACGCTCACACTGGATGTGGTACATCTTCCCCCAAATCGCAGGGTTTGCACACAACGCAACCTTGCAAAGGCTTGGCCCATGAAAGCCGCGATCATTGGCGGCGGCGTCATCGGCGGCGGTTGGGCTGCGCGGTTTTTGCTCAATGGCTGGGACGTCTGTGTCGCCGACCCCGACCCAGAGGCTGCACGCAAGATCACAGCGGTTCTATACAATGCAAGGCGCTCTTTGCCTGCCCTTTACGATAAGGCCTTACCGCCTGAGGGAAAGCTGAGTTTTGCGTCTGTGACCGCGGCATGTGCGAACGCCGATTGGATACAAGAAAGTGTGCCAGAGCGGCTTGAGATCAAACATGCTGTCTTGGACGCGCTTCAGGTATCCGCAGCGGGTCACGCGATCATCGCCTCTTCAACCTCGGGGTTTAAGCCGTCACAACTGAATACCACAGGCACCCGCGTAATTGTCGCACACCCCTTTAATCCGGTCTACCTTCTGCCGCTTGTGGAACTGGTCGGAGAGGCCGAAATTTGTTCAAACGCGGCGGAAATTTTGCGCGATGTCGGGTTCTTTCCCTTACACCTGCGCCAAGAGATTGATGCGCACATTGCGGACCGGCTCCTGGAAGCGGTTTGGCGAGAGGCGCTTTGGCTTGTGTCAGACGGTATCGCCACAACACAAGAGATTGATGAAGCCATCCGCATGGGCTTTGGTTTGCGTTGGGCGCAAATGGGACTTTTTGAAACCTACCGCATTGCTGGCGGCGAGGCGGGTATGAAACACTTTCTTGCACAGTTTGGTCCGGCTTTAGAGTGGCCATGGACGAAGCTTATGGAAGTTCCGGAATTTACCCCAGAACTGGTGGACCGTATCGCGCAACAATCAGATGCACAATCGGGGCATAAAAGTATCCGAGACCTTGAGCGTTTAAGAGATGATACTCTCGTGGGTCTGCTGCGCAGTCTAAAAAAAGGGGATGTGGCGGCGGGATCAGTTATTGCAAAACATGAAGCAAACTTGACCCAGCCTGAAAATAAAAGGGTGGACTTACCGATCACGGTTGTGCGTGTGATCCCACAAACTTGGACAGACTATAATGGCCATATGAATGAGACCCATTACCTTGAACTTGGGGCCCAGGCGACGGACCAGTTTATGGAACTCATTGGCGCAGATGCGGCCTATATTGCGCAAGGGATGAGTTATTTTACAGTTGAAAACCACCTAAGGTATCTGGCCGAGGTGAAAGCGGGCCAAACAGTGCAAGTCACAACCCAGATTTTAGCCGCAAGCCCGAAGAAAATGCACCTTTTTCACCATATGTGCGACGCACAGGGGGCTTTGGTTGGGACAATGGAAACGTTGCTTCTCCATGTTAGCCTTGAGACCCGTCAGAGTACGCCTGCGAAAGGCGACGTCTATGATGCACTCTTTGCTTATGCAAACGCACACGCCAGTTTTCCCAAACCCAAAGCTGCAGGTCGCTTTGTTGGGCAGACGTAGGTTTCCGTTTTAAACACAATAATCTCTGTGAAAACCCTGTTTACTTTGCTATATGTTGTGTGCAACATCGAATAAACAACGTAATAAGCAATAAGTTAATACAGGCGAACGATGCATGGTGTATCACATTCTTTCATGACATGGGGTCAAACACGGATCGATGGAGACGTGCCTAGTATTGATGAGAGTATTGTCGTGGGGTCCAATTGGTCTTGGATCGGAGAAACTTTTCACCTGAATGGTGAAAACACTTCATTCATTTTGACACATCCTAATGGCTGGCGGTGGCTCAAAAACAAAGCCGCCCAAACGGTTGCAAAGATGCAAGCGCGTTGTCATCACTCCAAACGCATCAATGCATATCTGGATGATCCTCTTCTTAATGGGAGTTTCGTCGTTTCAGATGGGACAAGAAATTATTCGGTCATCCCGATTGAGCGGCAAAACCGACATGAGCCATTGCTACTTTTGCCCGATGGCATCCCCCCAGCCCGTACGCCTCTTACAATTATCGAAGTTAGACCCAGCACACGTGAGAGTAATTTCGAAGACCGGGGTGTTTTGTGTTTCACACCCGATACGCTGGTGGCAACGGAAACAGGGCAACGCGCTGTGGAAGATTTATTTCCGGGTGATCGTTTGCTGACAAAAGACAATGGTCCGCAAGAAATACTTTGGATGGGGGTTCGACAAGTGTCTGGCACACGCCTCTATATTGATCCTTCATTGCGGCCTGTCCGCATTCGGGCTGGCGCTTTCGGAGAGGGTGAACCTTACCCCGACTTGGTCGTCTCCTCGGATCATCGTATTTTGCTGACGCATCAAAAAGCCCAGGCGCTCTTTAACACGCCAGAGGTTTTGGTACGCGCGATCGATCTGATCGACGATCAGAAGATCATGATTGATCACAGCGTTAGGGAAATTGCTTATGTGCATATGCTTTTGCCCCAGCATGAGGTGATTTGGGCCAACGGTATTGAGACAGAAAGCTTTCATCCAAGTGCTGCGGATCTCTCGCATCTTAATGCGTTAGAACATCACGAGCTTGCCGAAATCATTCCTGGGTTTGAACATACAGCAGACACTTACGGACCTTTTGCACGACGTTGTCTTAATCGTGCAGAAGCCAGCCTGATGCAAAATCAAAACGTGCCCCACTATCTTTCTTGACACAGGCCTGACTGTTTCATAAAGAACTAATTTGTTGGTGTTGGTGGCCCTCGCAAGGGGAAGCCTGTCGCTGCATGAAGATGCGGAAAGGACAACGCCCTTCACTTAGATATGAAGGAGATCAGCCGTGACAAAACGCACGTCTGCCAAGTACAAAATTGATCGCCGGATGGGGGAAAACATCTGGGGTCGTCCGAAATCCCCTGTCAATCGCCGCGAGTACGGACCCGGCCAGCATGGCCAACGCCGCAAAGGTAAGTTGTCAGACTTTGGTCTGCAACTGCGCGCGAAGCAAAAGCTCAAAGGCTATTATGGGGATCTGACGGAAAAACAATTCAAACGCATTTTTGCCGAAGCTGCACGGGTGAAAGGCGACACTGGTGAAAACCTCATCGGTCTGTTAGAGCGCCGGCTTGATGCTGTCGTCTATCGCGCAAAATTTGTGGCAACAATTTTCGCAGCTCGGCAATTCGTCAACCATGGACATGTGTTGGTCAATGGCAAACCAGTGAACATTCCGTCTTATCGGGTGACAGAGGGGGATGTGATCGAAGTGCGTGACCGCTCTAAGCAAAATGTTGCGGTGCTGGAGGCCGTTGGTCTGCCCGAACGGGATGTGCCTGAATATATTGACGCCGATCATTCTAAAATGACAGCAACATTTGTGCGCACCCCAACGCTGGGGGATGTGCCTTACGCGGTGCAGATGGAACCAAACTTGGTGATTGAATACTACGCGCAAAACTAGGGTAAAAGCCCACCTTACAATTTTGCGATGGTAATCATAAATCAAGGCCTATCAGCCCCGTAAACGAAAAGGACACATCCTATGATTTCTTATGACGTGATCATCATCGGTTCCGGTCCAGGCGGTTACGTTTGTGCCATTCGTTGTGCGCAGCTAGGCCTCAAAACAGCCGTTGTTGAGGGGCGGGACACACTCGGCGGGACCTGCCTGAACGTGGGTTGTATTCCGTCAAAAGCATTGCTGCACGCGACCCATCAACTGCATGAGGCCGAGCATAATTTTGCTAAGATGGGGCTGAAAGGCGCCGCGCCAAAGGTCGATTGGGCACAGATGCTGACCTACAAAACAGATGTTGTGGGACAAAACACCAAGGGAATAGAATTTCTGTTCAAAAAGAACAAGATCGATTGGCTGAAAGGCTGGGGGACACTTGCTGGCTTAGGCCAGGTCAAAGTGGACAATCAGGTGTATGAGGCCAAGCATATTGTCCTTGCGACTGGCTCTGAGCCTGCGTCAATCCCCGGGGCAGAGGTCACGATTGACGAGAAAGTGGTTGTGACATCCACAGGGGCCTTGGAACTTGCAAAAATTCCCAAAAGCATGATCGTTGTGGGCGGCGGTGTGATTGGGTTGGAATTGGGATCGGTCTATGCCCGACTGGGGACAGCCGTGACCGTGATTGAATATCTGGATATGATTACGCCTGGACAAGATCTTGAAATCGCCAAAGGCTTTCAGAAAATACTCAAAAAACAAGGCCTCAAGTTTGTGATGGGCGCGGCGGTGCAAAAGGTTGAGGCTCTTAAAACAAAAGCAAAAGTCAGCTACAAACTGCGCAAAGATGACACCGAGGCCACCCTTGATGCCGATGTGGTGCTGGTCGCGACAGGCCGCAGACCCTATACAAAGGGGCTCGGCCTTGACGCACTGGGCATTGAACTCTCCTCGCGTGGACAGGTTACAACACAGAATTACCAGACCAATGTGCCGGGTATCTATGCCATAGGGGACGTGGTTGATGGGCCAATGCTGGCGCACAAGGCAGAAGATGAAGGGATTGCAGTGGCCGAGATCATCGCTGGCCAACATGGCCATGTGAACTATTCCGCCATCCCAGGGGTGATTTACACGCACCCTGAGGTGGCCAGCCTTGGTTTGACCGAAGAACAGGCCAAAGAAAGCGGTAAACCTTATAAAGTTGGCAAATTTTCCTTTATGGGCAATGGTCGGGCGAAGGCGGTCTTTGCCGGGGACGGTTTTGTGAAGCTGATTGCCGATGCACAAACAGATCGTATTTTGGGCTGTCATCTTATCGGTCCCGCGGCGGGTGATTTGATCCATGAAATCTGCGTTGCCATGGAATTCGGCGCCGCGGCCGAGGACATCGCGCGCACATCCCATGCACACCCAACGTTTTCAGAAGCGATGCGCGAAGCCGCCCTTGCCTGTGGTGATGGTGCCATTCATGCCTAGCTTGCTGGGATTGCGCCGTCGGATTTCTTAAAATTCTAGGACAGCGCCTCAATTTAGCCCAGATTTCTGTCCACTATAGCGCAACAAATCAGCCCTAGGGAGACGATTGTTGTTTCTGTTGCGTATATTTCTGCCCCTGCGCCTCATACGCTTGGCCTTTCTCGTGGCCTGCTGTTATCTGCTGTTTTTTTAGGGCTCCATAGAGAACCCGCCGCGTTATATCCGTGTCGTGTCAATTATTTTAGACAACGGATATTAAAAGCCCAAATGAGCATTTAAAATATGATCTATGCCTGGTTAAATGATTTTGGTGGAGCCTAGGGGGATCGAACCCCTGACCTCTACAATGCCATTGTAGCGCTCTCCCAGCTGAGCTAAGGCCCC
>CAWUJT010000104.1:0-7592 GCA_963922715.1 uncultured Thalassobacter sp.
GATCCGATGGTGGCCGAGGATGGTGATTATGAGGCCTTCTCCCTCGCACCTGTGGGCACAGGCCCCTATGCTGTTAGCGAATTTACCCCTGGAGAGCGGGTGGTCTACAGTCGCTTTGATGACTTCTGGGGAGACGCCGCCCCGCTCGAGACCGCCACTGTGGTCCGCATCCCTGAAACCGCAAGCCGCATCACCGCGCTGAAAACCGGTGAGATCAATATCGCGACCAACATCGCACCTGACCAGTTGGCGCTGATTGAGAGCGATCCGAACCTCAAGACGGAAGGGTCTGCAACCGCGCTCTTTCACGTGATGATCATGAATGTGAACCACCCCAACCTGACCGATCCAAAGATTCGTCAGGCAATGTCTTATGCCATTGACCGCGATCTTCTGAACGAGGCGCTTTGGCTGGGCAAAGCCGTTGTGCCCTCGACCCATACGATGGCGGAAATGGGTGCGCTGCATCAGCCGGATCTGGTCACCTTCGAATATAACCCCGCTTTGGCCAAGCAACTGCTGGCCGAGAGCAGCTACAATGGCGAGGAAATCGTCTTTGATGCTTTCCCGGTGTATTACACCAATGGTGTGCTGGCCGCGCAAGCCATCATGGAAATGTGGGCTGAAGTGGGCATTAATGGTAAGTTGAATGTAACCGACAAATGGACCGGCAACGATCCCGAAATGATGTCACGGTCTTGGTCGAACCCAATGTATTTTGCCGACCCCTTTGGCAGCTTTGGCGTGATGTGGGCCCCTGAAGGTCCGTCAGAGGGCGCAGGCCGGTTTAACACCGACGCCGAATATGCCGAGATGTGGGAGCGCTTCCGCTTCTCCACCGATGTTGAGGCGCGCAAGGCTGCTTATGTCGAGTTGATGGACCGCATCAAGCAAGATCCGCCGGTTCTGCCGCTTTACCGTCCCTTCGAAAGCTGGGCGATGCAGCAAAATGTGAACTGGGCACCACAGCCGGGTCATATTCCTTATGTGCTCGATTTCCGTGCGGGCTCAATCTCATTGGCTGGCAGCTGATCGCTGAAAATCCGTGGAGTGCGGGGCCCCGCACTCCACACCATTGAAAGACCCTCTTATGACCCTTCGCATCGCTATTATCGCTGACATTCATCACGGCGCGCCGTCACACACCAAGCGCGGGGATACGGCATTACCTCTTATGGCGCGTTTTGCCGAATGGTGTGCCGCCGAAACCCCTGATCTGGTACTTGATCTTGGCGATCGGATTTCAGACCGGGACGAGGCCACAGACCTTCAGCTTGAAAAGGATGTCGCAGATGCTTTTCAGGCCATCGACGCGCCTGTCTATCACATTTGCGGCAACCATGACCGGGATTATCTGAGCGTCGCGCAAAACGCAGACATCCTTGGTCAGTCTCTGGAAAGTGAGCTGCTCGACATGGGGGCTTGGCAGATCGCCCTGTGGCGGGCTGACAGCAAGATAACCCGCACCCCGGAACGCCGGGGGTTTCATCTGCCTGAGGGTGATTTGTTGTGGTTGAACCGTATGGCCCAGGCGGCGGAAAAACCGACGCTTGTGGTCAGCCACGTGCCAATCTCTGAACATGGCCAAGTGGGCAACTATTACTTTCAGCGCAACCCAGAGGTGGCGACCTATCCGCAAGCCGCGCGCGCCCGCGCAGCATTAGAACAAGCCAAGGTGCCTGTCGTTATGCTCTCGGGGCACGTCCATTGGAACACCTGTGTTCAGATCAACGGCGTCTGGCATCTGACACAGCAATCTTTAACTGAGAGTTTCACCACCCAAGGCACCCCAGCAGAGGCTTGGGGGATGATGACGCTTTCAGACACCATGCACTGGCAGGTGTTTGGCAAAGATCCATTTGAGACGCGTCTGACGCCAAAAGCAGGACGTTGGACACCACCGTTGGGACCTTTTTGAATCATGTCGCAAGCGCCTGTTCTCTCTGTCCGTGATCTCTCGATTGCCTATGGTGAACACCAGGCGGTCCGCAATTTATCTTTTGAAATCCATCCTGGTGAGACTTTGGCGCTTGTCGGGGAATCTGGATCGGGAAAATCCGCCACGGCACTTGCCATCACGCGCCTGATTGAACGCGAAGGTGGACGGATCACGGATGGTCACATCCATCTTGGCCAGGATAGCCCAATTGATCTGACAGTGCTGAGTGATCGCGCGATGCAATCTGTGCGGGGCAATCAGATCTCGATGATCTTTCAAGAACCGATGACATCGCTCAATCCGGTGATGCGGATCGGGGAACAACTGGGCGAGGTTTTGCGCCGCCACCAAAGCATGGGCCAGGCGGAGGCACGCGCGGCGACGGAAGCTCTCCTAGCGCAAGTGCGCATCCCAGAGCCCGCCCGCAGGCTGCGGCAATATCCCCATGAGTTGTCCGGCGGGCTGCGGCAACGGGTGATGATCGCCATAGCACTGGCCTGTCGGCCCGAGGTGCTGATTGCCGATGAACCCACCACCGCGCTTGACGTGACCACACAGGCCGAGGTTCTGAAACTTCTCAAGAGCTTACAAGCCGAACTTGGGATGGCGATCCTGTTTATCACCCACGATATGGGCGTGGTGGCAGAGATGGCCGATCGCGCCTTGGTGCTGCGCCTTGGCCGTACAGAAGAGGTGGCGCCCGTTGACACGCTTTTCGCCGCACCCCAATCACACTATGCACAGGCGCTTATGGCCGCGACACCGAAGCTTGGGCAATCGCCTATACGTGCACCGGTGGCCGACAAAGCGCCTGTCTTGTCGGTCCGCGGGCTGTCAAAGACGTTTACCCAGGGTCATGGCTTTCTTCAGCCAAAGAGTGAAACCAAAGCGGTGCGCGATGTCTCGTTCGACATCAAACCGGGAGAGACCTTGGGGCTTGTGGGCGAATCCGGTTGCGGCAAGTCCACGCTGTCACGCGCGCTGATGCGCTTGATTGAGCCGAATGCAGGCACGGTTGTTATTGACGGTCAGGAGATCACCAAACTGGATGAGGCTGGGTTGCGGCAAGCACGCGGATCGATTCAAATGGTGTTCCAAGACCCCTTTGCCAGCCTCAATCCCCGCATGAGCGTGCGCGATCTGATCACAGAGCCCGCTTACCTGCATACAAGACTGTCGACCCAGAGCCGACGGGGACTGGCGGCAGAGCTGTTGGAGAAGGTCGGCCTAGAGCCCGAGGCGGCAGATCGCTATCCGCATCAGTTCTCCGGCGGTCAGCGTCAGCGGCTTTGTATTGCTCGGGCGCTGTCGGTATCGCCAAAAGTGATTGTGGCCGATGAAGCGGTCTCCGCCCTAGATGTCTCGACAGCTGCGCGCATCACACACCTGATGCAAGAGTTGCAAGAGCAGCTCAATATCGCGTTTCTGTTCATCTCCCACGATATCGCGGTGGTGGAACGTGTCAGCCACCGTATCGCGGTGATGTATCAAGGTGAAATCGTTGAGATTGGCCCGACTGAACAGGTCCTGCGCCGCCCGCAGCATCCCTACACCAAGACATTGCTCTTGGCGGTTCCGGTGCCCCCGGCTAAAGCGCCACCGCTTAAGGCGGTTGTAGAGGTAGTATGATGAGGAGACCACAGCCATGATGGACGCCCCTTTGAAACCAGAGCGGTTTGACAACGCCGTGGATCATTATGTTGCCGCGCGGCTAAGCTATGCGCCAGAGCTCATCGCTTGGCTGGTGCGTGAGACAGGTGCGGAAGATCACCGCGTGCTCGATCTCGGCTGCGGCCCTGGATTGATCGCCAATGCGATTGCGCCATTTGTGACTGATGTTTTAGGGCTCGACCCGAGCCCCAACATGATTACCGCCGCCCGTGCACAAGCACATCCAAAAGCGCGTTTTGAGATTGGCAGTTCCGAAGACCTCAGCGCTGTGCAGGCGCCGGTGCATCTGGTCACCATCGGGCGCGCGTTTCACTGGATGAACCGCGTCCAGACCTTGGCCTATCTTGACCGGCTGATTGCCGAAGGCGGTGCAGTGGTGCTTTTGCATGACAAAACCGCGAACATTCCAATGAACCGCTGGTGGCAGGATTTTAACGCCGTGACCAAGCACTTTGCCGTTCTTGACGCTTACAACACCTATCGGGCGTCTGACGATTGGATCCCGCATGAGCAGGTTTTGCTAAGCTCGCCCTTTTGCGATCTGCACAGCATTTCAGTCTTTCAGACCCATGATTGGACCTATGAACGGCTGTTGCGGAACACCTTGTCGCGCTCAGGCACAACGGAGGCCCTGTTGGGCGCGCGCAAAGCTGAATTGGAGGCAGCCCTCACAGATGTGCTTGCCCCCTACGGCCCTGGTCCCTGGACAAGCCTACACCAACACACCGCCCTCATTGCACGCCGCCGCACGGTGCGAGCCACATGAGTACGGATGTCGCCCACTGGAGCGCAGTTGCGCAGGACTGGATCGCCTGGGCACGGACAGAGGATTTCGATGCCTTTTGGGCATATCAATCCACTTTCGAGGCTTTTGTCGGGCCTGGTCAAGGCCCAGCGCTTGAGATCGGCTGTGGCGAGGGACGGGTTGCCCGCACACTCGGCACCCTGGGCTATGAGATGACCGTCGCCGAACCTGTGCCGGCATTCTTAGACGCCGCACAAGCAGCAAACAGCGCCACACACTATGTGCAAGCGGAAGGTCATGATGTGCCGCTGGGGGATGCCCGGTTTGATCTCGTGGTGCTCTATAATGTTTTGATGGATGTCGATGATTTGGCTGGCACCCTGTCAGAGGCTGCGCGTGTTCTCCGCCCCCAGGGGCGATTGATCGCAAGCGTTGTGCATCCCATCGCAGAGCGGCACTACACGACGCTGAAACACGGCGATCCCGGGTCTTACTTTGAAACGCAGTATTGGGAAAACCAGATCACAGAGCGTGATCTGCCAATGCACTTTCGGGGCTGGCGGCGGTCAATCTCTACTTACTTTCAGGCCCTCTTTGCGGTGGACTTGCAGGTGACAGATCTGGCCGAGCCGCAGCCTGACCCGCATCACCCCTGGACCGCCCGCGCCGGGCAGTGGCAAGGGGTGCCGCTTTTTCTTTGGATCGAAGCCCGCAAGGTCCCGGTCCCAACCAAGAGGGCCGTCCCATGATCAGGCTGCCCCGTTTTCTTCATCTAACCCTAGGAGTAAATCCCATGCTAAAACGTCTGCTTACGGCCGTTTCGGTGGCCTCGGTCGTTCTGACCGGCGCTGCCGCCCTGGCCCAAGAAGACACGCGCCCCGATTTGGTCGTGGCCGTGAACAACCTGCCCGGTTCCCTTGAAGGGATCGAAGAGATGGGCAATGTCGCTGTGCGCATCACCTATTCGATGTTTGACAGCTTGATCCGCCGTGACTTCCTGGCCGATGGCTCTGGTACCGCGTCCGAGTTGGTGCCCGGTTTGGCCGAAAGCTGGACCCGCATCGACGACCGCACGCTGGAGTTGAAATTGCGTGAAGGCGTATTGTTCCATGACGGCTCAGAGTTGACTTCTGACGATGTGGTGTTTTCCTTCAACGCTGGACGTGGCCACGGCTATGACCCGCTGATCGGTGGCGCGCGCCGCTTCATGCTCACCACCTCCCATATTGAGCCGGTGGACAAATACACCGTGCGCGTGGTCTCCAAAGAACCTGACTTGCTGATGGAGCAGCGGATGGCGGGCTATGCCTTCTGGGTGGTCGAGAACAAAAACTACCTGACTGTCGGCAAAGACGCCTTCGCCCGCAACCCTGTTGGCACAGGTCCCTATAAGATGGAGGAATGGGTGGAAGGCGAATACATCCGCCTGGCGTCCCATGATGACTACTTCGGTGGCCTGCCTGCCGCCAAAAGCGTGACCTTCGTCGAAGTGCCCGAGGTGTCTGCCCGGATCGCGGGTCTTGTCTCTGGCGAATATGACATCGCGGTGAACATTCCCCCCGATCAAATCCCAACGATCGAAAGCTATGATGACTTGAAGGTCGAACAGATCGTTCTCGACAACACCCATATGCTGGTGTTCTTCACCACGGGCCCGCTGGAAGACAAGCGCGTGCGTCAAGCGCTCAGCCATGCGATTGATCGTGACCTTCTGCGCGCCGCACTTTGGGCGGACAAGAACTACACACCCAATGGTCACCAACTGCCAGCCTACACCATGTGGATCGAGGATTATCCAGAATTCGCCTATGATCCAGAGAAGGCCCGTGCCTTGCTGACTGAGGCGGGCTATGATGGGGAGGAAATCGTCTACAAATTTCCGCTCAACTACTATCTGCTGTCCACCGAAGCTGCGCAAGCCATGCAGCAGATGTGGGGCGCTGTGGGTCTGAACGTGAAGCTTGAGCCGGTTGAGAACTTCGGTCAGGTGAACGATCCAGACGGCACTGTGCATATCCGCCCCTGGTCGAACACACACCGTATGCCCGACCCACTTGGCTCTTTCGTGCCGCAATGGGGTGCTGACAGCTGGGTGCAAAACAACCGGCAGGATAAAGAGCGCTCGTGGGAGCCGCCTGCGGCGTTCAACGAGTTGCACAACGTGATTGTGGCCTCCACCGATTGGACCGAACGTCAGAATGCCTATCGCGATGCGCTTGACATTTGGATGGACGAGACACCCGGCACAATGCTCTACAATCCGCTGGAAACCTATGCGATGCGCAAGGACATCACCTGGAAGCCTTACGGACTCTACTATATGGACCTGCGCCCGTATAACCTCCAAATCGCAGAGTAAATTTGCCATGTCGCAGCCCCTGTCCAAAGGGGCTGCACCTTTTTAAGGAATTACTATGGTTCTTTCTGTCACCGATCTGGAAATCACCATCGACCGCCGCAAAGGCGGGCCGGTGCGGCCGGTGCGTGGTGTGTCTTTGACCGTCGAGGCCGGACGCACACTGGCCCTGGTGGGGGAATCGGGATGCGGGAAGTCCATGAGTTGTCTTGCCATTGGTGGGCTTTTGCCACATCGGGCCCAGATCAGCGCAGGACAGATGTTTTTTGAGGGCCAAGACCTTGTCACACTGCCACAGCGTCAGGCGCAAAAGCTGCGCCGTCAGGGCATCGCAAGTGTCTTTCAAGACGCCACAGGGGGGCTTAACCCAGTGCGCCGGATCGGTTGGCAAGTGGCCGAGGCTGTGCGCTTGCGCCGGGGGGCGACTTGGGCGGAGGCCGCGCGCGAAGCCGTGAAGTTATTGGGCCGGGTTGGTTTGCCCGATCCCGAACGTCGCGCGGAGGAATATCCGCACCAGTTTTCCGGCGGCATGAACCAGCGCGCCATGATCGCACTGGCCATCGCTGGCAATCCAAAGCTGTTGATCGCTGATGAGGCCACCACCGCCCTCGATGTCACGCTCCAGGCACAGATCATCGATCTGATCGCGGATCTGCGGGACAGCCTGGGTATGGGGGTGCTTTTTGTCACCCACGATCTGGGGCTTGTGGCCCAAAGCGCCGATCGGGTCGCGGTGATGTATGCGGGCCGGGTGGTCGAAAGCGCGGCCGTCACCGATCTGTTTGCCGCGCCGCGCCATCCCTACACCCACGGGTTGCTCAACGCACTGCCGCATTTCGGCGAAGGTGCGGTCCGGCTGTCCACCATCGAAGGGATCGTGC
>CAWUJT010000105.1:0-7473 GCA_963922715.1 uncultured Thalassobacter sp.
CTGAGCCAAATCCGACGTAATAGTCCTGCGAATGGGAGGTTATTTTTGTCATAGGGCTTTTCAAAGCAAAACTCACATACTGGATCAAAAGCACAGAGCTCATTTGAAATATGTATACATATCCAGAAAGTGTCACATTTTATCCATTTCGCCAAACCTTCGGTAATGAAAGTGCGAACAGGCCAAGAGATGGTTTGCGGAATAGATATTGGCTGATGGGATATCGGGTGAATGGTGAAGCCTCAGCGACCTTGATTGAGGTTTTCTATATAGCCTCTCAACTCTGCGGATTCTTGTCGAGAGGCTCGTAATCCTTCCATGGCTGCAGAAAGCTCTGCCTCTGTTTGGCTGAGTTGATTGGTTAACTCAGCCTCTCTGTGCTGTAGATATGTGATGGCTTGATCGCGCATTTCTTCAGCGTCGTGCAAGGCTTGTGCCATACTTTCAAGTTCAGCGATATCGGAGGTCGTAACGCGCGCGAGTCTGTTTACAAGCCATGCGGCAAACCAGCCAAATGCAAATGTCACAAAAAGGACTGTCGCAATAACGATAATAAACTCACTTTCATTCACGTGTTTCGTCCTCCTCTGGTTCTGAATGTCCTGTGACGGCGTCTTCATTAGGATTGGTGGGGTCAACTGTCTGATTGAGGTCCGGCCATGTTTCAGCCTGTTGAATTGATCCGTTCTGAAGTGTAAATGCAATGCGTCTATTTTGTTCTCTGCCTTCTTCTGTGTCATTATCTGCAATCGGTTGTATTTCTCCATAACCAACTGCGGTTAGAAGACTTGGTCGCACACCGCGGTCAATAAGTGCGTTTCGGACTGCATTAGCACGTTCTTGGCTTAACCGTTTGTTCATTTCTTCGCGGCCTTGGCTATCGGTGTGCCCACCGATCTCTATGGTGATAAAATCGCATATCTCTAAGATATCAGAAAGCCGTCCGATTTGTTGAAGGGATTCAGCTTCAAACGTAGCTTCTCCTGGGTCAAACGAAATTTTCTTCTCTGCCAGGATCGCATTGAGCCAAATCACACAATCCTCTGGCGTTGGCCGATTTGCCAAAGGATCTAGGGTTTCATCATACCGTACTTCCACGACATACTGTGCGCTTTGCCCAAGTTTCTCACTGAGAACACGTGTCACATCAGAGGAGGCTGTTTTGCGTCCTGTTAAGCCGCGAACAGTCACACTGTCGCTTTCAACAAGGATTGAGCCGTTATCCAGGTAGCTAAGCCCTTCAATTGCCGCAAAAACACGTGTTGTCCAATTGCTTGGTAAATCTTCGAGGGCCTGAGTTGAGATGAAAGTACCGTTAATGCCAAAATAAGCGCGCGCAAAGCTCAAGACGATATTTTCTTGATCGTTGTCTTGCAAACGACCGCGCATTTGAAGAATACCCTCTGGACTAAGAGTAGCCGTAAATTCTGCAACTTCGATGACATTTTGGTCGCGTGTGACAGGCGGCGGAGTGAGCGTTGCCTTCAATGAAAAAACATCTGGAAGAATGTTCTTGAGTTCTGCCACAATTTGATCAAAGTTTTCTTGTGTCGTTTCAGAGACAGCAATCAGAGAAATATCCGCATCCGACATTGTGAAGCTTCCGCCTGGTAAAGCGCCCAAGGCACGCATGCCGGCACGTGCCGCTTGTGACCATGTCGATGTTGGCACGCCAAGCCCAATTACACAGTCTATCTTACCCTCAATACCGGCCCTTCGTGCGGTCTCAAGGATGAGGCGGTGACTTTGTTCGGTATCTGTCGTACAGGCGTCAAATTTCATGCCATCTGTCTGAGATTTCGTTATCCGCAAAACATAAGGGGTAATCACAGGTCGCGGGGCGCTGATATTCAAAATGAGATTGACATTATTTGGCTTTCTGCGCGTGAGTCCTGCTTCTAGACTTCGTTTTTCAGCTAGACTGTCTACAATTCCTGTAACCTCTATTCGGTCTGAGGAAACAGATATTTTTGAGCGCGGTAGATCGGTTAATGCATCAATGGCGTAGCGAACAGCAGCTTGCCACGTTCCAGGGATATCATGACTTGCTGTATCCAACATTTCTGTGACTGGAAGCTCCCCTGCAATACGTTCAATGTCTTCAACAAGGGCCTCTTTGCCAGTCAATGTGGGCACCAAACCAATCAAAGATATGCCTGTATCGTTGCGGAGAATTTCAAGCGAGAATTGCGGGGGCGCTATCGCGGATGTATCGACGACATCGACAGCATCAATTACACGACGTGTGTCTACAACAGAGCCAGCAACAGTAATTGCACGAAATCGTGACGCTTCATTTGGCGCTTTTCCGGTAACGATAAGTTGAAGCCCATCGGCCTGTGCATGTGCCCACCCAAGATTGTTATCTTGTAATGCTTTGTCCACAAGCGCAATTGAACTGCGTTCAATCCAGCGTGCTCCATACAAAGCGGCTGTATAAGACAAAGCTACGGCAGTGATGAAACACAAAACAGTGACAATGCGAGACAAACGGAGCATCGTTATATTTTCATCCTCCCAATAAATACATATTTCAGTTTAAGCCGCTCCACGATCCACTGCAATTATACCAACGCGGCAATGGCGAAAAAAAGCCCAGGAATCAATCCGGTGATGTTGCTTTTTCGAAATAGGGTCAAACATACAGCAGGATCGTCAATATTCAAGCGGTTGAGTTGAGATTGCATATGAAGGCCAAAACCTAACACGCCGATAAATGCACAAACTTGCGATATAAGACCGTCATCTTGTAGTGCTACAAAAACTGCAAGCGCCATGAACACGGTTGAAAGAATAAGGGCACCTTGTAACCATATCCCTGTTTTGTCCCCGAAAAGACGGGCTGTGGATTTTACACCAATAAGAGCATCATCTTCTTTGTCCTGGTGTGCATAGATTGTGTCATAAAAAACCGTCCATATGGTGCCGGACAAATAAAGGAAAACAGGCGCCATGCTCATAAGCGCCCCTGTATGCGCGACCCAAGCCAAAAGCGCCCCCCAATTGAATGCCAGCCCAAGGAAGATCTGTGGCCACCAGGTGAAGCGTTTGGCAAACGGATATATAATCACGGGGATCAGGGCCGATATCCCCAAAACCACGGTTTGCCAGTTGTAGGTGAATAGAATAAGCGCTGCCAAAAAGCACTGAACAGCCATCCACACAAGTGCCGCTTGTGGGCTGATTTGCCTTGCAGCCAAAGGCCGGGACCGTGTGCGTGCAACCTGTGCGTCAATGTCACGATCAGTGATGTCGTTCCAAGTGCATCCCGCACCCCGCATTAGAAAAGACCCAACCACACAGCCCGCCACAATCCAAAGATCCCAAGGTTTGGGACTGTCTGAAGCGGCCGCCAGTGTCACACCCCATAAACAGGGCAAAAACAAAAGCCAGGTCCCGATCGGGCGGTCCATCCGCGACAGGCGCAAGTAGGGGCGCATCCAAAGAGGGGCATAGCGATCCACCCAATTGTCTTCGACGGCATCGGCGACAGCTATGTCTGGCGTAGGTTGCTTGAACGTCATAGACTATCCTTAATGACATATCGACAGATTAGACTTTTCCTTAATCAGCCCTTAACCTATGGGCAACAGCTTGTACTGGATCAAAGCCAAGCGCATTACCTTTTTTCTGTAATGCGGGCGCAAATGGGTCATGCGATTGATGTGTTTAATGGTCAAGATGGTGTCTGGACGGCTGAAATCATTTCTGCCTCGAAACGCGCCGGTCTTTTGCGCGCCATTGCCCAGAAAACACCACAGGTGGTGCCCCCCGATCTTTGGCTGCTCTTTGCCCCGATCAAAAAAGCGCGCACGGATTTCATTGTCGAGAAAGCCACGGAGATGGGCGTGCGCTCTATCCAACCTGTGCAAACGCAACATACAAACACAGACCGCATCAACAAGGATAGGCTGCAAGCCCATGCCATTGAGGCCACAGAACAATGCGGCGGCTGTTTTGTGCCCGATGTGAAAGACTTGATGAAGCTTGAAACCCTCCTTGCGGCTTGGCCAAAGAACCGACAATTGGTATTTTGTGACGAGCAAAAAATAGAACACACCGCGCCAACTGGGGCGGAACTGTTCAGTCCGGGTGCCGTCTTGATTGGCCCAGAGGGCGGCTTTGCGCCAGAAGAGCGCGATCAGATTTCCCGCCTGCCACAATCTTATGCCATTTCCCTTGGCCCACGGGTTCTGCGTGCGGATACAGCCGCGGTGGCGGCTCTCACATTTTGGCAACTTTATGCAGGTGATTGGCGATGAGTTTTCTGCGCCCGAAAGTCACCTTATGGCTCAAAAGGTGGCAAGAAGCCCTATTGGGATTTGGGTTCGTTCTATTCGGCCTTTGGTTTGTTTTGACATCCTATGGAATAGGACTTTGGGCAGGTTTTGGATTTTTGATATTGGGCTTTATTCTTGTTTTGACAGGCCTTAGGCGGGGGCGTCTTTATCAAACAGAGCTGGGGCCTGGGGTTGTTGAAATTGTTGAGGGCAGGATGACTTACCTAGGACCGTTTTCTGGGGGTACCATTGATCTGGACGACCTTTGCGGCATCGCATTCACGCCATCCCAGACAGGCCCAGGCATGTGGGTTTTACACAGTCATGCGGGCAAAGACCTTTCAATCCCTGAAAACGCCTATCATGTTGAGCTTTTATTAGATGCCTGGGCTGCTTTGCCAGGGTTTGATATGGGGGCAATGCTCCGTGTGCAAGGAAACAAAAAAAATCAATCACACCAGGTTTGGACTCGGCCAGCACATAAGGCCTTGACCTGACCAGGCCCACGTCTCATCCCTAATCGCAACAGTAAGGAATTTTCGATGTCCATACCTCAATCTGGCGGCGGGCCAATTACCGATCATGCGCAGCTTGGTGACTACCTGGCCTCTGGCTGCAAACCAAAAGAGGATTGGCGTATCGGCACGGAACATGAAAAATTTGGCTATTGCAAGGACACACTCAAACCCTTGCCATACGATGGGGATCGATCCATCCGCGCTGTTCTTGAAGGACTCCGCGATCGCTATGGTTGGGAGCCTGTGCATGAAGGGCCGTATCTAATTGGACTGTCAAAACAGGGGGCCAGTGTCAGTCTGGAGCCCGGCGGCGCGCTGGAGCTTTCTGGGGCGCCATTGCAAACGATCCATCAAACCTGTGACGAGGTGAACGAACATCTTAAAGAGGTCAAATCCATTTCTGACGAGATTGGTGTGGGTTTTATTGGACTGGGGGCCGCCCCTATCTGGAGGCACGATGAGATGCCGCTGATGCCCAAGGGGCGCTATAAGCTGATGGATGATTATATGAAAAAAGTCGGTACCATGGGCACAACCATGATGCGTCGGACTTGTACGGTGCAAGTCAACCTCGATTACGGTTCCGAGGCCGACATGGTGCAAAAGTTGCGGGTGGCACTGGCGCTGCAACCCGTGGCGACGGCGCTTTTTGCCAATTCACCGTTTTTCGAGGGCAAGCCCAACGGCCATAAAAGCTGGCGATCTCGCGTTTGGCGGAATTTAGACGCGGATCGAACAGGTATGCTGCCCTTTGTGTTTCAAGAGGGTTTTGGGTTTGAGGCCTGGGTTGATTACGCCCTCGATGTGCCAATGTATTTCGTTTATCGAGACGGCCAATACATCAACGCTTTGGGCCAGTCGTTTCGCGATTTCTTGCGCGGTGAATTACCAGCCCTGCCTGGTGAAATTCCGACGCTTTCGGATTGGGCGGATCATCTCACAACATTATTTCCCGAAGCCCGCATTAAGAAATTCATCGAAATGCGGGGGGCTGACGGTGGACCATGGCGGCGTCTTTGCGCCCTGCCGGCCTTTTGGGTCGGTTTATTATACAATCAGACCGCGCTGGATGCTGCCTGGGATCTTGTTAAAGACTGGGATAACATGACACGAGAAGACTTGCGCGTCGCGGCCTCTCAGTATGGTCTGCACGCAAAAGTGGGTGACATCGATATGCATGCCCTTGCCAAACAGGTTTTGAACATCAGCGAGGCGGGTTTGAAAGCCCGTGCAGCGCCAGGTGTTGGCGGTTTACTGCCCGATGAGACACATTTCCTAAATGCCTTGAAGGACTCTGTGGACGTCGGAAAGGTGCCCGCCGACGAGTTGCTGGATCAGTATGAAACAACATGGTCGGGTGATTTGACACACATTTATGCTGCATTTTCGTATTGATATTGCCCGCAAACGTCAGGACAATTTGCTATAGATTGGATGAATATTCTCAAGGCGTATACCCGGGCGCGGGTCAGGACCAAAATCATTCTCATGCTCTGTGCCTGGTATGAATGCACACAATATCATTCCTGGGGGGCAAGTCAGTGCTGAGATGACTGCCAGAGTTGTTGACATATTGAAATCATGGAACCGGCGTACGCAAACCGATAAGTATGGAAGCAAAGTGATCGTAAGAAAAACAGGTGTAAAAACCGGCGGCCAAGCGTACGTAATAAGAAGGATATCGACTGCCGCACATCCGCTCAGAAGCAGCAGCCAAAGAACTTGAAACCAGAAAAACTCTGTTCTGCAAGCACGTCCGTTGAAGTTTCCATACTTCGCATAACAAATTTTAAGCGCGTTTACAGGACCCATAATTTGAATCACCTATTCAAGAAATTTATCAAAATTTTTACAAAGACTCGTGGCAAAATTTTGACAATCAGGAAAATTAATTTTTAGTTGTGCATGATTTTAGTTGTTCATGATGTTGCCTATTTGACCATCATTCCCATTCCAGCGCACCTTTCTTCCACTCATAAGCAAAGCCCACGGTGAGGATAACGAGGAAAACCATCATAGACCAAAAGGCTGTGGTAGAAAGATCACCGAAGGCAACAGCCCAGGGGAACAGAAAGGCAATTTCAAGGTCAAAGATGATGAACAGAATTGAAACCAGATAAAAGCGGACATCAAACTTCATGCGTGCATCGTCAAACGCATTAAACCCGCATTCATATGCTGACACTTTCTCGGGGTCTTCCGCTCTGTGGGCCAACACAGCCGCTGCAAGGATCAAAATTAACCCCAAGCCTATGGCGACACCCAAAAAGATCAGAATTGGAAGATATTCTATAAGCAAAGCATCCATGTTTGGTTCTCTTTTTTATATATAAAATCTGATGATAATATAGTGACTCAAATCTTCTGTGGTCAACTCCAGGATATTGAGCTCTGTTGCAAACTTTTTTCAGTGATGATCAGATTATTCAACTTTATGTTGGAGGTAAAACATGATGAACGATTTCAAGGGCCGTCATTTCACGGGTGACGTCGTGCTGTGGGCGGTGCGCTGGTATTGTAGGTATGGGATCAGTTCCCGCGACCTGAAAACGGTGAGTCGGTGAACGCCATGTGTTCGAGAGAACCGGCGAAGGACAGAGCGCAGTGTTCATGTGGATCACGCCACGATGTATCGCTTGATCCAGAGATATGCACCTGAAATTGAAAGGCGATAT
>CAWUJT010000106.1:0-7345 GCA_963922715.1 uncultured Thalassobacter sp.
CATCTCAAACGCTTTGGCCCCGAAAGCTCGGACGAAGACTTTGAGGCTTATCTTTTCCTGCGGCCCAACCCCAAGGGCGTCACCTTTGAGCGCTGGCGTCATACCTATGGCTGCGGCCAGTGGTTTATCGCCGCGCGCTGTACCGAGACGCTCGAAGTCTTCGGGACCTACAAAGCGCAAACCATGAAGCCCCCCAAAAAGATCTTAGATACTATCCGCGCCAAACGCCCCGATTGGGTGTCGCCCCTATGAGTGTCCGCCTTGCCTCCGGCGGTCGTTTGATCGACCGTAGCCAGCCGCGCTGGTTCACCTTTAATGGCAAGCGCCTCAAAGGTTACCAAGGCGATACGCTGGCCGCAGCACTGTTGGCCAATGGGCAGACGCTGGTGGGCCGGTCGTTCAAATACCACCGTCCGCGCGGGATCGTGACAGCCGGGCCGGAGGAGCCCAATGCGCTGGTGAACCTCGGGCAAGGCGATCGGCATGAGCCCAACCAACGCGCCACCACCACCGAGCTGTTTGACGGCCTTACTGCGCGGTCGCAAAACCACTGGCCGAGCCTGGCGTGGGATATCGGTGCGATCAATGCACAACTCTCGCAACTGTTGCCGGCTGGGTTTTACTATAAGACGTTCATCCATCCCCGCGTGGCTTGGAAACATCTTTTTGAGCCGATCATCCGGCAATCCGCTGGCCTGGGGCGGGCCCCCGATGCCGCGGCGCGTGACCCGGATCGGTATGAACATTTTTATGCGTTTTGCGATGTGCTGGTGATCGGTGGCGGCATCGCGGGGCTTGAGGCGGCCATATCTGCGGGCAAGCAAGGGCAGCGTGTGATCCTATTGGAGCAATCGGCCCATTGGGGCGGGCGCGCGCCTGTCGATGGCGGGCCGGACCCTGCCCCTTTGGTGGCGGAGCTCCGTGCGATGGAGAACGTCACACTACGGCTGCGCACCCAAGGCGCGGGCGTCTACGACCATGGCTATGTCCTGGCCTATGAGCGTGTTGGGGACCATATGCCAGATGCACCCGGCCCGCGTCACAGGTTATGGCGAATCCGGGCCGGGCAGGTGATCGTGGCCACCGGCGCGGTTGAGCGTCCCCTCAGTTTCGTAGGCAACGATGTGCCTGGGGTCATGCTGGCCTCTGCAGTGCGCGATTATGTTGTCAACTACGGCGTCAGCCCGGCTGACCGCACGGTGATCGTGACAAACAACGATGATGCCTATCGCACCGCCTTGACCTTGCTGGATGCCGGTCTGTCGGTGCCGGCGATTATTGACGCTCGGATGCAACCCAAAGGCGCGTTTTATGAAGCGGCTGTGGCCCGGGGGATACCCGTGAAGGCGGGGTATGCGATTGCAGCGGTGCAAGGACGCGGGCAGGTCAAAGGTGTGGAGCTGTGTATGCAGGCAGGCCAAGGCAATGGTGTGCTGGAGACGGTCGCTTGTGAGGCCGTAGCGATGTCGGGTGGCTGGTCCCCTGCGGTACATCTGTGGTCGCATTGTGGCGGGAAACTGATTTGGGATGAGGCGCAGGCGCTGTTCCGCCCTGATCTAACCCGTGCGCCGACCAATCAGAACGGTGCGCCGTTTGTGCAGTGTGTGGGATGGGCGGCTGGTGAGATCGGACAAGACAATATTCTGCCAACCTGGATCATGCCACAGGGCGCGGGACCTGCGAGCCGCGCGAAGATGTGGCTTGATTTCCAAAACGATGTAAAAGTGTCGGATGTCGATCTTGCGGCACGGGAGGGATTTGAAAGCGTTGAGCACACCAAGCGCTACACGACCTTAGGCATGGCCACAGATCAAGGCAAGTTGTCCAATGTCAATGGCCTTGCGGTGTTGTCCCAAGCGCTAGACCGCCCGATCCCAGAGGTTGGCACAACCACATTTCGTCCACCTTATACCCCAATTTCGCTGGGCGTGATTGCGGGTGAAGCGCGCACAGACCTGTTTCAACCCATCCGTCAGACACCGATGCACGAATGGCACGCGGCCCATGGCGCAGAGTGGGAGCCGGTAGGACAATGGCGCAGGCCCTATTGCTACAAAAAAGATGGCGAAAGTACAAAGGACGCTGTGCATCGGGAAGTGCGTGCCACACGGGGCAGTTTGGGCCTATTGGATGCCTCAACATTAGGCAAACTGCTGGTCAGTGGTCCGGACGCGGGCAAGTTCCTCGATATGCTCTACACCAATAGGATGAGCACATTGAAACCTGGGAAATGTCGGTACGGACTGACGTGCTCGGAGAATGGCTTTTTGATTGACGATGGCGTGGTGGCGCGTCTCGATGATCAGACATTCCTATGCCACACGACCACTGGTGGTGCAGATCATATCCATGCTTGGATGGAGGACTGGCTGCAATGCGAATGGTGGACCTGGAACGTATATGTGGTCAATCTGACAGAGCAGTATAGCCAGATCGCTGTGGTTGGACCAAAGGCCCGCAGCCTTCTTGAGAAAATCGGCGGTATGGATGTGAGCGCTTCGGCTTTACCCTTCATGACTTGGCAAGAGGGACGTTTGGGCGGCTATGATGTGCGGGCATACAGGATCAGTTTTTCTGGCGAATTGTCTTATGAAATCGCTGTTCCCGCGGCAGAGGCTTTGGCCTTTTGGGAGCTGTTGATCGATGCGGGGCGGGAGTTTGACATCACCCCCTATGGCACCGAGGCCTTGCATATCATGCGGGCAGAGAAAGGGTTCATTATGATCGGGGATGAAACCGACGGTACCGTGATCCCACAGGACCTTGGGCTTGACTGGGCGATCTCGAAGAAAAAGGCCGATTACCTGGGCAAGCGCGCCCAGGCGCGCGCGTATATGCAAGACCCGGATCGTTGGAAGCTTGTGGGCTTTGAAACCCTGGATGGGTCGGTGCTGCCCGATGGCATTTATGCTGTTGAAGAGGGGAAAAACGAAAATGGTCAGGCGAAGACGATCGGTCGTGTGACCTCAACCTATTATTCCCCTACACTTGATCGCGGCATTGCCATGGGGCTTTTGCGCCATGGTCCCCAGCGTATGGGGGAGGTGGTGGATTTTGTGAAAACAGATCAAAGCGTTGTGCAAGCGCGTGTCGTCTCGGCCGTGTTTTATGATCCCGGTGGGGAGAAGCAAAATGTCTAAACCCGTGTCCGCCCTGGGTGGTGTCAAATCCGCAGGGTACGTCAACGTGCAAGAATGCGCCCCTTTTGGCATGGTGACCCTTCGCGCGAAACTGAGCGACAAGACGATTGCTGCCAACCTCAAGGACGTATTGGGCTGTCCCTTGCCAAACGTACGCAAAATGTCATCTGGCACATATGGCCGCGTGGCCTGGATGTCGCCTGATGAGCTGTTGTGTCTATCGGAGTATTCCAAAGCGTATCAGCTCCGAGAACAGATCAAGAAAGGCTTTCAAGAACATCACGTGGTGGCAGAGGTTGTCTCGGACGCGCGCACGATTTTCAGAATTGAAGGCGCGCGGGCCGGTGAAGTCTTAACCAAGCTGGCCCCAGTGGACGTAGAACGCCTTGCAGCCGATGAAATGCGCAGAACACGTTTGGCACAAGTGCCCGCTGCCTTTTGGCGCATTGAGGATGGATTTGAGCTGATGTGCTTTCGCTCTGTGTCTGGGTATGTGTTTGATCTTCTCAAAACAGCCGCGAGTCCATGCGGACAGGTATTCTAAGGCTTGCGTGTGCGGGAAGGAACGGCTATTTCAAATGTAACGCGGGCATGGTGAAATGGTATCACACGAGCCTTCCAAGCTCTTGGTGCGGGTTCGATTCCCGCTGCCCGCTCCAGCTTGAACCCAAATAACCACAGAATTTATGGCCGAACAGCACACAGCCCCCAAGGCCGCCGAGGCAGAGCGCGAAAAATCAAAAAACATAAGCGCTTTGAAAGCGCTCGTGCCGTTTTTGCACCCCTATGGATGGCTTCTGAGTGCTGCGGGCCTTGCGCTTGTTGTCACCGCGCTGCTGTCGTTGGTTCTGCCCTTGGCGGTGCGGCGCGTGGTCGATGGCTTTCAAAGCGGCAGTACAGAAATCCTAGATCAGTATTTTCTTGCGGCTTTGGCCGTTGCGCTTTTGATCGCGTGTGGGACGGGCTTGCGGTATTATCTCGTCACCCGTCTGGGGGAACGTGTTGTGGCTGATATGCGTATTGCGGTTTTTGACCGTATGATCTCCATGTCGCCAGCATTCTTCGAACGCATCCTGACCGGCGAAGTGTTGTCACGGATTACAACGGACACAACCTTGTTGCTGTCTGTGATCGGCTCCTCGGTCTCTTGGGCGCTGCGCAATTTCTTAATGCTGCTGGGCGGGTTGATTTTGATGATTTGGACGGCGCCGAAACTTGCCGGATTGGTGTTGCTTATTGTGCCTGTTGTCATCGGACCTGTCATCTTGATGGGCCGCCGGGTGCGTAGGCTTTCCAAAGACAATCAGGATTGGATCGCGGAAAGCTCGGGCAAAGCGTCCGAGGCTCTGTTGTCCGCCCAAACGGTACAAGCCTTCACCCATGAAGGGGAAACCTCTGAACTTTTCCAAGATGTCACAGAGACCAGCTTTGCCAGCGCCAAAGCGCGTATCATGATGCGGGCGCTTCTGACAGTGATTGTGATCTCTTTGGTGTTTGCCGGGATCGTTGGGGTCTTGTGGATTGGGGCCAGAGATGTGCGCACGGATGTGATGAGCATTGGTGAGCTGGTTCAATTTCTGATTTATGCGGTTATCGTTGCAGGCGCTGTTGGTGCGCTGTCAGAAATTTGGGGAGAGCTGCAAAGGGCCGCGGGCGCGACCGAACGTTTGGTGGAACTGTTGACGATTGACGATGCAGTGCAGGATCCAAAGGTCTCGATACCTGTGCCCAATCTCAAAGCGGAAAACATAACGTTTCGGAACGTGACATTTCACTATCCCACACGGCCGGAAATGGCGGCGTTAGATCTATTCTCACTCACGATTGCTGCGGGCGAAACAGTGGCACTTGTGGGGCCTTCAGGAGCAGGCAAAACAACCGTGATGCAACTGCTGCAACGGTTTTATGACCCGCAAGAGGGACAAATCATGCTCGGCGGTGTCGATGTGCGTCATATGAAGCGCGCAGACTTCCGGCGAGCGATGGCTCTGGTGCCGCAAGACCCGGTCATCTTTGCCGCCTCGGCCCGCGATAACATTCGCTTTGGACGACCAAAGGCTACAGAGGTCGAGATTGAAGCCGCCGCCAAAGCCGCCGCCGCCCATGGTTTTCTGCAAGACTTGCCGCAAGGCTATGACACTTACGTCGGTGAGCGAGGCGTGATGCTGTCGGGTGGGCAAAAGCAGCGGATTGCTTTGGCGCGCGCCATTTTGCGCGATGCGCCGATCTTGCTTCTTGATGAGGCGACCTCTGCCCTTGATTCAGAGAGCGAGCGTGCTGTGCAAGAGGCCGTGACCGCGCTGTCAAAAGAGCGGACCACACTGATTATCGCCCATAGGCTTTCGACGATCAAACAAGCGGACCGGATTGTTGTCATGGAGGCAGGGCGGATTGTTGCAGAAGGCACACACGACAGTCTTGTGGCCCAAGGCGGACTTTACGCGCGTCTGGCTAAGCTTCAGTTCAGCGATGCTGCATAAATGCATTAAAGAGTGCGCGGAATAAATGTTGGCCTTTCAATGAAAAGGTATGCCATGACACGTATAACCGATATTGCCTCTCTCGAAGCGCTTTACCCAAAATCACCCAGTGAGCCAGCACTGCGTAAAGTTGCGCGTCGCCTGACACCGCTCTATCGTCGTTGGATTGAAGCCTCGCGGTTTTGTGTGCTTTCAACTGTTGGGCGGGACGGCACAGATGGAAGCCCGCGCGGGGATGATGGCCCTGTGGTTTTAGAGCTTGATCCAAGCACTCTGGCGTTGCCAGATTGGCGGGGGAACAATCGGCTGGATAGTTTGCGAAATATTGTCACAGATGGACGTGTTTCGCTCATGTTTATGGTGCCAGGCTCAACCACCGTTGTGCGGGTGAATGGACACGCCACACTTGAGACGGCGCCGGAGCTTTGTGGGCGGTTTGTGCAAAAAGGGCGGCAGCCGAAATCAGTGATCGTAATCGCAATAGCTGAAATTTACACCCAATGTGCAAAAGCGATTTTGCGTTCTGGTCTTTGGATGTCGCACGACGAAAGTTCAAGAGTTCCGACAGCTGGGCAAATACTTGCAGAAATGACAAATGGAGAGGTTGATGCTGCGGCTTATGATGAGGAAAGACGGCAACGTGGCCCAGAAACATTGTGGTAGGTTTAAGGTGACTGAAGCACGGCATTATCAATAAGGAGTATGCCTCCGAATTCCACGCCGAGCAAAAGAACGGCGGGTGCTTGTAGGGGGCCGGGGGATATCTGCTCCAAAGTCATCGCATCTCTCAGATCAACGGATTTGAGTGTGGCGCGGGGTTCAGAACGCAGCATGTCTTGGGCTTCTTTTAGAATACGGCTTGCGCTTGCCCCTGTCAGCGCAAGATTTTCAGCATGCTTGAGCGTTTTGTGCAGGATAATGGCGGCAGTGCGATCTTGCGGTGTAAGACGTCGGTTGCGCGAGGACATCGCCAGCCCATCGGTCTCTCGCACTGTTGGCTGTGCATGAATTGTAACACGCATCTCTAAATCTCGGACCAGTTGCCGGATCACGAGGAGTTGTTGGTAATCTTTCTCTCCAAACCAGGCGGCCTCCGGCTCCACAAGGTTAAAGAGCTTTGTGACAATCGTGGCGACACCCCGAAAATGTCCGGGCCGGAGTTCTCCCATAAGCATGGTGGCAAGCCGCGGTGTTTCAATGATCGTGTCTGCCCCTTCAGGATACATCTCTGCGACAGGTGGCGCAAAGATAAGATCAACACCCTGCGCCTGCAGCTGAGCAAGGTCATCCTCAAACGTGCTGGGATAGTTTTCCAAATCATCCGCATTGCCAAACTGTGTTGGATTAACAAAGATGGATACAATCGTACTGCCTGACGCGGCTTGAGCCGCAGAAATAAGGGCCATGTGGCCTGCATGTAAGGCCCCCATTGTGGGCACGAACCCAACAGGACCAGACAGCAGGGCACGCGCGTTGCGCAAAGCTTGGCGGGTTTTTACGATTTTCATATCACGGGCATATCAAGACCACATACTGTGGCAATGCCTAAATCAAATCCCTAAAAAAGAGCTTTGTGTGAATGGTATTGCATCAGTCAGGAACACGAATGAACTGTACGCCTTGCGATTGTCTGTTGGTTCTTTCGTGCAGACTGCGCAATGATTGAAATACTGGAGCGGATTCCGTATTTTCATCTGGGGATACATCCACATCAGCGATGTTTTG
>CAWUJT010000107.1:0-7071 GCA_963922715.1 uncultured Thalassobacter sp.
GACAGCAAGAGCGAACGTATTCAGCTTATTTCTGCCCTGACAACAAATGTCACCCAGTTTTTTCGTGAAGAACATCATTTTAAAATATTACAAGATGAACTTACCCCTATTTTGGTCAAACGTGCCTCGGAAGGGCATAAAATACGCCTATGGTCGGCGGGATGTTCCGCAGGGCCAGAGCCTTTTTCCATGGCACTCACCTGTCTGAATGCAGCCCCAACGCTACGCAATGCCGACTTTAAAGTTCTTGCAACAGATATTGATCCCGCCATTTTAGCGAAAGCACAGGCCGCAATTTTTCCAAATGAGGCAATTCCAGAACACTGGAAGACACAGTTCAAAGGATATACGACCCGCCATGATGAAACATCCTTTCAGTTTACAGAAGAAATAAGGAATAAAGTTGCCTTTCGTCGCCTGAATCTGCTGGCAGATTGGCCATTTAAAGGCACTTTCGATGCTATCTTCTGCCGTAATGTCGCGATTTATTTTGATACGGCCACACAAACAAAGGTTTTCAGCCGTTTAGGACAGCGTCTTCATCCTCATGGGCGGCTTTTCGTGGGACATAGTGAACGCGCGCCGGTTGGTGCAAAACCGAGTTTTGTTTCTTGCGGTTTAACCACTTACAAGCTCGAAGCTTCTGCCTAGGAGAAAACCATGGCTCTTCGTGATCAACTTCGTATTCTTGTCGTCGATGATATGTCGACAAGCCGTGGGTTACTTTTACAAGCCCTAGACAGCTTTGGGATCCGCAATGTCGAATATGCCTCTGATGGTGTCGAGGCGATGCAAACGCTGAAAACAAAACCCGCACATCTTGTTATCTCTGATTATAACATGCCCGGAATGGATGGGTTACACCTGTTACAACATATTCGGCATGATCCCACGACGCGTCAAACCGGGTTCATTCTCGTAACAGGGCGAGCAGATGCACAAATCATCGATGCCGGCAAAAAACTCGGCATGAATAATTTTTTGAAGAAACCCTTTAGTCAGGACGATATGCGGAACTGTATCGAAGCTGTTGTAGGAAAACTTTAACTTCCGTGATGCAAAATCATAATGAACTTCAAGACGTCCAGATTACGCTCATAAGCAAATAATATCATAATTGACCACAGAATACTCTAAAAAGAAGCATGATTTCTGGAGCTCCCATGTATGAGACACACTTTGACACCTTTAAAGGAAAATAAATTCGATTATCGTATCGGTGAGGAACTTGCGCGCATGGCCGAGATGGCCCACGCGCTACAAAACTCACTTACACCACTTGTAGCAAAGTATCATCACGAGCTCTCTAAAGATGGCCTACGTGATTTTCAAAATCTCGACCTCATGACACAAGTTCTTGAAGATCTTAAGATACTTTTTCTATCTTTTCATACGCATAAGATATATGACCAAGAAAGCCGTGCAGCTATGACTGATAAACTCACACTCAAAAGTCTTTCCAAAAGGCTAGACGCCCCCCCGTCTCTATCTAATACTTCCGTCAACCCAGAGTGGCAGGACGGAGAAATGGATCTGTTTTAAAGACGAATGCCGTGATTTTTAAGCTTCGTGTCTAAAAGCTCTGTTACAAACATTTGATGCGGCCGCAAAGGTCTTTCCTTCAATACGCCTACGCTGTGAACGTGTGTCCCAAGCAGACCCGTAATCCTTACAAAGTATATTAGACAACACCAAATGCACACCACAGCCGTATCTTGAATACCAAAAATCGACCTAAATAAAGGTGAGTTCTGAATGATGCCCGTATATCAGTTCACGCGCTGCCAGGTGCCACCATCTCGGCAAATGCCAAGAACGCAGCCTCTGACATTTAACCTGTCACCGTCCAAAACAAGACGCGAATTGTAGGTTCTGTCGCGGTCTGGGGAATACACCTTCCCTCGGTAGGTGCCGTTTTCACTCAACACGGTTTCAGAGATGATCAGACGACCAATATTCTCTGACTCCGTTTGTTGGCCAGCCTCATCGTAAGCACGTACAAGTGTGCCGCACAATTTGTCGCCACAAGGGGCCACCGCGACATGGCCAAAATGACCGTTGTCATCGGGGATTGTCTGCCAGGTCCCCTCAAGCGGATCGGCGGCGAACGCCATTGAGACACCGAACACAACAAACAGTTGAACAATCAAAATTCTCATCATCATGGTATTATCCTCCCTGACTTTAGAATGGCACAGGCCTGTGCTCAAGAAAAGCGTGACGTACCGGCACATCTTGAAAGCAAGCCCCACTTTTTTCAAAAACCTTGGTCTGTACTTTTCTCTTTGCAGGCTTGATATGGGGAGCAAATGACAATCTCTCGCCCCTGGAGCGCCGAATGGCACGCTTTCTCATCACTTCAGCCCTTCCCTATGTCAATGGGGTCAAGCATCTTGGTACTCTGATAGGCAGTCAACTGCCCGCCGATCTTTATGCACGCTACATGCGCCTGCGCGGCCACGAGGTGATGTTTATCTGTGCTACAGACGAACATGGCGCCCCTGCCGAATTGGCGGCGGCAAAGGCAGGCAAACCTGTGGACCTCTATTGTGCCGAGATGCACGCCATTCAAGCCGATCTCGCCCAAGGGTTTCGATTGAGTTTCGATCATTATGGCCGCTCGTCCTCACCGCAAAATCATGCGCTGACACAGCATTTCGCGGGCCGATTGTCCGACGCTGGGCTCATTGAAGAGGTGAATGAACGCCAAATCTATTCCAAAGCAGATGGCCGTTTTCTGCCCGATCGCTATATCGAAGGCACCTGCCCAAACTGCGGGTATGAGCGCGCGCGGGGGGATCAATGCGAAAACTGCACCAAACAACTCAATCCAACCGATCTAATCAATCCGCGCTCTGCGATCTCTGGATCCACCGATCTTGAGGTGCGCGAAACCACGCATCTCTATCTGCGCCAATCTACGCTGAAAGATCGGCTTGATGCCTGGATTGATCAACAAACAGACTGGCCGGTGCTGACCACCTCGATTGCCAAAAAATGGCTCCATGACGACGATGGTCTTCAGGATCGTGGGATCACCCGCGATTTAGCCTGGGGTGTGCCTGTGAAAAAGGGCACGGAAGATTGGCCGGGCATGGAGGGCAAAGTCTTTTACGTGTGGTTTGATGCTCCGATCGAATATATCGCGGCGACGAAAGAATGGGCGGACGCCAATCACACGGATTGGGAACGGTGGTGGCGCACAGACAAGGGCGCGGAAGATGTCACCTATGTGCAATTCATGGGCAAGGACAACGTGCCGTTCCATACGCTAAGCTTTCCTGCCACAATCATGGGCAGCGGAGAGCCTTGGAAACTTGTCGATTACATCAAAAGCTTCAATTACCTCAATTATGATGGTGGGCAGTTCTCGACCTCCCTAGGGCGCGGAGTTTTCATGGACCAGGCCTTGGAAATTCTGCCTGCAGATTACTGGCGCTGGTGGCTGCTTAGTCATGCGCCCGAAAGCTCTGACAGTGAGTTCACCTGGGACAATTTCCAAGCGGCGGTGAACAAAGACTTGGCGGATGTTCTGGGCAACTTTGTGAGCCGCATCACAAAGTTTGCGCGTTCCAAGTTCGACCAAACTGTCCCGAGCGGTGGACATTTCAGGACGCGGGAAGAGGCATTGGTGGCAGCACTCACCACAAAGCTGGCAGAATATGAACACCACATGGAGGCCATGGAGGTGCGCAAATCGGCCAATACGTTGCGCGCGATCTGGGTTTTGGGCAACGAATATCTGCAAGAGGCCGCGCCTTGGGCGACGTTCAAGTCTGACCCAGAGATGGCTGGCATGCAGGTGCGTTGTGGGCTCAATCTGATCCGTCTTTATGCGGTGCTGTCCGCCCCGTTTATTCCAGACGCGAGTCACACCATGATGGCCGCAATCGGATCAACCGATTGGACCTGGCCCAAAGATATGGCCCAGGCCCTCGATCTTTTGCCCCATGGTGCCCGGTTTGATGTCCCCGATGTGTTGTTTGCGAAAATCAGCGATGAGCAGCGCGACGCATGGGCCGCGCAATACTCAGGACGCGGGGCATAGAAATACCCCACTAAACGCCAATGCACCACCGCAAAATCGCCTTTTGGGCGTGCAAGCGGTTTTCAGCCTCATCAAAGATCACAGATTGTGGCCCGTCCATCACCTCAGATGTGACCTCTTCTTCCCGGTGCGCGGGAAGGCAATGCATGAACAGAGCATCGGGGTTGGCCTGCGCCATCAGCTCTGCATGCACCTGATAAGGGCGCAGTTGATTGTGGCGCCGCTCCCGCGCGGTTTGGCTGTCGTGCATCGACACCCAGGTATCTGTCACCACAAGATCGGCGCCTTGCACAGCTTTGACCGGGTCGCGCTCAATCCGCATGTCCTGGCCCTTCTTGCGGGCCTCTTCCAGAAATACGACCTCAGGATCCAGTGTTTCGGGACCGGCAAAGGTCAAGTCGAACCCAAACTGTCCAGCCGCTTGGGCAAAACTCGCAAAGACGTTGTTGCCATCGCCACACCAAACCACCTTTTTACCCGCAATCGGGCCGCGATGCTCTTCATAGGTCATCACATCAGCCATGATCTGACAGGGGTGCGTTCGGTTGGTCAGCCCATTGATCACAGGAACTGTGGCATGGTCCGCCATCTCCAACAGCGTGTCTTCTTCAAACGTGCGGATCATAATCAGATCGACATAGCGGGACAGGACGCGGGCGGTATCCGCGATGGTCTCGCCATGGCCCAGTTGCATCTCTGCGCCGGCCAACACCATTGTCTGCCCCCCCATTTGACGCACACCCACGTCAAAAGAAACGCGTGTTCGGGTGGAGGGCTTTTCGAAAATCAGCGCAACCATATGGCCCTTCAGCGGCTGGTCGGCATCCGAGCTCCCCTTTGGCCATCCGGCACGCGCCGCTTTCATGGTCGTGGCCTGGTCAAGGATGTGACGAAGTTCCTGCGGGGGTGTCCGATTGATATCAAGAAAGTGAGGCATACGCTTCCTTCATACTTAATGTAAAAGGATACTTTTGACCGCTAAGCTCTGAAAATCAAGCTGCTTTTGCACTAAGGGCTGCCCCGATACGATCAAGCCGCCTCAACGCTTCTGAGATATCATCGTCGGAGATGTTCAACGCCGGCAACAAGCGCACAATATTATCGGCCGCTGGAACCGTCAGCACTTGATGGGCATATCCCGCCGCAATCACATCGGCATTGGGAACTTTGCATTTCAGGCCCAACATCAAGCCTGCACCGCGCACACTGTCAAAGATATCGGGATATGTGGCCACAAGCGCCGCGAGACCTTGGCGCAAAAGGCCCGATTTGCGCTGAACCTCTGCCAGAAAGGCCGGGTCATCCACCACCTCCATCACCGCGTTGCCGACGGCACAGGCCAAGGGATTGCCCCCATAGGTCGAACCATGGGTGCCCAGAATCATCCCACTGGCGGCCTTTTCTATGGCCAAAACAGCGCCTAAGGGAAACCCGCCGCCGATGCCCTTGGCCACCATCATGATATCGGGGGCGATGCCCGCCCATTCATGTGCGAAAAGCCTACCCGTGCGCCCCATGCCGCATTGCACCTCATCCAAGATCAACAACGCCCCTGTTTCATCGCACATATCACGCAGACCCTTGAGGCATTGATCGGGGACGGGCATGATGCCCCCCTCCCCTTGCACAGGCTCTAGGATCACCGCTGCAATCGTGTCATCTAGCGCGGCCTGCAGTGCCGCGTGATCACCAAAGGGCACATGTATAAACCCTGGCAGAAGCGGGCCAAAACCTTTGGTCATTTTCTCAGACCCAGCAGCCGCGATACCCGCCGCAGAACGGCCATGAAACGACCCGGTAAAGGCAATGATCTGATGACGCTCTGGCTGGTCTTTGTCATGCCAATACTTCCGCGTCATTTTCACGGCTAGCTCACAGGCCTCGGTCCCGGAATTGGTGAAAAAGACCGTATCGGCAAAGGTGGCCGCCACCAACCGCTGTGCCAGTTTTTCCTGGGCTTCGATTTGATAGAGGTTCGACACATGCCAAAGATTTTGCGCCTGGCCTGTCAGCGCGGCCACAAGGTGCGGATGCGCATGGCCCAAAGCGTTCACTGCAATGCCAGCGCCAAGATCAAGGAAACGTCGGCCATCGGCCTCTGTCAACCAACTGCCCTCGCCTTTGACAAAGGTCAGGGGGGCCCGCGCATAGGTCGGCAAAACAGCAGAGATCATGGCACCTGTTCCTTAATCCGTAAATATCACAGTGGTTTTAGATGCATATGTGATCTCTTCGCAATGTTGTTTTTCAGGTCGGTTGTGCACGGCATCCAAACCCAGAGATATACGCGATCCCGTTGTTGAAAATGATCCATTACGACAACACCTTGCGACAGTGTTGAATAGAGAGAAATTAACCCAATGAACACTATGAGCCCATAGTTTCTCTTTGCTTTGTACATGAACCATCCCTAACCTTGTAGCCATGTACTGGCCAACACCGGGAATAAAGAAACACCCTGAACGGAGATGGAAGCAGCCAGATCGCTGTTTCTTCGGGTTTGGTGCATGTCATATTTTAGCCGGGGTTTTTTTGAAGGACACCGACTCTGATCGCTTCTATGGCGAGCGTATAACTCCGATAGACGACTTCACTGGTACTCACATCTTTGCCACCAACGGCATAGTTTCGTTTGATTTTTATGGCTATACTTGCCGTGAAAAGCTATTGGCTCGGTATTGGAGGCGGTTTCGGAGCAGATACCCTGATTGGGATGCAGAAGTTGTGAAAGTTGCGTTTGATCTACTCGATACTGAGGAGTTGAATGCCCGAAAGCATCTTGGGCCAGATCAATACTTTGGAGACCCCGTTCCAAGAGCGCGGCAATTCATTGCGTCAAGGCGATGCCCGCCTAAGCTACAGAAGTTTCTATAGACTGCCGTCCGCTCCGTCCGCGAGAGCAGACTTTGAAACAGCTCTCAAACGCTACGGTCCCGCAAATGATGCTTTTGCCTCAAGGATGTTGTATAATAGTGGATGTATACTTTGAGCAAAAAGCCTATAGGAACAATCACTCAATTTCC
>CAWUJT010000108.1:0-6578 GCA_963922715.1 uncultured Thalassobacter sp.
CTTCATGAAATGTATATGGACAATGATGTGATGCGGATGCGGGAAGTGGCCTCTGGCATTCCAATCCCAGCCGGAGAAACGGTGCATCTGCAACCTGGGGGGCTGCACATCATGGTTATGAACCTCAACGCCGGTTTGGTCGTGGGTGATGCCCATGACGTCACGTTGATCTTTGAACAGGCAGGTGAACACACGCTGGAATTTGATGTGCTGAGCATGTCAGAAATTATGGCGGCAACGAAGCACCACCAACACGACTAAGGAGTTTATCATGTCAAAGCGATTTATGACCATCAGCCTTGGTGTTTTGGTTGCCATCCTGGCGCTCTCGGCGGGGTATCTTTTGCGCATTGCTTTGAGTGATCGGAGCTTGGCGGGCGGTGGTCTGGCCACAAGCGTAGAATTTGGCGCCCCGTTTGAGTTGATCGACCATACAAGTGCCCCGATTACAGAGGCCGCTTTTGAGGGGAATGTCTCCCTTCTGTTTTTCGGGTTTACCCATTGTCCAGATGTTTGTCCCACCACACTTTATGAGATTGGCCTGTGGTTAGAGGCGCTCGGCCCTGCGGCCGACACTGTTGAGGCCTATTTTGTCACGGTTGACCCTGAACGCGACACGGCCGCGTTTCTGGCGGAATATATCATACCGCAAAACCCCGATGTTATCGGCATCACGGGGGAGCCTGAAAAGGTTTGGCAAATGGCCCGCTCTTGGCGCATTTTTTGGCAAAAGATCCCCCTTGGCGATGGCGAATATACGATGGATCACTTCGCCTCTGTCTATGTGTTGGATCGGTCTGGACAGCTCTATGACAAAATCTCTTATGGGGAGACGGTTGAAAATGCCGCCGCCAAAATCCGCAAAGCTTTAGATGCACCGGTTGGTTAGGAAAGACACGCGCCAGGGTCTCTTAATGTCTGACGGGGCGGACTTTTAACTTTGTGATGCGGTTTGCTTCACGCGCGGCCACTTCAAAGCGGTATCCGTGGAAACTAAACACTTGTCCCGGTGTGGGGATAAGCTGTGCTTCGTGGATCACCAGGCCGGCCACCGTGTTGGCCTCATCATCCGGCAAGGCCCAGTCATTGGCGCGGTTGAGATCGCGGATGGTCATGCTGCCCTCGATCTCATACCATCCATCAAGGTCCGCGGTGAGAACCGGGGCTTCTTCGACATCATGTTCATCGGTGATTTCCCCCACGATTTCTTCCAAAATGTCTTCCAACGTGATCAGCCCCTGAAGCGCACCATATTCGTCAACCACCAAGGCGAAATGCGCGCGCCTGCGCAGAAACTGCCGCATTTGATCGTCGAGTGTTGTGGTTTCGGGAATGAAGTATGGCTTCATCGCAATTTCCATCACATTGAAACTTGCCAAGGCCGTTTGGGACGCATCGGGGCCGCGCACCAGGCTGTCCATCGCGCGCGAAAGGTCTTTGGCATGGATCACGCCAATGATGTTTTCTTGTTCACCGCGATAGACAGGCAGGCGGGTATAGGGGGAGGCCAGGCATTGGCTGAGAATATTTTCCGGGGCATCCTCGGCATCCACCATTTCAATGGCAGAGCGGTGGAGCATGATTTCTTCAACCGTGCGTTCGCTCAGATCAAGCGCCCCCAAAAGCCTGTCGCGGTCTTCCTTTTCCACCGAGCCTTCTGAGTGTCCAAGCGATATCGCCCCGGCAATCTCTTCCTGGGCGGACAGGATGCGGCTGTCGGGGTCGATCCTGACGCCAAAAAGCCGCAACACACCCCGCACAAAAACACGCACCATGCCTACGATCGGGGCAAAGATCACAATCACAAGGGCAATGATCGGAGAGACACGCGACGCGGCGCGTTCTGGGTTTGAGATGGCATAGGTTTTGGGCAGAACTTCGGCAAACACCAGGACAAGCAGTGTCATCACCAATGTTGCTAACGCCACACCACTTTCGCCAAAGAGCTTGGTGAACAGGGCCGTGGCCAGAGACGCAGCCAGGATATTGACAAGATTGTTGCCCAACAGTACGGCGCCAATCAACCGTTCGCTATCCTCTGTCAGTCGCAGTGCGCGGGCGGCACCTCTGGCACCTTTGTCGGCCTGGGCATGCAGTTTGGAACGCGACGCGGCTGTTAAGGCCGTCTCGGAGCCAGAGAAAAACGCCGATAAGACAAGCAGGCCGAGAATGGATGCGGCGGTTATCCAGAAGGCCGCGTCGAGCACCGTTGGGTCTATGAAATTTTCTGTAATCATGTGGACTGTATGGGTAGCATTGGGATGTATTTCAAGCACTTCCCGCAAGGGGATGATGTGTCAGCACAAGTTCTTTGAGACGCGCTTCCAACACATGGGTATAAATTTCCGTGGTCGAGATATCCGCATGCCCCAGCATCATTTGAATGGCGCGCAAATCGGCCCCACCAGCCAGAAGGTGGGTGGCAAAAGCATGACGCAGTGTGTGGGGGGTAACGATGCTTGGATCCAGCCCGGCGGCCAAGGCGAAGGATTTTATCCGGCCATAAAACCACACCCGTGTCACATGTCCCGATTTCCCACGGGAGGGAAAGAGAAACCGAGACAGTGCTTGACCGCTCTCTTGGTGTTTGAGCGTTTCTGAACGATCCCGAATTTTGAGCCAAGCCTCTAAAGCGTTGCGTGCTTGCGGCGACAGCGGGACCATGCGTTCTTTATTGCCCTTTCCCAGGATAAACAGCATTTGCGGATTGCCACGGGTGGCGCTGACCGGAAGGCTCACCAGTTCAGTCACGCGCATACCTGTGGCGTAAAGAAGGTGCATCAAGCAATGATCCCGCGTTTGATCCCTTTGCGTTTTTCCATAGGTTTGGCTGATCGTTAAAAGCGCGTCTACGTCGGTATGGGTGAGTGTTTTGGGAAGTCTTTGCGGTTGTCCGGGCCCTTTGACGCGTGCAACAGGATTGTCAGACCGCCAATTTTCTTCCCGTGCAAAGCGGAACAGCTGTTTAATCGCACTCAAGCGACGGGCCCGCGTTGAAACAGCCAGCCCACGGGCATCACAATCGATCAAATACGTTTCAACGTCGGATTGTGCGACATCTGCAAATGTTTTCTTCTCACTTACCAGCCACGCACTGAAATCGGTCAAATCGCGTGTGTACGCCTCAATCGTATTGCGGGCAGCATCCATTTCTGCCGCTTGCGCTGTCAGAAACTGGGCAATCCATTCTGCATTTTCATCAGGTGAGAGCGGCATTTTCAGCTTTCTGAAAGCAACATTTGTAAAGCAGCGCGTCGGGCGATATCTTCAAACCCCGTCAATTTGAATAAGGTCAAAGCATCTGTTATATCTTGCGGATCGGTTGTCCGTCCGTTTTCCAAAGCGCTGATGCCCAAAAGTAACGCTTCATAAAGGCGCGCTTGGGCAATTAAAACGGCATATCTTGTGGGGAGTCTGTTGGCCTCCAGCCCATCTAAAATAGCACGCTCCAGCGTTGTCTTCGGGGATGGTCCAGAGGTTTTTTGTGCGATTGCCAAGGCAAACTGTAACGATGCGTCCAGCGGTTGAGATATGTTCTCTGCATCTGTGGCAAAGTCTTTATACGCTGTTGACAGCAATCCGATCTGCAACGCAAGAGGTTGAACAGAGTTTTCGACAGAGGTTTGGCGTAACGCACGCCCATACATGTCTGCGAATGCAATATCCAAACCGGCCGCAGAAAATACACGCCAAGCATTCGGCAAGCTATCTTCGAGACCTGTCGGAGAATTGGACACGAGGCTCTGCTGAAGGCTTTGTACAGCCTTCGCGCGATCCCAAACACCACCCGAGGCGGCGGGTTGTCGTTCTAAATAGATGGCACGGAGTTGCTCAGGACTTATGGCCCCTGTTCGTGCCAAGCGCTCTGAGGCTTCAAGACGTGCTTTCCAACCCATGCTCTGGCGTAAATCGGCTACGGCAAAAGCAACCGGCAGGGGATGTGTCTCGGGCGGCTCACCGATGCCATCAAGAAGGCGAAACTTTAAGGGGGTCATCTGCTGCGGCAGAGATACAGGCATCTCTTCTTCTAACAATGCTGGGTCGAGAAAATAGGCTAACAGTTGTGCATCGTCATGGCTGATTTGACCCAAACCGCGCGCAACACTCAATGTCAGAGCGGCAGCTGCCCAGTCATCGCTGCGCGATAGACAAAAAATGCGCGCAGGCAGAGTTGGGGCAACGCTTGGGTTGGCGATCATGGTTGCGCATGCCTCACTGTCATTTCCCGTCAAAAGACTGATATCAAACCACCGCTTAAAGACCTCAATATCGTGTGGGCCAGCGCGCTCTATCAGCGCTTGCGCTTTGTCGAGCTTGCCGACTTTGAGAAGTGCATCCAAACGGGCGTAAAATAAAGCGTCCGCTGTCTGTCCTTTTGGGGGGTCCAACTCAACCAGTAGCAAGCGTTCTGTGAACGACGCCATCACAGGCAGTTTTGGAATGGACAGATTGTTCAAGACAGACAGCAATCTTCCTGTCTGCGAAGCCCGCATTGCCGTTCGTGGCAGCCCTGCGGTTTCAGCGGAAAACAACCCGACAGCGTTCCGTGATTGCGTGTCGAGTGTGGTGGTTTCAATAGGTCTTATCTGGATGCCAATACTCTGCTCAGAGAAGAGAGCTTCTGGGCGTTCTTTTAAACTTTCTGAAAGCCATTCGATGGCAGAGCGCGGCTGGCTCGGCTCTTCGATGATATTTTGCGCATAAACGGGCGATGACAGAAGTACGCCTGTGATAATACTCCTAATCCATTTCAATGGTCAGAACCTCTGTTTTCGGTTCAGGATCCGCAACCATAAGAAAAGAATATCCGTAAAGTCCAAAGAGACAAACGATCCCAAGTAGGATAATATATACCATAATCTTCCCCATGGTTTTCACCTTCACGCCTTTTGAGCATTAACTTAAGTGTAGCATTGCGAACAGGTATACACCATTGTAGAAATTGCAAAATTTAAGCAAGAACATGCAACGAAGAAATGATTTTACATTAACATGCCCCGTGGTCATGGTTGGGATGATGGGGGCTGGGAAAACAACGATCGGGCGCGCCTTGGCCAAGGCGTTGGATGTGGATTTTCTTGACTCGGATCACGAAATCGAAACTGCTGCCAATATGTCGATTGCAGACATATTTTCCCGCGATGGTGAGGGTTTCTTTCGGGATCGCGAACGCGAAGTGATCCAACGGCTTCTGCGCAACGGTCCGAGTGTTTTATCCACAGGTGGCGGGGCTTATGTCTGCGCGGAAATAAGAGATATGATCTCAAACATTGGATGTGCTGTCTGGCTTAAAGTCGATCTTGATCTGCTTTGGGGACGTGTGCGACAGAAGAAAACACGCCCACTTTTGATGACGACCAATCCACGTGACACGCTCGCGCAGCTTTTAGACACCCGCACGCCCTATTACCAAAAAGCAGAGCTTGTGATTGACGTCAAACCAAACGAAAGTATTGCGGATACGGTCAATCAAATCATTGATGCTCTGAAAAAACGGGAAATCCTTGAGGTATGAAATGACATCCACAGTCAAGGTTCCGCTTGGCGCACGTGCCTACGACGTGAGGATTGGAACAAAGATTCTGGAACAAGTTGGCGGTGAAATCTTACCGCTTTTGAACCGCCCCAAGGTGTTTGTTGTCACAGAGGTGCAGGTGGCGGGACATCATCTTGCAACCGTTCACTCTGGTTTGAGCGCTGAGGGGATCACTGCAGAGGTTCTGACCTTGCCAGCGGGCGAGGCCACCAAAAGTTGGCGCTACCTTCAACACACCGTGGAGTGGCTTTTGGAACAAAAAGCAGAACGTGGCGATGTTGTCTTGGCCCTGGGCGGCGGGGTTATCGGTGATCTTGTTGGCTTTGCTGCGGCGATCTTGCGCAGAGGTGTACGTTTCGTTCAACTTCCCACATCACTTCTCGCGCAGGTGGACAGCTCGGTCGGTGGTAAAACGGGTATTAACGCCCCACACGGAAAAAATCTGATCGGTGCGTTTCACCAGCCCAGCCTTGTTTTGGCGGATGTTGGTGTTTTGAACACTTTGCCGTCGCGGGATTTTTTAGCGGGCTATGGTGAGGTCATGAAATATGGCTTGCTTGGGGATGAGGCCTTTTTTACCTGGCTTGAGGAAAATGGCCCTAAGCTCGTCGACAGCGATGAAAGCGCGTTAATCGAAGCCGTGCGCCGCTCGGTTGCCATGAAGGCCGCGATTGTCACCCGTGATGAGACGGAACAGGGAGAGCGCGCGCTTCTTAATCTTGGCCATACGTTTTGCCATGCCCTTGAAGCGGCCACGGGGTATTCGGATCGATTGCTGCATGGGGAAGGGGTGGCGATTGGTTGCGCTTTGGCATTCGATCTGTCGGCACGCCTGGGGTTTTGCGTACAAGAGGTGCCAAGCCGTGTGCGGGCTCATCTCAAAGAGATGGGGTTGATGCGCGATCTGTCTGATATCCCTGGCGATCTGCCAGAGGCGGAAGGTTTGTTGGATCTTATGGGGCAGGATAAAAAAGTTGTTGCAGGGCGATTGCGCTTTATCCTTGCGAGAGCCATTGGTCAGGCTTTTGTGACAGCAGACGTT
>CAWUJT010000109.1:0-6506 GCA_963922715.1 uncultured Thalassobacter sp.
AACCCCTGACCTCTACAATGCCATTGTAGCGCTCTCCCAGCTGAGCTAAGGCCCCTTATTTCTGCCATATACTTTTTATGTGTTCGGATAAATCTCTGCAAGTCCAAAGATTTCAAACGTCTTACTCGTCTCGATCTTCGTCACTGACACTGGCAATATCTTCCAAAGGAACGGTGTTCTCATCATCATCATCGTCAAGCACATCGTCATCATCGCTATCTATGACAATGTCGTCATCGCCATCGTCATCGTCCAGAAGTAAATCGTCATCATTTTTAATTTTGCTGGTCGCATCATCTTTATCGGCCACCAGAACACGTGTTTTTGCGCCTGTCTCAATATTGACCACTTCGCCCGAATAGGGGCTGACGATGGGCGAACGGTTGAGGTCGTAAAACCGCTTTCCTGTTGTTGGGCAGACCCGTTTCACGCCCCATTCTTCTTTCGGCATGGCGTATTCCTCTTTATATATACTGCATAGATTTGCCCCCTTGCCATAGCTTGTGAAGACTGTCAAAGCCTTTTGCAGAGAGCGACATGGGTGAGATACTAAAAGTTCCCGGCTGCCAGGAATTATCTGTGAAAGTCATCAGATCAAAGCAAGCGCGTAAGCTAAGTTTGCGTGTCAGCCGCCTTGATGGCTCTGTGCGTTTGACGCTTCCCCATGGGGTAAGTCAACGTGAAGCCGTACATTTCATTCAAACCAAATCTGATTGGATCGCACAGCATGTGGCCGCTATACCAACTCGCGCGCCCATAGAAATAGGGACAACCCTTCCGCTGCTTGGTCAACCTGTTCCGATTGTGGCTGGGGCAAAGGGACCTGCGCGCTGGTCAGGGCATGATATCGAAGTGCCGCCTCATCCGGTGACACTTGGCCCAAAAGTCATGGCATTGATCAAAACCATGGCTCGGACACATTTCACACAAGAAACCAGAACCTTTGCAGATCGTTTGGGTCTGCGCGTTGGACAGATACGGATCAGAGACACGCGATCTCGGTGGGGCAGTTGCACCAGCAAAGGCGATTTGATGTTTTCCTGGCGCCTGATGATGGCCCCCCCCGCTGTTGGTTCTTATGTTGCGGCCCATGAAGTGGCGCATTTGCGGCACATGGATCATTCAAAACGCTTTTGGGCGCTGGTCGCGGAACTGATGCCAGATTACGCCGTGCACCGCGCCTGGCTGAAAGCTAACGGTGCTGAACTTCTGGCTTGGGATTTTTCTGCATCCTCTGGCGCTGCTCTCAAGATATAAAGCGTCAGAAGAGTTAAAAGGATTTTCTGGAGCGTTGACATATACTGACGGCTTGCATAGAAAACAGGCTCATAATTTAATCACCGATCTGCACTGACAGATTTTGGTCAGCATGAGAGAGCGCCATGAAACGCACTTTTCAACCGTCCAACCGCGTTCGCAAGAACCGCCATGGTTTCCGCGCCCGTATGGCCACAAAAGCAGGCCGTAAAATTTTGAATGCGCGCCGGGTGCGCGGGCGGAAGTCTTTAAGCGCTTAAAGTTTATGGCTCGTCTCACCCCATATGGTGGGCAGACATCCGACGCCATTTTGTGTGTGATGAAAAAGCGTGTGGATTTCTTAAAAACAGCGCGTGGGAAGCGTGTGCCAACAGGTGGGTTTCTTCTGCAAGGGCGCAAAAGAGATGTGCAAAGCCCATGTATACGGGTTGGGTTTACCTGTTCCAAGAAAGTTGGCAATGCTGTAGCGCGAAATCGGGCGAAACGCCGCCTCCGAGAAATCGCGCGCCATGTGTTCCCACAGGCGGGACGCCCTGGATGGGATTACGTATTGGTCGGTCGTGCGGATGCAACAGCGACGCATCCCTTTTCGCAACTCTTAGTTGATTTACAGACGGCACTGGCGAAAGTCCACGTCCAATGACCCCGCTGGCTTGGGTTTTGGCGGTGCCAGTACGGGCCTATCGGCTGCTTTTTAGTCCTTGGGTTGGGCACAACTGTCGGTTTCACCCCACTTGTTCGGCCTATGCGCTTGAAGCTTTGGCCAAACATGGCGGCATTACAGGCAGCTGGCTGATCTTGCGCCGTCTCTCACGATGTCACCCTTGGGGGGGTGCGGGCATTGACAACGTTCCCCCCAAGTCCTAAGTGCGTTTGGCGTCAATCCCCTTCGGCAACGCCTTCTTTGCGCGCTTTGGCCCTGCGGGCGCGGTAGCTTGGGACAACAACCAGAAGGGCTGCAATCACCAGCAGGCCAAGCGTCATGGGGCGGTCTAGGATAAATCCAACCCCATCATAAAGTTGCATGGAGCGGGCAAAGTTGTCCTCCAGCATACGGCCCAGGATAAACCCGATCAAAAGTGGCGCGAGCGGATAATCCGCAAATCGCAGGACTGTTGCACAAACGCCCATCCCCACCAGCAACAAAAGCTCGGTCGCGTTGTTTTGGCCAATATAGCTGCCCATCAAGGTGAAGAAGAGGATAAAGGGGATCAGGTAGTTGCGCGGTATGGTTAAGACCTTTGCGATGTAGGGAATAAGTGGCAGGTTGAGGATCAGCAGCACAAGATTGCCAATATACATGGAGATGATGACAGACCAAAAAATTTGCGGCTCATCCAGCATCAACCGTGGTCCTGGGGTAACGTTCAACGCAATCAAGGCCCCCAGAAGGATCGCGGTTGTTCCCGAACCGGGAATGCCAAGGGTCAAAAGCGGTACGAAAGATCCGGTGCAGGCCGCGTTGTTGGCGCTTTCCGGCGCGGCCAGCCCCTTGATCGATCCCTTTCCAAACTCTGCCTGTTCCTCTTTGCTGGCGATGTTGCGTTCGACAGCATAGCCCAGAAAGGACGCAATCGTCGCCCCGGCACCGGGCAGAACGCCAATGAAGAAGCCTTGGATCGATTGGCGGCCAATCACAGGGGCGATCTTGCGACCTTCCTCCCGTGTGATTCGCAGATTCTCAATCTTGCCGTTGCCACTGGCCTGGGCCGAACGGGCAGGATTGAGCACCAAAAAGATCGCCTCGGGTAGGGCAAACATTGCCATAGCAAGCGTGATAAAACTGAAGCCTGATTGCAAATCCATCAGTCCCATGGTGAAGCGTGGCAGGTTGAACAACGCCCCTTCGCCAACGGTGGCCATGATCAACCCCAAAAGCGTCATCAAAATGGCTTTGGCCACATTGCCTGTGCCTGCAAAGGCGGCAATCGCCGATAGCCCCACCACCATTAGGGCAAAATACTCAGCCGAGTGAAAAAGGAGCGCCACGGTTGACAGCATCGGTGCAAACACCATCAGCAAAACCGCCCCGATCGTCCCCCCCGCGAAGGAGGCAATCGCCGCAATGGTCAGTGCTTTGCCAGCTTGGCCTTGCCGGGCCATGGGATAGCCGTCGAAACTGGTGGCCACAGTCCCGGCAACGCCTGGGGCATTGAGCAGGATGGAGGATGTCGAGCCGCCAAAAATGGCCCCATAATAAACCCCGGCCAAAAGGATCAGCGCTGCAGACGGGTCGCCCAGCGTAATCGCCACAGGGATCATAATCGCGATGATGGACATCGGTCCAAGCCCAGGCAGCATCCCAATGAATGTGCCGATCAGGCAGCCAGCAATCACCATCGTTAAGTTTTTCAGAGAAAACGCGGCGGCAAGACCGATAAGAAGTCCTTCAATCATAGCTGTTTCCTCTTACATAAAGTTGGGCAATGGACGCATAAAAATGCCCAAGACCTCGTCGACCAAATACCAGACAATGCCTGTTGCCACAGCAGCTACGGGAATCAGGATCAGGAAATTCCGCTCCCCCAGAATGACGGCGCCACCAACCAAAAATCCCGTGGTGGACAACACAAACCCAGCAGGGCGGAGCAAAAGCGCGTAGGCCACCATTAACGCTAGAAGTGCAAGCGCCTGACCAAGATTATAATCGCCCAACCGGCGGTAATCGATATCCGGTGTTTTGGATGGCCCAGTTGACTTTTCCAACCCAAGCAAAATGACAAGAGATGCCAGAATGGCCAAGACAGAGAGAACCTTGGGAAAGGTGCTGGGCCAAATCGGGTTGCGCTGCATAAACGGCGGCAGCAGTTCATCCATGGTGAAAAAGGCAGCATATCCATAGGCCAATGCAATACAAAGTATGACCATGGCAATCCAGCGGTCTAGGGCCATCGTGTCCTCCCCCCTAAATGCGACGGGCCCCAGAGAGGGCCCGCCAATTTATGTCTTATATTTTCTTATAGAAACCCAAGCTTTGTCATCAGATCGCCAATGACCTTTTCTTGCGCCTCCAAGAAGGTCAAAAATTCATCGCCTGAATTGTGAATGTTGACCCAGCCGTTGCGGGCGCGCACAGCTTCCCATTCCTCGGTGTCATACATTTTGGCAATCGCATCTTGATACATCGCCAGCTTATCCTCAGGCAGACCAGGGGCCGCGAAAAAACCACGCCAATTGACGAATGTGGTGTCGATGCCTTGTTCCTTCATGGTCGGCGCATCGGCATAAGCGGCAACTCGTTCGTCTGACGTCACCCCAATGATCTTCACCTCACCGGCTTCTGCAAGGGCAACCGCTTCTGAAAACCCTGTGGAAAGGGCCTTAATCTCCCCGGAAAGCAGCGCTGCCATGGCTTTGCCGCCCGCATCATAGGGGATATATTTGACCGCAAGCGCATCGCGGCCTGCTGCCTCCATCGTCATCGCTGCAACAAGATGGTCCATACCACCGGGGACCGATCCGCCCCCAATAGCTGTGCCGTTGGGATCAGAATCATAGGCGGCAAGCAAATCTTCCATCGTGTTAATCGCACTGTCAGCGGGCACAACCATCGCGGCATAGTCGCCAATGGTGCCGGCAACCAGTGTCAGATCCCTAAAGTTATGGGGAAAAACACCTGTGAGTGACCGGATCACAATCGGCGTTGAGTTGACCATCAGCGTGCCGTGGTTGCTTTCGGCGTTCTCGATCAAGTAGCCGATGGCTTTTCCGCCGCCGCCGCCGGACATATTCTCATAACTGGCAGAGCCCACAAGACCTGCGTTCGTCAACGCCTCCCCCGTGCCGCGCGCCGTTCCATCCCAGCCGCCGCCGGCGCCCCCAGGGATTAGAAAATGAATGCTGTCGACAACCTGGTGGCCGCCGGAAAAAGCCGGTGCCCCTAAAGAAAGTGCAGCCGCTGTCGCCACCACAAATGTGCGTCGGCAAAGTTTGAATGTCAGCATGGTCTCCTCCAATTTCGTGCTGTTTATGATGCACTGTAGCATCAACAGGATAGCCTGTCACGCCACTGTAACAGAGGGTTTCAGAGCGTGTAAATCGATAAAAATGAGGTCTCTAGGCGCTTCTCTCCATAAGCAATCTTTTCAAACCGCATTCTTGATGGCAAGAGCTTGAGCAAGACAGGAGGAAGCTATGCATGACATTCGGGCCATCCGAGACAATCCCGAAGCCTTTGATCGCGACTTAGAGCGCCGGGGGGAAGCCCCGATGTCCTCTGAGGTTTTGGTGCTTGATTCCGCGCGCCGTGCCTGCATCACCGCCGCTGAGGCCGCTTTGGCAGAGCGCAACAGCGCCTCAAAAGCCGTGGGTTCGGCCAAAGCCAAGGGCGATGAGACCGAGTTTGAGCGTCTAAGGGGCATCGTCGCGGCGAAAAAGACCGAAATCGCTCAGTTGGAAGAAGAGGCCAAAGCGAAAGATGCCGCTTTGAACGATCTCCTTATGAGTTTGCCAAACAGTCCAATGGATGATGTGCCCGATGGTGTCGATGAAGCGGACAATGTTGAAATCAACCGGTGGGGCACGCCTGGGATATTTGATTTCACACCGCAGGAACACTTTGAGCTTGCTGGCGTGAAAGCGGGGATGGACTTTGAGACGGCTGCAAAACTGTCTGGATCACGCTTTGTGGTGTTGTCTGGGGCGGTGGCGCGCCTTCATCGCGCACTGGCGCAGTTTATGATTGATCTGCACACCACAGAACACGGGTTGACCGAGGTCAATGGCCCTGTTTTGGTGCGCAACGAAGCCATGGAAGGAACCGGCCAACTGCCGAAATTCGCCGAAGACAGCTATCAAACCACCAATGGGTGGTGGCTGATTCCCACATCCGAAGTCACGCTGACCAATATCGTGGCTGGACATATCCTAGAGGCCGATTATTTGCCCCGCCGCTACACCGCCCATTCCTTATGCTTTCGGTCCGAGGCCGGATCTGCCGGGCGCGATACTGCGGGGATGCTGCGCCATCACCAGTTTGAAAAGGTTGAGATGGTCTCTGTCACCCGCCCCGAGGACAGCCGCGCAGAGCTTGACCGCATGACCCGCTGTGCCGAGACGGTGCTGGAACGTCTGGGTTTGCCGTATCGCACAGTTGTGCTGTGTACAGGCGATATGGGATTTGGCGCCCGGCGCACCCATGACATTGAGGTCTGGTTGCCGGGACAAAACACCTATCGCGAAATCAGCTCATGCTCCGTATGTGGGGAGTTCCAAGCCCGCCGGATGAACGCCCGCTTCCGGCGCGCGGC
>CAWUJT010000110.1:0-6480 GCA_963922715.1 uncultured Thalassobacter sp.
TCATCAAAGTTAAAATGTGTCCACCAAACCGGGGGAACTCCAACTCCAACTCCAGACACCACATACAGCGTTCTACTCATTCGTTTTCTCCCTTGAACAGTTTCTGTTCACCGAGAAAAACACAGACACGACGCCCGTAGCAAAACGCTCATCTGGTCTAAGGAATTCCTTATCTCTAAATAACAATATTTTACATGATTTTAAAAATAGACTTCCCCGTCAACTGTTTGATTGTAAAAAGTATAGTGAAGTCAGCGCCTTATTTTTCTTAAAGTGGTTTTTTGCATTGAGCCGTAAACTACCCTAGTGGTGAGAACTTGGTGCGGTATAAAGAACAGAGTCATTGGCCTAACAGAGACGAGTTCAAATTCGTCTGACAGGACCTCGCCCGCACCAAAACGCGGTTTGTTAACAAAACAGGGGGGGTCAATTTTGAATGCAAGTTAACAACAAACCCAACATGGCCAGAAACACCCTCAGAAGGCGCTTACATTATCAAGGATTCTTACCACATCTGTATTGATCAAGTCTTGCCATATTTACGCCCTATTCTGCCAATATAAAATATTCAATAAACAAATAAAGCTTCAAAAGAAGCTGAAATATAACCAATATTTATCAATAAATTAGCTTTTTGAGCTTAAGGCATGTCTGAGCAAAGTACGACGTTAAAATCAACTAAGTTTTCAACAATGCAGTCTGTTCCTTTCTTTCGACATTCACTGAATCGGTCTGATTGTGACAAGATCGGTGACGTGCTTGCTTCACCGATTTTGACGTCTGGACAGGTTGGAAGGGATGTAGAGGCACAACTGTGCGATTTTTTTAACGTCTCGCATGCGAAGTTAACGAATAGTTGGACAAACGGTGCGGTCGCAGTACTTTTAGCATTAGGGGTTGGACCAGGGGATGAGGTTATTGTCCCTGCGATGACTTTTATCGCCACTGCCAATGTTGTTGAATTGGTTGGGGCAAAGCCGATCTTTGTTGACGTTGATCCTGCAACACAACTTATTGAACTTTCAGCAGTGCGTGGTGCGTTGACGCCACGGACAAGAGCCATAATTCCAGTGCATCTTTATGGCCAAATGGTTGATATGCAAAGCTTGCGAGAGATTGTTGGTCCAAATGTATTTGTCATTGAGGATTGTGCCCATGCATTCGAAAGTCAGCTTGTAGGAGAGCGTCCGGGAGCGCATTCTCACGTGGCCATATTTTCTTTTTATGCGACTAAGAATGTTACGTGCGGTGAAGGGGGTGCGATCATTTCCAACGATAGTGCTCTTATGGCGGAGGTGCGTCAGACCGTTTTGCATGGGATGAGTGCAGGGGCTGACCGTCGGTTCGAAGGTGCGCTCTATCGGCATTGGAAGATGGAGCGATTGGGGACAAAGGCTAACTTACCCGATCTCCTTGCTGCACTGTTGCCAGAGCAAATTAGATCCGTTGAAACGCGCAGAGAAATTCGTGAAAAGCTGGTTCAGCGATATCGGGAAGCATTCGCAACAATTCCGACTTTATCATTGATAACTGATGTGGATCATTGTGTCTCGGCACATCACCTTTTTGCGGTGGGTGCCCCGCTAGGTGCACGAGACAGAGTGATGCATGCGCTTAACACGGCTGGGGTTGGCGCCACGGTCAATTACCGTGCTGTACATACCATGCAGTATTACGACGCGAAATATCAAATTCTCAAGACCGCAATACCTAATGCCTATAACTGGGGAGAACGTACCCTGAGCCTGCCGCTTTTCCCCGGGCTTGCAAGTGAAGAGCAAGCGCGCGTGATCTCTGTTGTTCAATCGATTTTCACTGCTTTGGATGAGGCAAAGGAATATAGGAATATTTCATGACTGATACACAACTTCTCGGACAAACGATCCTTGTTTCAGGTGCTGGAGGATATATTGGTTGTGTCCTTACAGACATGCTGTTGCGGAAGGGGGCACATGTTATCGCTTTTGATCGCTTTTTCTTTGGCGAGTCCGCGTTGTTAGATGGGTCTAAATCAGAAAAAGCCAACCTGCGTCTTGTCAAGAAGGACATACGCGATGCTGATGAAACTGATTTCAAGGGTGTAAATATCGTCATTGACCTTGCAGCTTTGTCAAATGATCCATCCGGCGATTTAGATCCTGAATTAACTTGGGCAATCAACTCTGCGGGGCGGCGACATATGGCAAAGGTCGCAAAAGCTGCCGGTGTTGCGCGTTTCGTTATGTCTTCTACCTGTTCAATTTATGGGGCATCAAAAAACGGTGTATGTGACGAAAACAGCGCGGCTAACCCTTTGAGCGTATATGCCAAGTCGAATTATGAATGTGAGCAGACCGTTCTAGGTATGAACACACCAGAATTTATAACTTGCGCCTTGCGCAATGCAACGGTGTTCGGATTGTCACATAGAATGCGGTTTGACCTTGTGGTCAATCTAATGACACTTTCAGCATTCGAAAACGGTCAAATTACGATCATGGGCGGCGGGCGGCAGTGGCGCCCACTTGTGCATGTCAAAGATGTCTGTGGTGCGTTGATCGCCCTTGCAACAGCAGACCCAGACGTGGTTGGTGGACAAACTTACAATGTAGGAATTGGAAATTTCCAGGTGAAAACAATTGCCGCTATTATTAGAGAAGTTCTTCCGTTTCCTATTCAGCTTCAAGTGGCCCCTGACGATCCTGATCGTCGCAACTATGCTGTTGACTGTAGCCGACTTAAACGGGACCTGGGTTTTAAGGCGGAATTTGATATCGAGTATGGTGTCAAAGAAATCTACGAAGCACTGAAACTGGGGCGTATTGAAAACGGTCCGCGCTGCTCGACCGTAGGGTGGTACCGCCACTTGCTTGAAGCAAAGTCAATCCTCCAAGAGGTAGAGCTAAACGGACGACTTTTATAGAGGATGCGCACTATGACCCACATTGCTTGCGTTGTTCCTGTATTAAATGAGTTCGGAAATGTTGATGAGCTTATCAATCGTTTGGTCAAAACACTCAGCTCGATTACGTTGGATTTTCGTGTGGTCATCGTTGATGATGGCTCTTCAGACCATACTTGGCAGAAAGTGTCTGCCCACACGCACATAGATGGGCGAGTTTGCGGTATTCGCCTCTCACGGAACTTTGGTCAGCACACAGCCATCACGGCAGGTCTTGAAGCCGTTGATGCGGATTGGACCGTTGTTATGGACGGTGATCTACAAGATAGGCCAGAGGTTATTCTTGAACTTTATGCGAAAGCCCAAGAGGGTCATCCCGTTGTGTTTGTCGAAAGAGTAGATCGACCTGAGGGTAAGCTCTATATGGCGATGCAATCGATATTTTATCGCACTTTGCGCGGTTTGACTGGTACGAATTATAATGGCGCGCACGGCAATTTCTCGATCATTTCTCGAGATGTGCTCAACCGTTATAAAGAATTTTCCGAAAGTGGACGATTTTATGGGGGGCTTGTCGATTGGTTGGGTTTTCCCCGCACAAGCATTGAGGCAAAGCATGGCGAACGGTTCGCCGGACAGCCCTCCTATAATCTGCTCAAACGGTTCCGCTTTGCCAAGAATATTGTTTTGTCATTTTCCACGAAGCCTTTGGACCTTACGTTGTCCTTCGGTCTTCTGGTCACGGCGTGTTCATTGCTTTTTGGATTTATTATCCTGATGCGCGCTCTCTTCTTTGGGTATTCCGTTGAAGGATGGGCAAGTCTTATGGTCTCCATCTACTTTATCGGTGGCGTTCAGATGGTTATGATTGGGATGGTCGGGATTTATGTCGGACGGATCTCGGATGAGGTAAAGCTGCGTCCTAGTTATGTGGTGAGTGAACGTTTGGGATTTGATATTTCTTCGGAGGAACAGATTTTTAGCGATCAATCCTCCAACTATACCAGCATTTCGGCAGCAGAGTGATATAATGGGGTATTTGAACCAAACTGATCTTGAGGCTTTCGGTTTTGCACGGCTGGGGAAGAACGTGAAAATCAGTGATAAAGCTGCAATTTATAATGCAGACCGCATAGTCCTAGGCGACAATTGTCGAATAGATGATTTTTCGACACTATCGGGTAAAATTACTATGGGTCGAAATGTAATGATTTCAGCTTTATGCCATATTGCCGGTGGCACACCAGGTTTAGAACTGTCAGATTTTGCTACGCTTGCCTATGGGGTAAAAATCATGAGCCAGAGCGACGATTATTCTGGTCAGACAATGACAGGGCCAACTGTGCCTGCCGAATATAAGCAGGAGACAAAGAAATCATCCCGTCTTGGCCGCCATGTGATTGTTGGAACCAACAGTGTTATTTTACCTGGCGTAGACGTGGCAGACGGATGTTCAGTTGGTGCAATGTCTTTGGTCACTAAATCGACAGCGGCCTGGAGCATATATGCGGGCTGTCCAGCACGTCGTTTAAAAGGCCGTAAAAAAGATCTGTTGGCGTTGGAACAGGCTTATCTTTCCACAGAAGCTTACATTTAGGAGACCATGCTGACTCTGTCATTGCATCCAATAAGTTGGCTGAGTCAGTTAACCAGATATGGTTTGGTTGGCGTGACGTTGAATGTTGGCCTTTATGGTGTCTATCTGTGTTTTGCAGAATGGGGCCTATCGCCGCTCTTTTCTTCAACGCTTGTGTTTTTTATGGGCATACCCCTTTCTCTCATAGCACATCGGCGATTAACTTTCCGCTCCAGCAAAGTTGATTTTAAGCGGAAACTTCTTTTCGGCGTTGGGTATTTTATTGGTTATATTGTGCAGATTGCTTTGCTTATGGGGCTTTATCGCGGGCTGGATATTCCACACCAAATTGCACAGTTCTGTGCGATCGTGGGGGTAGCCCTTGCTCTGTTCATATACCAACGCCATGTAATTTTTGATCAATAATGTTTAATCGGAATATATCAAAAGCGCCTTATTGGGTTGAGTGCAGTGTCCTTGCAGGTGCATTATTTGCCTTGCTCCTCATAAATTTACAACTTTGGGGATTTGAAACACCCCCACTTATTGATTGGCCTAATCATCTTGTACGCCATGCGTTGCAATGCGCAGCACCAGGGGCAGAGTTCATCGGTCAATATTATGAATACAATCTCAGGATTGTTCCAAATCTTACCAGTGACCTTATTCATACACTCGACATTGCATGTTGGAACATAGAGATCACTCAGAAGGTTCTCATCCAAGTATCAAGTTTCGGTATAGTTCTAGCGACTGTTGTTCTAAATTGGGCGATCTGGCGAAGACTCTCCATCTGGCCTATTATTTCTGGTCTGATTATGCACCACATGGCTTGGTCATGGGGATTTGAGAATTTTATTCTTGCTGTTCCAATAACCCTATTTATTCTTGCCGTTTGGTTCGTCTTAGCGAATCGCAACCAGGTTATTCGCCTTTTGGCGCTGTGGCCATTAGCCGTTGGTCTTTATGTATTACATCTTTATGCATTCGCATTCTTATTTCTCGTAATCGTTTTATTAGAATTGGAAAAACTTTGGACAAAAAAAACGACGGGTATTGAATGGCGCTCAATTATTCTCACATCATGTCTTCTTATCCTCATAGCTGTTTTCCCTACAATTCATCTACTTTCTGCACTACAAACCTCAAATGGGGTTAGCGTGTCTACCTTTGCTCACGGTGGGCTCTCTACTCTATTTAAGACATTGATATCCCCGTTTATTGGATTTGGTGACAAGATTAGGCCGAACGCTTCGCTGATTATTGTAGTGGTTTGTGTTACTACCTTCTTGTTGACAATCAGATGGATGCACTCAAACAATAGAAAAATTATACTTGATCCTAGGGTAAAAAGAATCATTCCCGTTCTTTTGTTTGTCGCTTTAATTGCACCAATTAATCTGGCAGGCGTCTATTTTTCAAATATTCGTTTCCCGGTTTTGTGCGCTGCATTGATCATTGCGGGCACCCGCGTTGAGCTTTCAACGAAAGCTCTGCTGGCCTTCACCAGCACTATACTCATTGTTGTAGGCATAAAGACAAGCTGGATCGTATCGAACTGGCAAGTTCATGATCAGCAAGTCGCGGAGTTGAGATCGGTTGCTGACTTTCTTGAACCTACAGATCGTTTACTGGTGTTCAAAGATGGCAATTCCTCTACAACAACTTTGCACTTTCATTCTACATCATACATTTTACGTGACCAAGGCGTATATTGGTGGGGTATGTTCACGGGTGGAAATTCACTTTCACCGCGGGCTGAATATGCCATACGCGACCACACTCAGCCTGCTCCTTTACCTTTACACATCCTTGACGCAAAAAACCGGGAGAACCCAATATTCGATGAGGGTAGCCCACTACATATTTGGCCGGAATTTTACACTCATGCGTTGCTTATGTTCGACCCCGAAGATGATCGACCAAACGTGTCTGCGTTAGGAAACGTCCATGTTTCTGGCTCATTCTTTGATATTTATCGGCTTGAGCCCGTTGCAGAAGACATTCGGCCTTAATGAAGTTC
>CAWUJT010000111.1:0-6063 GCA_963922715.1 uncultured Thalassobacter sp.
ATATAATCTCTGGGCAAGACAATCAAGAGAGCAAAGCACCTGTTTGCTCTGCAATTACACGCTCTTCATCTGTGGGGATCACCCATACGCGCGCTTGTGCGTCTGGGGATGAAATATCGCCTAAACCAGTTTCATTTAAGGCAGGGTCAATCGCTAACCCGAGAAACTCAAGCGGCGCACAGATTTTTCCACGGATGTCGACGGCGTGTTCTCCAATCCCGCCGGTAAAGACAAGCGCATCAAGGCCGCCCATAACAGCGGCCAACCCGCCAATTTCGCGTTGGCAGCGGGCAATAAAATAGGTGATGGCCTGGGTGGCTTTGGGATCAGGGCTGTCTTCAAGCGTTCGCATATCATTGGAAATTCCTGACAACCCAAGCAAACCAGACTTCTTATAAAGCAGGTCTGTCAGTGCCCCTACACCCATTCCTTGATCCATCAAGTACAGCAAAACACCGGGATCTATGGCACCGCATCGCGTACCCATGGGCAATCCGTCGAGGGCCGAAAATCCCATTGTGGTCGCAAAGGATCGTCCCTCTTTTACAGCACACATAGAGGCACCATTGCCAAGATGCGCAATCACAAGACGCCCACCTGCAAGCGGCGGGGCTTGTTCAGAAAGGGCCGATAGAACATAATCATAGCTGAGGCCATGAAATCCATACCGACGCAAGCCACCGTCATAATAGCTTTGAGGGAGGCCGAATGTTTGCTGGACCCAAGCTTGGCTGCGATGAAAGGCGGTGTCAAAACACGCCACTTGGGGCACATCTGGAAAAGCGGCCATTGCGGCTTTGATGCCGTTCAGGTTGTGCGGTTGGTGAAGCGGCGCAAAAGCGGAAAACGTGGAAAGCTTGGTCAAAACATCCGGTGTGACGAAACACGGTTGAGAAAACTCAGCCCCGCCATGCACCACCCGATGGCCAATCCCGCGCAGGCTCAGATCTGGAAAGTCCATCCGCAGGGCTTCGAACGCTGCAGACAGCGCGCCTTCATGCGTCGTCAAATCGGCTTGCACGACCGGCAACTCTGCACCCTGAGAGTTTTTTAACGTCAAGCGTCCGTTTGGTCCAATTTCATCGGCCAGCCCTTTGGCCAGTAAAGCCCGATCAGAAAAGGCGTAAAGCGCCAATTTGAGCGAGGAAGAGCCTGCGTTGATACTCAGAAGCGCCTGCATCACTTTGGCGCCTTTTGTGCATCAAACAACACAGCCACCGCGCAAGAGGCCAGGCGCGACATCACAGAGTCAGACCGGGAGTTCAGAATGACCGGCACCTTGGCCCCTAAAACCAGGCCTGCGCCCTCGGCATGACTGATATAGGCCAGTTGTTTGGCCACCATATTCCCAGCATCAAGATCGGGTACCACAAGGATATTGGCGTGACCGGCCACCACCCCTTCCAGGCCTTTGGTGCGGGCCGCGCCGATATCGATGGCGTTGTCCATCGCCAACGGCCCTTCAACCACACCGCCCTTGATTTGGCCACGTTCGGCCATTTTCGACAGCAAAGCCGCATCGATAGAAGATTGAATCGCCGGGGTCACGGTTTCCACGGCGGACAGAACGCCCACCCGTGCCTCCATGCCCAAGGCGCGGGCAACATCAATCGCGTTTTGGCAGATGTCGACCTTTGTGGCCAGATCCGGGGCAATGTTGATCGCCGCATCGCTGACCAAGATGGGCTCAGGCTGACCTGGGACATCCATGACAAAGATATGGGTGAACCGCCGCCCCACTCTTAAGCCGTAGGCTTTATCGAGCATCGGTCGGAGCAGATCATCGGTATGTAAATGCCCTTTCATAACCGCAGCAACACGTCCGTCACGCACCAATTTGCACGCGAAGGCAGAGGCCTCTTGCGGGGTCGCGGTGTCGATCATCTCAAACCCGCTCAGATCCGCCGCAATTTTCTGGGCGGCTTCTGCGATAGCATTTTTTCTGCCGATCAGGATCGGGGCGATCAATGTCTGTTCTGCGGCAGCCAACGCACCTTCGAGCGATTTGGGCTCTTCTGGACAGACGACAGCTGTGGGCAAAGGGGGCAAATCCCGCACTTGATCGAGCAGACGTTCAAAATGACGATGTCGCTGCACGATCAGCCCTGGTATCTCAACATGATCGCGCTCAAACGCGTGTGAAGGGGCCAAAACCGTCGCCTCGCCACTTAGGATCAAGACGTCGTCAGAGGCTCTGCGCACAGTTGTTGCCAACCGGACATTATGTTGAGGGCCTTTCTCAAGCACTTCAACCCGGGCAATCAGCGTATCTCCGATGTGTGCTCGGGTATGAAACTGGACCGTTTGGTTTTGATAAAGCGTGCCAGGGCCGGGCAGGTTCATGCCAATGGCGGCAGAAATGAGTGAGGCCACATATATTCCGGGCGCGACATGTTCTGCTCTGTCCAGACCAGAGAATTCTATCCCATCCAAATGCATTGGGTTAAAATTCCCCGAGGCTGCCGCAAAGGCATACAGGTCATCAGCCGTCACCAGACGCGACAGTTCGGAAAAATCCCCCGGTTTCAGCGTGTCAAAAGGTCGGTTTACGAGCTTTATCGTATTACCCATCTGAAACGCCGGCTTGTTCAAATGTTGCCATACCCGAGTGACAAGCCAAAGCCGCTTTGAGCACACAAAGCGCAAGTGCTGCCCCTGACCCTTCCCCAAGGCGCAACCCAAGAGATACGATAGGGTCTTTGTCAATGGCCTGCAACAAGCGTCGATGCGCGGTTTCTGCAGATAAATGCCCTGCAACAGCATGGTCCAGAGACTGTGGATTTATTTTGTGCAGAACAAGCGCTGCGGCACAACAGATAAACCCATCTAGAACAACCGGGATACGGATTTTACGCGCACGCGCCATCGAACCAGCCATGGCAGCAATCTCAAATCCCCCAAAGGCAGCCAAGACGTCTAAAGGCGCACGGCTGGTGTTGACGGCAAGCCCTTGATCTATGACCTGTTGTTTTCTCAAAAGGCCCCCGTCATCCACCCCGGTCCCACGCCCGGCCCAGTCCGCGGCTGTGCCACCTAAAAGTGCAGCAACGATGGCTGCAGCGGCGGTGGTGTTGCCGATCCCCATTTCACCAACAATGAGAAGATCGCTATCTGGGCGCACAGCGTCCCAACCTGTTTGAAGGGCGGCAAGGCAGTCTGCAGTTGACATTGCAGGCCCTTGGGTAAAATCCGCTGTTGCACGATCAAGCCAGAGCGGGCAGATATGGAGTGTCGCTTGATTGAGCTTTGCAAGCTGATTAATGGCTGCCCCTCCTGCTTGGAAGTTGGCAACCATTTGTTCTGTAACATCTGCGGGAAACGCGCTGACGCCATGGCGGGCGATACCATGGTTGCCTGCAAAAATCACAATCTGAGGGTTGGTCAGTTGTGGTTGTTCCGTGCCACGCCAAGACGCATACCAAATGGCCAAATCTTCAAGACTGCCAAGCGCCCCAGGCGGCTTTGTCAGCCGCGCGTTGTGAGCGGCCGCCGCCTTGGCTGCCTGCGCATCAGGACCAGTGGCTTGATCAAGATGTGCCATGAACGCCTGGTAACTTTCGATCATGTCCGCGCTCTCGCTTATCATTTCATGTCCTGTTAAGGGATGTTTAGAACACTGGGTCGGGGACGGAAAGATGAAACTGCATGATCTGCATCAAGATATCTTGTCTGCGACAACTCTGCTAACTCGGCTGCCGGTGAAAAGTGACATCGCGTACAAACGTCCCAATGCCGTTTGGGCTTATCCTATTGTCGGATTTACGGTAGGTCTGTGTGTCATGGGCTTGGGGCGTTTCCTACTCTGGCTTGAGTTGCCAGTTGAGATTGCTGCCGGGCTGGCGCTGACACTTGGCATTTTTTTGACAGGTGCGCTGCATGAAGATGGGCTGGCCGATACGGCGGATGGCTTTTGGGGCGGCTGGACGGTGGAAAGACGACTTGAGATCATGCGGGACAGCCGCATTGGGACGTATGGTGTTTTGGCCCTCATCCTCAGCGTTGGTTTGCGTTGGATGGCGATCATTGCATTGCTATCTCATGCACCTTGGATACTCCCTGTCGCAGCTGCGGCAAGCCGGGGCAGTCTGCCCGTTTTGATGTCAATCTTGCCCCCCGCCCGCACCGATGGTCTGTCGGCTGGTGTCGGATCACCGAGCATGACAGCAACAGCCATTGCCTCAGGTCTGAGCATCTTTACGATATTATGTGTCTTGCCATGGGCGCTTTTGGGTCTTGGTATCGCCCTTTTGATTTGTGCGCGGCTGATGCAGGTCAAGATCAAGGGCCAAACAGGCGACAGCCTAGGGGCGACGCAGCAGGTAACAGAAATGTCTGTATTACTGACGGCAGCAGCGTTATTGAATTAAAAAAACGCCCCATCAAGGGGCGTTTTTACAAAAGTTAGCTCTTCTTAAGCAGCGCGCGCCAATAAGACCTCATCGACGTGTTTTGCAGCGCCGATCTCATCAATGCCATTCACAACAGCAACCTCGCGTGTCAACCGCTCAAGGGCAGCTTCATAGAGTTGACGCTCAGAATAGCTTTGCTCCCTCTGTTCATCATTGCGGTGGAGATCCCGCACAACCTCTGCGATTGATACAAGGTCACCTGAATTGATCTTTTGCTCATACTCCTGCGCACGGCGAGACCACATCGCCCGCTTCACCTTGGCTTTGCCACGCAGCGTTTTCATCGCTTTGTCCAACACATCGGGGGAACTGAGGGCCCGCATCCCGATATCTTTGGCTTTGTGTGTCGGCACTCTGAGTGTCATTTTGTCGCGGTCAAAGGAGACCACAAATAATTCGAGGTCAAGCCCAGCGATCTCTTGACGTTCAATCGACACGATTTGACCAACACCATGGGCAGGATACACGACGTAATCATTAGGGCGAAAATCTTGTTTTGGTTTTTTCACAGGCGAATTCCTCTCTTTCAATCACTGACACAGCCACATGTCATAATAAAATCGCGTATCCACAATCTGAATGTTAATACGGGTCAATTTATTGTTAAGGCTGACAATACTCCCCAGCATGCAGCAGCTATGTAAAAAAGTTTATATCACATTTAAGGCGCTGAGTGAAATCTTCATAAAGAACAAGCTTATGTGTTGTATAACAGAGACTTAATTCCAATGAACTTTTTACAACAGGTAAATGCAGGCGCGAATCAACGGTGCGTCTACCTGCCGGATTGCTCGGAAAAATATTTGTTGAGCTTATCAGCCTCTCCGTCCCGTTCGTCGGCTTGCGGCAGCGGATCTTGCTTAGTCACGATAACCGGCCAAAGTTCAGAATATTTTCGGTTGAATTCAACCCATTTTTCCATATCGGGTTCTGTGTCGGGACGAATGGCATCTGCCGGACACTCTGGCTCACACACCCCGCAATCGATGCATTCATCGGGGTGGATCACAAGCATGTTTTCCCCTTCATAGAAGCAATCGACGGGACAAACCTCAACACAATCGGTGTATTTGCAGGCGATGCAATTTTCCGTCACAACATATGTCATAGAAATTTCCTTGGTCGTTTAAGATTTTCTACTGTGTGCGTTAAAATCATTCAAGAGCGCGTTGCTGCATCTGATCCCACCTGCGGCGCGCTTTGCCTGTTGGTCTGGGGCCGACACGGCTTAAGCTGGCAAGGCGTTCCGGGCTGCGGTCAATATAGTGCGCCATAGCTTCAGTGGCGGGGCCGCGCCGCGAGGGCAGGCCCGCGACTTCGATCACAAAGACCCGCAAACCTTTCACAAACGTCAGAACATCCCCTGGCGCGATGGGTGTTGCCGGTTTTGTCACCCGCTTGGCATTGACCTTCACATGACCACCGGCCACGATCTTAGCAGCCAAGGTGCGGGTTTTGAAAAACCGCGTGTGCCACAGCCATTTGTCGAGGCGCTGTTTGGTTTCAGAATGTGTCATCGGTCTTTTGCATGTGTTTTGGGGATATTTATATGCTAAGCCTTCAACCGCAATCCATAAGGCGCTCTTTGACAGGAAAAGACCCTGGCTTTTGCCGCAAAGGCCACATAAAGGAAACACGGAATAACTGATCCACT
>CAWUJT010000112.1:0-6001 GCA_963922715.1 uncultured Thalassobacter sp.
GCTTACAGCCACCCGTTGCGTACACCATCCATCCCGCCGCAAACGCACTGCGGCCGTAGCTCTTCATCAGACCAAATCTGTTGCATGCATATTCCAATTCATCTATTTAACGGGATACAATTTACGGAACATCCCCACTTGTCTACAGACAAAAACAATCCCTAAAATCTTGCCATTTTTACCCCACTTTGCGCGTACTTGGCTAATTAAAAGTTTGCAACAGAGCCAAGCTTTTTCGTTTCTAAAATGTGTTATTAACTTGACGCTACATATTTAGTTGGGATTAGAAGTTACTCTATGGATATAAAGGCGCTTGGTGATTTTATATGTTTAGCCGAACACAAGCACTTTGGCGCAGCAGCGCATGAACGTAATATTACTGTTTCAGGCCTCAGCCGTCGGATCAAATCTTTAGAACAATGGGTTGGTACAAGTCTCGTAAATCGCAATGAAACACCCATAGAATTGACAGAAGCAGGCATAGAGTTTCTAAAACTGGCCTCTGAGATTCTAAACCACCTCAAAGGTGCCGAAGAAAAAGGCAAACTTAAATTCGCATCAGTGCTGTTTCCGTCTGTTCATGCAACAGCACCTATCAAAACCTTAAATCAAAATAAGTTTACGATTGCCCAAACACGTCCGACGATAACGATAAAGCCTTTTCATAGTTTATCTCGTGAGTCTCTAGAGATTGATCTTTGTACTACACTCACCCGAGCATTGAGCCTTCATTTTGGAGAGTCTTTTATATTTGACTATGTTCGCACAGAGAGAGAAAGTGAATACTTGGTTGATGGCTCTGTGCTTTGTAATGGACTTGAAGGTAATATTACGCTCCAGATTGCACAAGCGCAAAATGGTCGTCTTGTCCTGTCACGCAAATATGGTTTCAAATTTGATGATTTTGTTAACAAACTGGAAGAGATTGCAGCGGACTTTGCTTGGACGATATCATATCAGTTGCGACGATTGATCGTAGACAGTGTAAAACGAATTCCTCCAGATCAACGAACGAATGTTGAAAATTTTTTGGTTGCCCATGAAGCAATTGGGATTCCAGGAAGCGGATCTTTAATTAGACCCGCACTTGAAAGATTACGGAGAGCGGAACCCGATGCGTATTGGTTTCATCATATTGCTAGTGCTCATGAACTTGTCTCTTGGAGCATGAAACCTTCAGACACCGTGCGGCTTACCGCAGCACGCAAATATAGTGAAGCTGCGGAATCTTCGAACCCTGATTATTATCCCGGGATCATGCTCAGCGCGGTATCTGCATGTTTTGATCGCGATTTCGCCATGGCAGACGATAAATTAAGCCGCGTTTTGGAGATTGCGCCAAACGATACAATGAACACGATAGGGACCGGTATTATTAATCTTGCTCTTGGGAAAACGGAGGCAGCGCTCCATCTTTTTCGCAAAGCTAAAAAATACGAGCCAGGTTTGCTCTGGTACAGTCCTGTTTACGCGGCTCAGGCCCTCTATCAGTTAGAGAGATACGAGGAGGCCGCGAACGAAATTGATCTCCGGCGGTCTCCATTTCCCGATGCCGTGGCAATACGACTTGCGGCACTGGCGCAGGTTGGCAATTTGGATCAAGCGCGTGTTTTGCGCACGGCGCAACAATATTTCACACCTTCAAGTTGGAAGCGCTTCTATTTAGCGCGCTTCCCATTTGCAGATTCTGCTTTCACCGATCATCTGGTCGAAGGTTTGCACAAAGCGGATATCAACATAGTCTAACATGATGAATACATCGTAACTTATTTGAATCCCTCTCTTTTTCTGCGCTTTGAGAGAACAGGCCTCAAGTCAAACTGTTAAAGAGATTTTTCCCATTTTTCGTAGAGTTTGATCATTTCGCTAATCACAGGTTTACTTTGAGTACCGACAATATATGCTTGTTCGAGTTCTTTGAGAAAATTTGTTATTTGCAAAGACTTCCCTTCCTCTGGAAGATCAGTTTTCAACTTCCATCCTAAAGCTGAGTCAAAGTCAGCAAAATCCCCAACAGGTTCAAAAAGTTCATTGAAACGATCAGTAAGAGCGGTAAAACTGTGATCCCTTGTGGCGATTAAATTCCAATAAGTTCCGGTTTGAGTGCTTTTATTTACGAAAGTTAAAAATATACCACCAGCAATTTTGGCCCTTTGATCATCACTAAGAGATATTCTATCGACATCATCATTTAGACCAACATCTACGTAGTTGATGTGGAATATAGCACCCTCTATCCCACCATCTGCCTTAAACATAGCGTTGAGATCATCAACGTCTTTGCGTGTTATTTGCCCTTCACTCTCTACTTTCGCCAAAATACCGAAGATACCAATTGCAGAAAGATTTTCTTGATAGGACATAAATTCAGTTGATTTTAATGTGACCGGAGACGTTAAAAAATCACGCATCGAGGGGACACTTGAAAAAGTTTCTAGCATACTTGACTGAAAACTAACCGCCTTAAAAGCATCCATTATCTTTTGCCGTTCAAATTCTTCATTTATCGTTTTAAGGTCTCCTTTGGTAATTCCTTTGGTCATAAAATCTTTCTTCAAACGTTCGCCAGCGCGCCCTAAAACACTACTTGCAGAGCCATCATCGCCTTGAAATTCACTTATGAGAAGTTGTTTAATAACTTCAGCTCCAGCAACGAATTTATCAGCACGAGCGGCGGCTGCTTTTTGCCCCATGCCAGAGACACCGGTGTGCGTGTAGATTGTTTTTGATGTGAGTGTCATTGCCGAAGCAGTAGGATCAGATCGTAGCGTTTTCGTACTCCAAACATCTTTCCCATCTCCCTTTGTGTAATGTTGATAGAGCTGCGTGAATGATGAGGGGCCAGTAAGGCTTGTTATCGGCATTTTTGTTTATCCTTTTTTATTTGAGTTTTGACTAACCACGCAGCATTCCATTGCTGATGTTTACTATATGGCATGACGATACCATGCAGGGAGAAGGCAGCATAGCTTCTGCTTCCTGTTCTTGATGAGTGATCACCTTTTTCCAGGTGTCACGCTTCTCTAAGAGATCAGAAACTGCTTTTGCGAGAGTCTGTACCATTAGATCTTCAATTCCTATTTGCTCTATCAGGATTATCTTGCCGCCTGGTTCATCTAGAGACATGCGCGCCCCGCCAGTTTTTAAGAACTGATTGTTAAAGAGTAGGATAGTTTCAAAAGCTTTTAGCGGGTTTTCGGGGGACTCAACCACTTCAACTGAAAGCGTAAGTGTAGATGTGGCACTACGGTCGTAATCAACAAAGACAACGAGGCTCTCATCAATAACAAGGGTCCAAGTAATGTGATCCTCGCTTGGGATTTCGTCAACCTCGGCCAAATGCATGACGGGGCCGATCTCTCTGATGACAGATTTTACTGTTTCCAAGTGTGTCATTTGAATACTACCTCTCCGCTTGACTGTCTGATGTCGTTTCTCTTGGGAATAGAGATAATTCAGGGCTGAGTATCCCGATACAAAAATGTGTTGCGGATCTCGCAACACGGAAAAGTCACCATCGAATGGTGTGGTTGCCGTCCTATCCCAACGGCATTGTAATGTGCCAATGATGTGATGTTGAAAGCCAGGCAAAGGAAAGGACGGCAGATGAAGGATATGATAATAGGCCTAACCGGCCCGAACGTGCACAGATGGGGGTTATGAGGAACGCAAAGAGAACGCACAATGCAGTGATCGTTCGCTGTACATTGTTCGAATTGGTAAGATGCGGATGAAGCGGGCTTTCGCTACGGCTGCGCCAATGGCCGCTTCTCGCATGTTGCCAACGATTGAGTTCAAGTTTGCGCGACACCAAACTGTTGGCGATATTCTGAGACTGATACACCAGAAATGCGCTGAAAAACCTTGCTGAAGGCAGAAGGGTCCTTGTACCCGATCTCCCAGGCGACCTGATCCATGGGGCGATTTGTCAGTTCCAGAATACCTCGGGCTTTGGCGACACGCGCTTGCTGGATGTACTCGGTCGGATTGAGCGAGGTTGCTTTTGCAAAACGGCGCATGAAGGTGCGCTTTCCCAGACGAGCCCAATCAGCGAGTTCACCAAGCTTCAGTGATGCGGTAAGGTCGGCGTGGATATGGTGCTGAACCCGCAATATGGCCGCGTCACCGTGATCGAAATTTGGAATGAATTCGGTATAAGGCAATTGTGTAGTGCGCGGGGGCTGGGTTACCAGAAACCGGGCTGTTGACAGCATCGTACTGCGTCCAAACAGGCGTTCGACAATAGTCAGGCCAAGATCGATCCAAGCGAGGATGCCACCCGCTGACATTATGTCGCCATCGTCCAGCACCAGATTTCGGTCGGCGACCTCAATGTCCTCGTAGCGCGCGGCAAGCTGTTTGGCGAAGGCCCAATGTGTTGTCACGCGGCGTCCTTGTAGCAAACCGCTTTCGGCCAGAACGAATGCCCCAGCACAGACCGAGCAGATGCGGCTGCCCTCCTTATGTTGCGCTTCTAGCCATGCAGCCTCTTGTGGCATGGGCTGCATGTTCTCGGGCATCACGATGCTGGGTGGGGCAACGATGAAATCAAGCCGGTGTCGCTTGCCAGGCCCGGTATCCCAGATGCAGACGGGCGGTCCGTCATCTGCGGTACGCCAATGTGTGATCCGCACCTTTCGCGGAGTGCCTCCGTCTGCCCATTCACCCGCAATTCGGAACAAGTCCGTCAGTCCATAAATCGCTGACAACTGGCAGTTGGGGTAGATCAACAGGCCGATTTCAGCGATCCGGTTTACTTTCGTGGTTGTCACTTTTGGCCCTCTTTTTGTCATTTTTAACAATCGTAGATCGTCGCGCGAATTGCAACATTGGAGTCATCAAACAAGCAACGAGGACTCAATGACCAACTCTCGATTTGAATTGAACAGACGCAATGTTTTGCAAACTGGTGCAGCAACCACGTTGCTCGCAATGATGCCCGCCGCACTCGCGGCGCAACCGCTTAACCAAAACAAAGGAGATACAATTATGTCTACCATTAAAACTCGTGACGGCACCCAGATTTTCTACAAGGACTGGGGACCCCGCGATGCACAACCTATCGTGTTTCACCACGGTTGGCCGTTGAGCGCCGATGACTGGGACAACCAGATGCTATTCTTCCTTGAGGCAGGATACCGGGTAATTGCACATGACCGGCGCGGGCATGGACGGTCTGATCAGACGGACCTTGGCCACGATATGGCGACCTATTCGAACGATGTGGTGGACCTTGCAGCAGCACTTGACTTGAAAAACGCGATCCACATCGGCCACTCGACCGGCGGCGGCGAAGTTGCCGCTTATGTCGCCAAGGCAGAACCGGGCCGCGTCGCAAAAGCCGCCCTTCTGGGAGCTATTCCGCCACTAATGCTGGCAACCGACACCAATCCCGACGGGGTCCCATTGGAGGTGTTTAATGGATTGCGTGCCGGGCTTACCGCCAACCGCGCCCAGTTCTTTCTCGATGTGCCATCCGGTCCCTTTTACGGCTTCAACCGTGAGGGAGCCGAAGTCAGCCAAGGCTTGATCAATAACTGGTGGCGTCAGGGCATGATGGGAAGCGCTTCGGCACATTATCAGTGTATCGCCGTTTTTTCGGAAACGGATCAAACCGAAGACCTGAAAGCGATGAATGTGCCAACACTGGTGATGCACGGCGACGACGATCAGGTCGTCCCCATCGCCAATTCCGCCCAGAAAGCGGTTAAGCTCCTGCCCAACGGCGAACTGAAGGTCTACCCGGGGTTGTCACACGGCTTCTTTGCCACCCATCCCGATCTCGTGAACGCCGATCTTCTGGACTTTGTGAGGCGCTAGACTGAATCTAAATCAACGGATATAGCAGGCGCGCATAGGGTGGGCCTGCTCTCGCAAAACAGCCATTCATTACAACGGTAGTATTCGTGCATTGGGCTTTTTCCAGGCATTAGCCGCAGTGATCATGAAGGGCTGCTGTCGTTCAAAACCCTGGGTTCAAAAAGGTTGGCTCAAAGACGGT
>CAWUJT010000113.1:0-5991 GCA_963922715.1 uncultured Thalassobacter sp.
CAAGGTGTCTATTTCGATGGGAATGGCGATGGTTTCCGGGAGCTGACCGGCTGGCTCTCGTCGGATGACGGGTTCTTGGCGTTGGACAAGAACGGCAATGGTCGTATTGATGATATCAATGAGCTTTTTGGCAATGTTGGTGTGTCCGGCATTGATGAGTTGGCGCAATATGACAGCAATGGTGATGGTAAGATCGATGCACTGGATGCTGTCTTTACAGATCTCCTGGTCTGGCAGGATTTCGATCAAGATGGGGAGAGCGATGAAGGTGAGCTGACAGGCCTTGAGGATTTGGGGATTGTTTCATTGGATTTGTCTTCTCGGGCCGAGTTGGACGTTGAAACGCCTCAGGGGGCATTTTTGGATGACTATATCCAGTTTGAATGGGCCGACGGGGTTCAGAGCCTTGCGTATGACGCCGTGTTTGACGTTAATGCCGTGGCGACCAAGTTTGGGGGTGAAGCCGGGACTGCCGCTTGGCTGGGTGATGATATTATCGGGCTCAAAGGCTTTGGCACCATTGCGGATCTGAGCATTGCGCAATCCAATGATTTCGAGCTTGCTGAGATTGTCGCGCGTGACTCAGCACTGATGACTGTGCCGAACCTGGATGAGTTACGCGCTCTTATATCTGACACGCTCAGCACGTGGGCCCAAGTCTTGGAAACATCTCGCGAATTAACGCCGGTTCTGACGCAAGATGATGGGCATGGTCCCTATTTGGTGGATCGCGGCATTTATGTCGAGGACGACACCGGCGGATATTGGGTGCTGGAGTCCGGTGCCTCTGTCTTAGACGCAAATGGTGTCACCATAGATCGCCCAACACTGCAAGATATTATGGCGCAATCACCCGAGGCCTCTCAAAGTTGGACGCTTGAGCAAGCGTTTTCTCCATCCAGCCGCGCAGAGGCGCTGTTGCATCGAGATGCTACGCCTTACTTGGTTGAGGTTGTCGACGATCGTGCGATTGTGCTGGACTATGGCGTTAAAAATGATGACGGGAGCTGGTCCTTGGCGAGCGGTGCGCCGGTTTTGGATGAAACCGGCATTGAGATCACATCTCCGACTAAAGATGACATTTTAGGCCTGGACACTGCTGAGGGTCAGGAATGGCGTGTGGAAGATATTCAATTCAATGAATATGCCAATATCACAGTCGAGCAGATTGGACTATATGTCATTGATGGCACGGCCGTCGATTACAGCGTTGAGGTCACAGATCAGGATGGCACATTCTATGTCTGGGCACGCAATTTAGATCGTGCGTTAGAGCTTCAGCACAAGAACGGCGATGCCAGTGACTTTAACTTACGCAATTACGAGATCGATTTTGAAACACTTGATGAGGTGAATTCTGACCTCGACAGCGGATATCGTGTCGAGCTTTTCACGCCAGGTGAATTTCATTTTGCCACATCTCTGGTTGGGATTGATTTCCAGCCCGCTATGCTAAGTGCAGAGGTCAATAATACCACGGGTGTAATTTCTTATTCTGTGGATGGCAGCGGCAATCCGAGCCTTGAGAGCGACAGCTATGTCAGTGGTATCCAGGAGCTGATGCCGCTTGTTGATATCATGTATGATCAATGGATTGTTGCGAGCCGGTCTTATGCGGTCAAAATGGCTGTCCAAGGTGGGTTGGCCGAATATTTTCCCGGGATAGTCTATGATCCGGTTGCAGATACATATTCGAGTACCACAGGCCGTGAATTGGTTGAGGTCTTTGAAAAGATTTTTGAGACGACCCCATCCGGCGCCGATGAGGCAAAGGCTTATCTCGCGGATTGGAATGACATCCTGTCAACACTCTATGGCGATTATCAGATGAGCGGAGAGGGCAATATCGGTAATGCCGTTCTTGGCATCGACCAGAAATTTGTCTTCCAAATGCTTCTTCCAGCCTATGAAAACCACCCAATCGATGCTGATCTGCCAACAATTTTGAACACCTTCCGCGTTGATCAAGACTTGCTGATCGCACATGAAGAGGATGCAACGGAAGTCACAGGGACATCGCAGAACGACTTCATTTATGTCTCAACCGGCGATCAAACTTATCGTGGTGGTGACGGGCAGGATATTTACTTCATAGGTCAGGATTTCGGTAACGATGTGATCGAAGACATTGATTATACGCTCGGCGATGAAATTAGATTTACGTCGGCCACGTCAGAGCAAGTCAATGCATCACGCGATGGACAGGACCTGATCCTCAGAGTGGATGGGTATGAGGGTCAAATTACTGTCAAGAACCATTTCTTAGGCGAACTTAATCCAGTCAATATTTGGGGGGATCAACAAAAGACAGAAATGTCGGCCATTGCTTTTGCCGATGGTGTGATGTGGGATAATTTCCGAATTGCGATGGAAGTGGCTGAGCCACGAGATGAAGCGCAGACAGTTGTTGGTTCTGGCGCCACCGACGTTCTGATGGGCGGTCTCGGCAACGATAACTTGATTGGTGGATTGGGCGGCGATGTTTATATCTTCCGTGAAGGTGACGGCATTGACGTGATCAGTGATCGTGATGCCTCGACCCCAAGCATGGGATTCATGGAAGGCGGCTTTGATATGCTGCAATTCTATGGCGATTTTGGATCTGACGATGTGCGCCTGCAGCGCGATGGCGAAAGTGATCACCTCCAGATCTTTATCCTAGATGAAGATGGCAATGAAACCGGCGATAAGGTGACGATTGAAAACCAATTTGCCGGTTTGCGGCTCAACCTTGGTGGCTTCTTTGCGGCGGTCGACGGCATAGCGGGTACAAATTTATCAGAAGATTACAATTTTGATTATGTCAGCCCCTCGCTCATCGAACAAATCACTTTTGAAGATGGATCTTCCCTTGAGTTTGAAGACATCACTGAGCGCGTGATTGCAAATGCGACAACGGATGGTGAAGATGCCATTTATGGCTTCTTAACGGCTGATACACTTGACGGCGGCGCGGGGGATGATCTGCTGACGGGTCGCGGAGATGGTGACACATATATATACGGGCTTGGCGATGGATTGGATGTGATCCACGATCAGGATGTTGAGAGCTTTGGTCTCTTTGGCTCACCTGCTGATCGGTTGGTTTTTGAAGATGATATTCGTTGGACAGATCTGGAATATGAACGAACAGGCACAGACGACACGCTGACTCTTCGGCTGGAGAACACAGAAAACGACGGTGTGATCCTGCAGGATTTTCTTGAGTATAGCTTATTAACATTGCAATACACCAATCGGATCGAAGAGTTTGAATTCGGTGATGGAACAATTTGGTCTTGGACCAAGATGCTTCAGGAATTCATCAATGCAGACAAAACCGATGGTGATGATGTTATTTATGGTTTTTTCACCAATGATGTGTTGGATGGCGGTTTGGGTCAGGACCGTTTGGAGGGTTTAGACGGCTCTGACATTTATATTTATGAAGAAGGCTATGACAATGATGTTGTCTTTGATGCAGGCGGAGAGACAGATAGACTTCAGCTTAATGGGATCAATTTTTCTGATGTAAATATATTGCGCACAGCGAGGGATTTGATTTTTGAGATCAAAGCAACTGGCGAACGCGTCACACTTGAGAACCAGTATAATCGGGAAGAGGCGCAAGGCAACGCGATTGAGTATTTTGATTTTGCTGATCAAACGATCATTTTCACGGATTTAAACCCTGAGGATGTGGATGTCATCGGTACCTCTGCATCTGAAACACTTGAGGGCAGCGACTTTAGCGAAATCATTGACGGGCGGGCGGGGGATGATCTGCTGCGCGGAGGCAGTGATGGTGACATCTATCGGTTTGATATCGGCTATGGTGCAGATACCATTGAAGATGCGCAAGTTCGTGCGTCCTGGGCGAACCGCAATGATGGCCAAGACGCTGAAACAGGGGACCGCATTGAATTTGGTCCAGGGGTCACAGTTGAAAATATCCGCTTCACAAAGGATGGCGATGATCTTTTGATCACAATTGAGGGGTATTCGGACAACCTACGGATACGCAATCAGTTCCGCAATGTGACAGATGGGGTTGAGTTCTTCGATTTCGACGATGGCACAACTTTTACCATCGCTGACGTCGAAGCCTTGCTCAATATCGCGGGTGGAAACCGTGGTGATAATAGAATTGAAGGCATCATCGATCAAGAGAATGTGCTTGATGGGGCGCAAGGCGATGATGTTCTGATCGGAGGCAATCTAGCGGACACCTATGCCTTTGGCGCGGGCTATGACCTTGATCGCATTGAAGAACAACAAGACCAAGAGGGCATTATTGATCGCGTCATCTTTGGCGCTGCGGTCCGCGTTGAAGACATTGCCTTGCGGCGCTCTGGTGACGATCTGATCATTGATCTGGGCGCTGGTACAGATGTGCTAACCATCACGGGCGGGTTTGGGTCAACCAGCGTTGAAGAATTCTTGTTTGCCGATGGTCAAGTTCTGACGCTCGAGGATTTTAAGACCCTTATGGTGTTGGGCACCTCCGGCGCAGACCAGATTATCGGCTTTGATGGACGTGATGATCTGATAGATGGGTTTGAAGGCTCTGACGATCTGCAAGGTGGCACGGGCGATGATACCTATACCTTTGGATTTGGATCTGGCCGAGATGCGATCACGGAAACCGGCGGTATCGACAAAGTTGTCTTTGGGGCCGGTGTCACGAGAGATCATGTGGACTTTTCCATTGTTGACGGAGATTTGATCGTCAAGCTCTCACAAGAGGGGGATGTCTTAGCAGTCTTAAATGGCGTTAGCGGCTCCAGCGCTTCGGAAGTGGAGCGCTTTGAGTTCGCAGACGGCGAGGAGCTTACGATCGAGGCTTTGAAAACCGAACTGCTGCAAGCGTCTCTGGATGACAGTGATAATATCATCGATGCGCGCGACGATGATATCGTTGTCCAAATCGCACCGGGACTTGGCTCTGACCAGATCACGATGGGACCTGAGACCCAATATGTGTTTAACGGTGGGGATGGCATAGATACTGTCATACTATCAGGCACGCCGAACGGCGCCAAGATTATCCTTCCTGATTACGGGGTTGCCGATATTGAGGTGTTGCGGTCCTATGAAGGCAGCAATGATCTCATTCTGAACTTCCAAAGTTCTGGCGATCAGATTTTGATCCGAAATGGCCTGACAGTCACGACACTTCCGATCATTGAATTCAGCGATGGGACCACGTGGACAACGGCCGACGTCATGCAGTCTTTTGTGGACACCCAGGTTTCCGAACGTGACGATTATGTCACGGGCTCTCGCTTGGGCGAAACGATTGTTGCAGGTTTGGGCGATGATGATATCGAGGGCGGGGCAGGCGATGATGTCTATATCTATTCCCGTGGCGATGGCCGCGATATCATAACAGATAGCGCAGGAGCGGCGGATGTTTTGGAGATCTATGGCTATCTACCTGAAGACATCACCATCACACGTCCCGTCCAGGATCGCGATGATATCCTCCTGACATTTGCAGGTACCGACGATCAGATCGTTATCCGATATCGATCTGACAATGGTATCGATGAGGTGCGGTTCTCCAATGGGACAAGCTGGTCTAAGGATGACCTTTTCGCGGCATCGCTTGCGCAAAGCACAGACTATGATGATCTCTTGGTGGGATCAGCAGACGCGGATACCCTTAGCGGTGGCGCAGGCAACGACAGCCTTGAAGGCGGCGATGGTGATGACGTCTATATCGTCAACTATGCCGAAGGCCATGATATGGTTGTCGACACCTCCGGGACGGATCGTCTGGTTCTCACCGAAGCCTTGCCACAGGATATCGAGCTGTCTTGGCCGGAAAACTACGACGCGAAAATACTCTTGCCAGGTGGAGGTTCTGTCACACTCATCAATCAAATGAACCCAGAGGCAGACACGATTGAAACAATTGTGTTCTCTGACGGGTCGGAATGGACCAAAGTCGAACTGATAGAATATGTAACGATCGCCGCCAAAGCCAACGGAGAGACTATCCGTGGATTG
>CAWUJT010000114.1:0-5758 GCA_963922715.1 uncultured Thalassobacter sp.
CTATTTCTGTCATGCATCAAGAGTGGGGGAAAGTTCTCTTTCCCCCATTTCTCTCCACGCTCACTGCCCTTGCTTGCGGTGCACCATCTGTTGACCGCGCAAGCATGGTAGATATGTCTGTATCCAACTTCGATATTTGGTATTTTATCGCCGTTCAAAGAAGCCAGGATGCGGCGGATTGGGTCCAACAGTGATGATCCGTTTGCCATCGGTTTTGGGCGGGAAGCGTCTGTTGATATGATCCAGGGCTTTTGAAAGACGCTCTTGGCGATTTTGCCGCCCTGGCTCAAGAGGCAAAAAGAGCTCCCCAGATCGATCTTTAAGCAGCACCACAGCGCCAAGATGAACGCTGATTGACATCAAGATATCTGAGGATACACGGACGTCGCGCGAACGCTGGACGCAGTGCTTGCCGCTTGAATATTGCACAGAGACATAGTCACATGGAAAACACCACGTAATTCTAAGGCTGGTATTATGAGTGAGCCTATACAGATAAAGGCCTAAAATATCCTCTTTTGCCAGAAAATGGGACATTTTGTAGCGTATCACCTGTACTGTTTAATTTGAGGAGCCATCTTGAGCTTTTGTCCACAATACAGTCTTAATTTAAAAAATATTACCTTTAGGTTGAAAGGATCAACATAGATTGTTACAGTATCTAAAATTCATAAATAGCATACCACGCTAAATACATGATTATAAATTAGGGCGTGCCCAAAATGAGTCCAAAGGTTGACCTAAAGAAAGTGGATGTAAATGATCGAGATATATCCACATTTACGCACGATCATATTTTTCTAGGTACAAACCATAACAGAAATGAACTTAGGGTTTGGTTTGTTATTGCGTTAACAACAATAACAATGATCGTCGAAATTGCCGCCGGGCATATGTATGGATCGATGGCGCTTATTGCAGATGGGTGGCATATGTCTACCCATGCTGGGGCGATGCTTATCACTGTACTCGTTTATAGATATGCGCGACATCATGCAAAAAATCCCCGTTTCAGTTTTGGGACAGGAAAATTAGGTGATCTTGGCGGTTTCGCAAGTGCAATCATTTTGGCTCTAATTGCATTGCTCATCGGCTGGGAAAGCTTTATGCGCCTGGTAGAACCAGTTCCGATTCATTTTGAACAAGCAATCCTGGTCGCATGCATTGGTCTTGTAGTGAATCTGCTGAGTGCATGGCTCTTATGGGACGATCATTCTGACCACCATCACGGGCATAATCATTCCCATAGTCATGGCCAAGACAATAATCTCCGAGCAGCCTTTTTTCATGTGCTGGCTGATGCCTTGACCTCTGTCTTGGCAATTGTAGCGCTCCTGCTGGGGCGCAGCTATGGGTGGTTTTGGGCTGATCCGTTTATGGGCATCATTGGCACACTGGTCATTTCCCGTTGGTCATGGGGACTTATTCGTGATACTGCTAGCGTTCTTCTAGATACAGTGCCAACGGAAACTCTCTTACAAGAGAGAGTAAAAGAAGCTATTGAGATCAATGGAGATCAGATTACTGATCTTCATATCTGGCGTATTGGCACCGGTCATTGTGCAGTAATCGTTTCTTTAGTATCCTCGGATCCAAAACCTCCGGATCATTATAAAGAACGCATGTGCAAAATTGATGAGCTTTCGCACATGACGGTAGAAGTGCAGCCTTTCAATGTATAACGTATTGGACTTTTCACGTTTTTGTTCCGGTCCCCGTTTTCATTTAAGCGGTCCTTTTCTCATAGGCCAAGGGGCTTTTCCAGCCGAGGGCTGAATGTTGTCGGCGCGGATTGTAGACGCCATTGATATATTCGAAGATGGCTATCTCAGCGTCGCGGCGTGCTCGCCAGGATCGCAGCAACAACAGTTCTGCCTTGATCGTCTTGAAGGGAGTGAGGAGGGAAAAAACCAACGATCCAGTGGACTGTTGGTCTCGACATAAAACGGCCGTATTATAGTAGCAGTTTTCGGTTCCGCTCATCGACACTTTGAAGCTGTGATGGCGCAGGATTGGCTGCCTCAGTCGGTGTAGTGGGTGCAGCCCTTAGGCGGTGTGCGCAGGTTGATGGCCATGTTCAGCGCCCGGATCGCCCGGTCGCGCTTCATCCGATTGGACGCCTCTAAAAACCGTGCATTGTGTTGTGTTTTATGATTCCCTGTTGTTGGGAAGATTTTATAATGGATGAGCTTGGTTCGCGCACTTCCGCGATAGTGGTTTGGGCTAAACGCTCAACAAGACTGCGCTCGACATCTTCCAATACAGATACCACGGCTCGGTGTAGAATATATTCAACAGAGCAGGTTGGTGTTTCTTCATCTTGGCTGGATACAACTAGACGCTCGTCGAGTGCCATATAAACGTCCGCCAATGTGATCTCCTCAGGAGCATGCGCCAACCGCCACCCACCAGCATGACCTTTTTCCGAAACAAGAAGGCCAGCCTCCCGCAGCTTCCCCAGCACGCGCCGCACCACAACCGAGTTGGTCCCTGCATGTTCTGCAATGTCTGCAGAGGTGCGCATCTGCTGAGGATCACCCGCCATATGGCCAAGGGTGTGAAGAGCAAGAGACAAACGTGAATTCCGCTTCATCAGTAAGCTTTCTCCGACATGGCGCAAATATGTAACCTTTTGTGTTGCATTGGTCTAGTATTTGTGTTGCATTAATCTAGTAACTGAGTAAGTTACATGATTGATAGAGATCATAGATGTCAGATGTCCGCCTCCCCGTCACTGTACTTACAGGTTTCCTCGGAGCTTGAGATATGACACTCTTTAATTGGGTTCTCAATAACCGCGAGGGGCGTCGGCTCGTGATCATCGTCAATGACATGTGCGAAGTGGATATGAATGCTGATCTGTCACAAGCAGAAACCCGCACTCTCGCATGTGACCGCTTTTCAATCCCCAACAACCTGAACACAAATATCTGAAGGGACCTCTATGTCATTTCTTACCCGTATAACCATTTCTGCTTTGATAACGCTTAGCACCGCCATGCCAGCGGCAGCGCAGGACGATACGCTTATCATTTCCGTTACGTTCGGCCCCACGGCCGAGGTTCCTGACCCGCGTGCAGGCTACAATGGTTGGATGTCAAACCAGACAGGTGTCACAGAAACGCTCATGGGCATCGACTACGACCTGAACCTCTACCCGCGCTTGGCAGAGAGCATTGAGCAAACCGCGCCGACGACTTGGCGCGCGACGTTGCGCGACGGTTTGGCATTCCACGATGGCTCTCCCGTGACGGCACAGGCTGTCATTGACGCAATTGCTCCGATCTCGGACGAGTTGGACCCTGCGTTTAACAAACGCATCGCCGGTGTGCTTGATCTGGCGGGCATGTCTGCAGATGGTGAGCGTGTTGTGGTTTTTGAGACCAACAGCCCGAATGCAGCATTTCAATGGAGCCTATCTGATCCAGGTGTTGCTATCCTTGGCGCGCCGTCAGAAGCTTTCCCGATCAACGCTACCGGGCCGTATATCTTCCGGGAGGCCGTTCCCGAACAGTTTTATCGTGTTGAAGCAAACGTCAACTATCGCATGGGCGAACCCGGATTTGACGAAGTGCGCGTTGTAGCCTCACCAGATCCTGCCACGGCTTCTCTGGCCTTTGAGGCAGGTGATGTCGATATGGTGATTAACTACCCTGAGACGGATTTTGTACGCATCCAGGAAACAGGTGCACAGGGTTTCACGGCGCCAACGGCGCGGCTTTATTTCTATTCGATGAACACGACATCAGGTCCCTTAGCAAATCCGCTGATCCGTCAGGCCGTATCCTTGGCGATTGACCGGGATGGCATTGTCGAGGCCGTCCTTTCCAGCGTAGGAGGTGTGCCGGCTGGAACCATCTATCCGGCGGGCAAAAGCTGGGCTGCAGACATTGCGCCGACTTACAATCCTGCGCGCGCAGAGGAGCTGCTGGCCGAAGCCGGGGCAGTCAAGCAGGGGGGGACGTGGATGCTTGATGGCAAACCACTCGAAATCGAAATCCTGACCTATGCCTCTCGTGCAGCGCTTCCGCCAACAGCAGAGATCACACAAGCTTTCTTGCAACAGATCGGCATCGCGGCCTCCGTACGCGTGGGCGAATATGGTGCGAGCAACGATGCCCTCAAAATCGGTGACGGCGACATGTTCCTGCAAGCCTGGGTGATGTTACCACAGGGTGACCCCGGCTCAATCCTTGGGTTTCTGTTGGCCAGTGACGGCGGGTCAAATGCAGGGAATTACGCCAACCCAGCCCTAGATGCCCTTCTAGTCGAGGGTCAGACCACATTTGAGCGCGCCAAGCGTGAGCAAATCTACGATAAAGTTCAGCAGATCATCGCTACGGATGTGCCACTGATCCCGGTTTTTCACGTCAGCCAAGCCGTTGTCGCGCGTGCCGGTCTGACCGGCTATCAGGTGCATCCGAGCGAGAATTACTGGATCACGCACCAGACGCGCTTCGCTGAATGACGATCCAAGCACATGGCCTGAGCGCCGAACGCTCAGGCCGAACCATCCTCTATCTCACGAATGTGGACTTGAAACCCGGCGAACGCGTCGGGCTTGTCGGTGCTTCAGGGTCCGGCAAGTCCACCCTTGGGCACACGCTTGTCGACGCCTTGCGCGGGCAAGGGTCAAACGTAGCTCATGTCCCTCAGAGCCCGGATGAAGCGCTCGACCCGTTGTGTAGGATGACATTTCATTGGCGTGAAGCAGAGCAGGCTTTGGGCCTCGCCCCGGACGATGCGCGCCGCGAGATGCTATTCAAAGCCCTTCAGATCGAGCATGGCGACTTGCGTAAACGTCCCTGGGGCTGGAGCCGGGGGATGCAGCAACGGTTCGTCATTGCCATGGCATTGATCGGGACGCCTGACCTTTTGGTCATGGATGAGCCCACGTCTGCGCTTGACCCGGTGGTTGCAGCGAGGACGATGGACCTTCTCGAAGACTATCTGAAAGACCGGCAAACAGCGCTCCTGCTGATCACGCATGATCTGGGGCTCGCCGCGCGCCGGGTCTCGCGTTTGATGGTTATGGATGCGGGGCAAATTGTGGAGGATGCGCCAACTCCGAAGTTCCTCTCTGCACCCGAAACACGGGCGGCAAAGGCCCTTTGCGCGCATCGGAATTGGCTGGAATTGCGATGCTGAGGGTCGCCAATATCTATGTCCGGCGTGGTGTTTCAACAACGCTGAAGGACGTCTCTTTCTCTCTCGAACCTGGGCGTACTCTGGCGGTGGTCGGGGAAAGCGGCGCAGGTAAGTCCACCCTTATTGGCGCGATCCTCGGGCTTGTCCAGTGTTCGGCGGGCAGCGTGTCTTGGAATGATGCACCGGTTTTACTATCTCGTCCCGCACTTGTTATGCAAGAACCGCGCGCGGCCTTTAATCCACGCCTGTCGCTTTGGCGCTCTATTATGGAACCTGTTGTGGCTGGAAAGCATCCCATGGACGCAAACCGTTTGGAAAAGCTTTGCCGAGCCCTTGAAGTACAGCCCGATCTTCTAGAGCGGCGTCCCGATCAAGTCTCCATCGGGCAGGCACAACGCATGGGTATCGTGCGCGCTCTTATCGCCGCCCCGCCATTGGTTTTGTTTGATGAGCCGCTATCCGCCCTCGATGCTGTCACACAAAAATACACCGCACGTCTGATTGCTGACATGCAGGAACAGGAAGGATTCGCAGCGCTGATCGTAACCCATGATCTCGGGTATGCAGCCGCCTTTGCCGACGAGATTGCTGTGCTACGGGGAGGACGGAT
>CAWUJT010000115.1:0-5747 GCA_963922715.1 uncultured Thalassobacter sp.
TCTGGTTTGAGTCCAGAATTCCAACTTTCCGCATCGCAGCCAATGTCCGTTTTCCCAGAATGCACAGCGCGAAGGCACTTTCAATTTGTGAAGAGTTTCGTTCTAGGTAAGAATGCCGGAAAGGGAGGTTGCCAACCAATGCTAATTGAAACCTGGACATTGTACGTTTTGACTGTTCTGGCGTTGATGAGCACGCCGGGGCCGAGCCAGTTGTTGATGCTCACCAATAGTGGCGTTCACGGGTTCAAGCGTTCGCTCTCGACCGCTGCAGGCGACCTTTCAGCAAACGCCTTGCAAATGCTGGCTGCGGGTTTGGGACTGGCCGCTATCATAGCGGCATCAGCGACAGCCCTTACCGTCATCAAGTGGGTGGGAGTCGCATATCTAATCTGGTTGGGTGTCCGCATGATTCGACGGGCTAAACCGGACGGCACAGAAGAGCCTGCAGAACGAACGAGAGCTTCGTTGCGAACCCTTTGGCTCCAAGGATTCCTAACGTCCGCGGCGAACCCGAAAGCTGTTGTTTTCTTCGCGGCGCTCTTCCCGCAATTCATCACAAGCGAAGCCGCATTCTGGCCGCAGTTCCTGGTATTGTCCGCAACTTACATCGTCATGGACGGGCTCTTTCTGTCTACCTATGGCCTGAGTTCGAGTTGGATTGTCAAACGGTTCAAGGGCAGCGCACGTGTCTGGATCGAACGGATCGGTGGTGGTTTCATGATTGGCGCAGCGTTGCTTCTTGGGTCGAAGTCAATCTCGCGCCAATAAGCAAAAGCTGACATTCGTCAGAATACCTACAACGGCATCTTTATCCGCACAGTTGACCCTCCTGCCATAACCTAAAACGATCATCTAAAACCAAATACCGTTACACCTGCCGTTCCACCATCATTTTCTTTATCGAGGCGATGGCTTTTGCGGGGTTCAATCCTTTGGGGCAGGTTTTGGTGCAATTCATAATCGTATGGCACCGATAGAGTTTGAACGGATCCTCAAGCTCATCAAGCCTTTCCCCTGTGGCTTCATCACGACTGTCGACAATCCAGCGATAGGCATGGAGTAATGCCGCGGGGCCAAGATAGCGGTCACCGTTCCACCAATAGCTCGGGCACGCGGTTGAGCACGACGCACACATCACGCATTCATAAAGGCCATCAAGTTTTTTGCGATCCTCAATGGACTGCTTCCATTCTTTCGCTGGCCGGTTTGTTTTCGTCTCCAACCACGGCATGATCGAGGCATGCTGGGCATAAAAGTGCGTCAGGTCCGGAATGAGGTCCTTCACCACGGGTATATGCGGCAGCGGATATATTTTCACCACTTTGGTTTTGACCTCATCCATGCCGTAGATACAGGCCAGCGTGTTGATGCCATCGATGTTCATCGCGCAAGAGCCACAGATGCCCTCTCGGCAAGAGCGCCGGAAGGTCAGTGTGGGATCAATTTCGTTTTTGATCTTGATCAGCGCGTCCAGGATCATCGGGCCACACGTGGCGAGATCCACAAAATAGGTGTCCATCCGGGGATTTTTGTCATCGTCAGGCGACCAGCGGTAAATCCTGAATTCGCGCAAGTCTGTGGCCCCGTCTGGTTTTGGCCAGGTTTTGCCGATCGTTACTTTGGAATTTTTGGGCAGTGTAAGCTGAACCATCTCAATCCTCCTTCAAGCCACCATGTCGATTTGATCGAGCCAAGCGGTCGGGTGCTTTTCATATCCCAGCACGACAAGGGCCGCGCCGAATGCTTTTGCGTATTCCTCGGCAATGGCACGCGGCATTTTGCTGCGCCATTGCGCCACAGATCCATCGGCAATATGCAATTTTATTCTGTCGGGTCTTTTATCTTCCTCGGACAGGCCTCCAAACAAGCTCCGGCGCAAAAAGATCCGGCGTCCGCGCATCGCCTCTATTCGGGACAGGCCCAGCGTCCGTAACGCGCTGAAGAAGCGCCAGCCATGGCGATCACGCATCAGATCCTCATACCGCAGCTCAATGCGGTTTTTCGCAGAATAATCCCAGCCGAGCATCTGGCGCAGCGTCGTGGCATGTTTTTCATGCATTTCAAACCGCAACTGATCGTGAAAAGGTAACGTCTTGAGATGCTCTTGATACGTTTTGCCGCCCAGATCACTGCGCGGTTCATGCAGGAATTCTTCCCCAGCCTCAGGCGCGATACAGTGATACCGCGCCCCGGAAAGAAGCACATCGCGGGGATCACGGATCACATGCAAAATACGGGCATCTGGCCGCTCTAAGATCGCCTCCGGAAAACGGCTGGACCATTGGGTGAGAAAGATACGCGGATTTTCTTCGACCAGCTTCGTTGCACGGCGGCCATAAGCGCCATTGATCGGGACGTTCATAACATTCGATAGCCTGTTGAACACCTGGCGCATCCAGATTGTGCCAGTTTTGTGGTGTGTCCCGATACACATCACACGGGGGCGGATAAGTTCCATGGGAATGATCAATAGACCCGCGCTTTGGGCGCGATCTTCTTCAGATCAATGCCGCCCTCATTGTGACTTGTCAACGGATCCAGATGGACGCTTCTGTACCCAAGCTGACCTTTAGAGGCGTTTTCCCCTTGGAACCAGATCAAGGAATGTTTGCGCCAATTTTCATCGTCACGGTCTGGAAAGTCTTCATGTGCATGGGCGCCGCGGCTTTCTTTACGCGCGGCGGCGGCGGTGATTGTGGCCACCGCATTTGGCATAAGGTTTGCCAATTCCAGCGTCTCCATCAGATCGGAATTCCAGATCAGCGACGTATCCACCACAGAGACATCTGCCAGTTTGCCCGCCACCGCTTCCATCTTGGCCTGACCTTCCGCAAGCGTTTTTTCCGTGCGGAACACGGCGGCATCCTCTTGCATGGTCTTTTGCATCTCAAGACGCAGATCCGCCGTGGGTACTTGCCCGCGCGTATGACGCAGGCCATCGAAACGCGCCAAAGCCATTTCAACGGAACGGATATTGGGTGTCGGCACGCTGGACGCGGCATCAATCACTTGCCCGGCCCGAATAGCCGCCGCGCGTCCAAACACCACCAGATCGATCAGGGAGTTTGAGCCCAACCGATTGGCCCCGTGAACAGAGGCACAGCCGGCTTCACCAATCGCCATGAGCCCAGACGACACACGGTCAGGATCATTTGGCGTTGGGGCCAGCACTTCCCCCCAGTAGTTCGTTGGGATACCGCCCATGTTGTAGTGGACCGTGGGCAGAACTGGAATAGGATCACGGGTCACATCAACACCGGCGAAAATCCGGGCGCTTTCACTGATGCCGGGCAAACGCTCGGCAAGTGTTTCGGGCGGCAGGTGGTTGAGATGCAGATGGATATGATCACCGTTGCTGCCTACGCCCCGGCCTTCACGGATTTCAAGCGTCATACAGCGCGACACCACATCGCGGGAGGCCAGGTCTTTGTAGGTGGGCGCATAGCGTTCCATAAACCGCTCACCTTCTGAATTTGTCAGATACCCCCCTTCGCCGCGCGCACCTTCTGTGATCAGCGTGCCAGAGCCATAGATGCCCGTGGGGTGGAATTGCACAAACTCCATATCTTGAAGGGGCAAGCCCGCGCGGGCCACCATGCCCCCGCCATCACCCGTGCAGGTGTGGGCAGACGTCGCAGAGAAATAAGCCCTGCCATAGCCGCCGGTGGCCAGAACCACCATTTTGGCCGCAAAAAGATGCAAGGTGCCATCATCAAGCTTCCAGCACAGCACACCTTGGCACACACCATCCTCTGACATGATCAGGTCGATGGCGAAATATTCAATGTAGAATTCCGCGTTGTTTTTCAGTGATTGCCCATAAAGCGTGTGCAAAATCGCATGGCCGGTGCGATCGGCGGCGGCACAGGTGCGCTGCACTGGTGGGCCTTCGCCAAACTCGGTTGTGTGTCCCCCGAACGGGCGTTGATAGATCTTACCTTCCTCGGTGCGGGAGAAGGGCACGCCATAATGCTCAAGCTCATAAACCGCTTTTGGCGCTTCTCGTGCCAGGTACTCCATCGCATCGGTATCACCTAACCAATCGGACCCTTTGACCGTATCATACATATGCCACTGCCAACTGTCCGGCCCCATATTCCCCAGCGAGGCCGCAATACCACCTTGGGCAGCCACGGTGTGCGAGCGTGTGGGAAAAACCTTTGTCACACACGCCGTGCGCAAGCCTTGCTCCGCCATGCCAAGGGTGGCGCGCAAGCCCGACCCGCCCGCACCGATGATCACCACATCGTATTCGTGTGTTTCATACTCGTAAGCGGCCATTCTTTCCTCCGATCATAGTGCAAGTCGCACTATTGCATATAAGCCCGTAAAGGCGCCCGCGTAACTTAGACAAATCATCGCAATGATGGCGATTTTACGTGCCAGGCCATCGACATAATCCTCAATCAACACCTGCACGCCGCCCTTGAAGTGCATAAACCCAATCACGAGCGTCAAAGCGGTCACAATCGCCGGAAAAGGCTTGGAGAAATGAGCCACAACCTCGGCATGTGGTGCGCCAATAAATGGCGCAAAAGAGAACACAAAGAGCGGTATAAGCACCAAAAGCCCCACAGATGACACCATCATCGTCCAATGATGTTCCGTACCCGTTTTCGCAGCCCCAGAACCAACAGCCCGTTTTCGATCTGTAAGATAGCGCATCCCTGCCCCCTTCAAACAACCAGAAGCGTTAAAACCGACAAAACAACAGAGCCCAGAAGGATCGCAATCCCCAGTTTTTCCGACGTTTCTAAGTCAAGGGCATATCCCATGTCCCAAACCAAATGTCGCAGACCTGCGAGCAGATGGTACCACAAGGCCCATAGCGATCCCAACATCACCAGTGTGCCCAACCAAGAGGTCAAGATGCCATCCACATAGGCAAAATAGGTGGGAGAGGTAGCCGCCGCCAACAGCCACCAAACCACAAGAAGCGCCCCAACAATCAGCGCGTTTCCTGTGATCCGCGTCAAAATCGACGTGATCGACGTTAATTGAGGGCGATACACCTGTAGGTGAGGGCTTAGCGGTCTATTGCCGCGATTTACATCCGCCATCCTTGTGCCTTTCTTGTCATTCTACGCTCGTTATGAAAGACTTATCATCATAAGTCACGCCCCTTGAGGCGTAAATATCACATTTGCTCATCAGAAATGAAGTAAATATCCAAGACACTTTGAGTTAACGCGCACCGATTATTTGTATTGTGCTGCGGTGATAAATTCGCTGAAGGCTTCGCACCATATCAAGACAGTATTATATTGCGAGATATCGACCCCTTCTGGAATATCAATCAGAAAGCCATCAAAGTTTTTGATGTCTCCAATGCGCAGGGCTTGATCTTTGATGTCGAGAAATGCCGCCTCAGTCTCAATAAAGCTGTTGAGAAGATACAGCTTATAGTCGGGGCCAGGGGACAAGCGCCCGACATGGACAATCTGTTGCTCTGTCAGGCTTATCGTACCCTCGCCCCAATGCAGCAAATCACTGTCTTCGAGATCGCGTGTAAATTCAGCCGTGTAAACCGCCCCCGAGGCGGTTTGCTCCAGCATCTCCAGTTCTGGACTTTCCGGCGCTGTCAGGATGGGCAGAAAATACACGCCAAGGGCAAAGCCTATACCCAAAGCAACCCCGTGGGTTATGGAAAACAAAATAAAGCGTACCATGTGATAACCTTCTCTCTCAGAGCTTTCTGTCGCAACTCTCACCTTGGCAAATACACCGCCGGGGGGCCTGCAAACAAG
>CAWUJT010000116.1:0-5611 GCA_963922715.1 uncultured Thalassobacter sp.
TTCAATTTCTGCTTGCACAGCATTTTCGCGGGCGTTCAGGTCCTCTTCCGTCTGCCTGTGGGCTTCTTGGGCGTGCACGGGGTCGGCATTGTTCTGGCCTTGCAAAATGTTCTGAGTAATCGGCCAACCCACAAACCATACCAGACCAAGGATTCCCGCAAGAAACAACAACAAGATAAAAAGGGGGAGCCCCCGTTCACTCATCACGGCGCGGGCGCGCATTTGGCGGATTATCGCGCTTATGGGTGATGGCATCCTCAGCCATTGTTGTTCTTTTCATCATTCCCTGCCGCACGTTATGCGCCGCACCGCGCCGAAGTCAAACCGGAGATTGAACCGTCCGCGTCGCTGCCTTATCAGAAGGCAGTTATCGTTCACAGGAGGATCCCATGGCCGCTTATCAATATGTCTACCACATGGAGGGTGTCTCCAAAACCTACCCCGGGGGCAAGAAGTGTTTTGAAAACATCCGTCTTAGCTTTTTGCCCGGCGTCAAGATCGGTGTTGTCGGTGTCAACGGGGCCGGCAAATCCACCCTGCTGCGCATCATGGCCGGGTGGGACAAAGATTTCAGTGGGGAGGCCTGGGCCGCCCAGGGCGCTAAGGTCGGCTACCTGCCACAAGAGCCGCAGCTTGAGGAAGCACTGAGCGTGCGCGACAACGTCATGCTGGGGGTGAAGGCCAAGAAGGATAAACTGGATCGGTTCAATGAGCTTGCCATGAACTACTCTGACGAGACCGCTGATGAAATGGCGCGTCTGCAAGACGAAATCGACGCCGAGAACCTGTGGGATCTCGACGCCCAGATCGACGTGGCAATGGAAGCCCTGCGCTGCCCGCCTGATGACGCCATGCCCGGCACGCTTTCGGGCGGGGAACGCCGCCGTGTGGCGCTTTGCAAGCTCCTGCTCGAAGCCCCTGACATGCTGCTTTTGGACGAGCCGACAAACCACCTGGACGCGGAAACCATTGCCTGGCTCCAGCGTCATCTGATCGACTATAAAGGCACTTGCCTGATCGTCACCCATGACCGCTATTTTCTGGATGATATCACCGGCTGGATCCTGGAACTCGACCGGGGCCGGGGCATTCCTTACGAGGGCAATTATTCCGCTTGGCTCGAACAAAAGGCCCAACGGCTGGAGCGCGAAGCCAAGGAGGATGCCTCCAAGAAAAAGGCGCTGACGCGGGAGCTGGAGTGGATCCGGGCGGGTGCCAAGGCGCGGCAAGCCAAGCAAAAAGCCCGGATCAATGCTTATGAGGAAATGGCCGGCCAATCGGAGCGTGAAAAGATCACCCGGGCGCAAATTGTCATCCCCAATGGCCCACGCCTCGGGTCCAAGGTCATAGAGGTCGAAGGCCTAAAAAAGGGTTTCGGGGAGCGGTTGTTGATCGAAGACCTGACCTTCAGCTTGCCTCCGGGCGGTATCGTCGGCGTGATCGGCCCCAACGGTGCGGGCAAATCGACGCTATTCAACATGCTCACCGGTGTGGAGGCTCCCGACGACGGCGCGGTGCGCTATGGCGATACCGTCAAGCTTGCTTTCGTGGACCAATCGCGCGATGCGTTGGATGATAATGCCACGGTGTGGGAGGAAATCTCGGGCGGGGCCGAAGTGATCGACCTGGGCGATGCGCAAGTCAATTCCCGCGCCTACTGTGGCTCCTTCAACTTCAAAGGCGGTGATCAGCAGAAGAAGGTGGGGCTGCTCTCGGGCGGGGAGCGCAACCGCGTCCATATGGCCAAGCTGTTGAAATCAGGCGGTAATGTGCTTTTGCTCGATGAGCCCACGAATGATCTGGATGTTGAAACCCTACGCGCGTTGGAAGACGCGCTGGAGGACTTCGCGGGCTGTGCGGTGATCATCAGCCACGACCGATTTTTTCTAGACAGGCTGTGCACGCATATCCTGGCCTTTGAGGGCGATGCTCATGTGGAATGGTTCGAGGGCAATTTCGAAGCTTATGAAGAGGACAAAAAGCGCCGCCTGGGTCCCGATGCGCTAGAGCCCACACGGGTGAAATATAAGAAGTTCACGAGGTGAGAATGATAAATTCAAAATTTCCAGACACGCCGGGTGAAATAAGGCTTAAAAAGGCCCGAGAAGAAGCGCTCCTAAACTGGCAGTGGTGGAGAAAAGATTTTACGCATGACGGCAGCTTCGCTGATCTTCCCGTTTTCCAAGAGTATGTTCGGTTTTTGGGCTTTGGTTTCGATTATTCGGTTTTTCGGCTGTATAGTCGAAAAACTATGTTTACGTTTTTTGAGAGACTCACTGCGCCCAGCATATTGAGTGATTTTGTCGAATTGGACGATTTCCATAACGTTTTCTGTCGCATTGCAACCGATACAGGCTTGTCCGAAAAACAAATGAATCATATTTCTATATGCTCGAAACTGCTCGCGCTTTGGAAGCCTGAGAAATTCCCTATGTGGGATAGCCTAGCACGTGACGGATTAAGGCGTCTTCATGGGAATACCCGCGGACACAATTATGCAATAAACTCACCTGCTCAATACAATATTTTCAGGCATGATTACGCAACTTTGGAGAGAAAGTGGCGCAATAACATAGACGACGTGATTGAAAAGAAAGATTTTAACGGAAACCCAGATGCCGGGCGCTACAGAATTGTTGATAATTATTTAATGGGGCTATCCCGCAAGCCTGATGATCCAACTCTGGAGAATAGTAATAAGGGCTGAGACCACAGCTAGGGTCTGTTGACGTTCAGGACTCCCAAATCGTGTAAGTTCTGATTCAAGGTTGCAACCAGAGGAGAGCAGCCTTGACCCGTCGTGTGTTAACAGATGCCCAATGGGCAATCATCGAACCTTTCTGCCTTGGCAAAGCGGACGACCCCGGCCAGACCGGGCGCGACCCGCGACTTTTCATGGAGGCCGTTCTATGGATCGTGCGCACCGGTGCGCAGTGGCGTGAACTGCCGGGGGAATTCGGCAAGTAGAACTCTGTGTTCAAGCGCTTTCGCCGTTGGGTCAAAGCCGATGCGTTCTATCGTATGTTCAAAGCCTTAAGCGCAGATGCTGACTGCGAGTATGCCATGATTGATGGGACTATCGTCAAAGTTCACCGCGCGGGGACAGGGCGCAAAAGGGGGGCTCAGAACCAGGCCATAGGGCGCGCGCGGGGCGCGGCATCACGACGAAGGTATTGGCGCTGACAGATGCGCTTGGCAACCTCGTCGATTTCCGCCTTCTGCCGGGGCAGGCCCACGACCTGCGCGGCGTTCCTGCGTTGATCGAAGACCTGACCGCCGATCACTTTCTGGCCGACCGCGCCTTCGATGCCGACTGGTTGCGAGACGCCCTAATAGCCAACGAAATCGCGTCGGTCATCCCGCCGAAACGCAACCGAAAATCTCCCGCGGACTATGACGCAGACATCTACAAATGGCGCCACCTGATCGAAAACTTCTTCGGAAGCTTGAAAGAGAACAGGGGTATAGCTACGCGCTATTGCAAGACCGATACCAGCTTCTCAGCCTTCATATCAATCGCAGCAACAATGCTCCGGCTCAGGTGAACGTCAACAAACCTTAGACCAAAACAAAAAACGTGTAACGTTCAAAAGCGCCCAAGTGATATGGCTTTCACCTGGGCGTTTTGGATAAAAAGCTCGTACCAGATTTCAAGACGCTTAGGATTGGATTATAGCCAAAGTGAATTTCAAAAACGGCACCGTGCAAAAATCGTTCAAGCGTCAAGTTAAAGAATCACATTGGTCGAGGTAACCAATTCATCCGGTGCAACACCTTCGACAATAAGGGTTGTATTGTCGCTCAGTGTGACGTGGGTATCCTGGCCGACAGCTTCGACAAGCGGGTCAGTTGCGCCCGGGTCATCGAATTCAAAAGCGGTCACATCGATTTGATCTTCATCCGCATCGAAGTCGATTATGGTCACGGTGCCGGAGATGTCTTCTATGACAAAAGTATCTTCCCCAGCGCCCCCAGACAAGCGGTCATCGCCACCACCACCAGTGAGGGTGTCATTCCCCGTGCCTGCGAAGATCACATCATCCTCTGTGGTTCCAAGAAGGGTATCATCCCCAGATGTTCCAATGTCTGTAACAACACCAGAGAAATTTCCGCCATAGACAACATAGCTTTCGGTTCCGCCAGTTGTAATCACGATATCATCAAAACCATCGCCATTGACATCCCCCGCGCCCTCCACGGATACATTATCGTTAGAGTTGTTTGTATCATTTCCAAAGCCTGTCGTCTCAATCTCAAATCCGGCAATTCCGTCCGCTAGCAGCGACAGATCAACAGAGCTTGGGGCGCCATCCGTTCCATAAACCACGTAAGCTTTTGCTTCGGCGCTATCGAATATAATTATATCGTCATATCCATCGCCGTTGACATCGCCCGCAGCCTTTGGTGTCAATTCATATCCATCTTCTTCCCCAACAAATGAAAACCCCTCGCTAGATGTTAGATCAGACAAATTAACCGTGCCTGTGTCACTTTTGCCATAGATCACATAAGAAACCAACGGAGGCCCTTCAGAAGTATCCGTGTGAACAAACATATCATCCAAACCATCCCCATTGATGTCTCCCGCGGCACCTACAGTAAACTGAGTATTCCCGCTGAATGCATTTCCTGTGTCGATGATCTTAAAGCCCTGGCCTGTACCTGCATCTATGGCGGACAAATCGACAGAGTTAAGACCCTCCTCGCCGAAGATAACGTAGGATTCTTCGGTGCCAAATTCACCAACAATCAAATCATCCACGCCATCACCGTTCACATCGCCGGCGGTGCTGACGGAAAGCCCAAATATTTCAAGCTGGTCTGGTTTTAAGATCCCATTGATCACAAATCCGACATCCGGAGTATCCTCAATATTTTCAAGATCGAGAGTGGTTAAATCAGAAATATCTTCGCCCCCATAAACAACATAGGCAGCACCAATAGCATTGTCTGCAGCCGGCGCGCCGATAATGAGGTCATCTATACCGTCGCCATTTATATCCCCCGCAGAACTTACAGAAAAGCCAAAAGCCTCGCCTGAAGCTCCGTTGATGGTTAAACCTTGTCCAGCCTCCAAACTGTCCAGAGACACAGCCTGGGGGCTCTGTGTGCCAAAGACCACATGAGCGGTACCAGCCACATCATCACCAAAGATGAGGTCATCAAAACCATCGCCGTTGATGTCACCTGCGGACGAGACATTGCCATAATAAGGCTTACCAAGAGCCGCTCCGAAGCCGTTGATCACAAAACCACCATTCCCGTTGGCAATGTCAGTCAGATTGACAGTGTCTGTCCCTTCTTTACCGAAGACAACAAACGTTGTGTCTGGATCCGCCTCCGAAAACAACAACATGTCATCGAACCCGTCGCCGTTGACATCGCCCGCAGACTTGGCATAGTCAAATAATTGCGTCGCAGTGTCATCAACGATAACAAAGCCACCTGTACCGTCTTCAAGGTCAGAAAAATCCACACGTCCTGCAATCGTAACCGTGATATTTTGCGTCGTGCCGTCGACGCTTTGCACCACAAATGTCTCTGTCAGAGTTTCACCTGTTTTCAAATTTTGGAATTCAGGGAGATAGTTGTCGGCCGTGTAGGTCCAGTT
>CAWUJT010000117.1:0-5610 GCA_963922715.1 uncultured Thalassobacter sp.
TTGCAGCATTAAAGACCAGAGACATTGGAAACAACCGCGACGCGAGACCCAAGCTAAGGCTCACGTGGGTGGCGATGGTCAGCCAGGGTGTCTTTTCAACCATCTCGTATGCCTCAGGTGTAGTGGATTTTGCGTTCGATGTAGCGGAACTGGAACACGGTCAGGGCAATCACCAAGAACATCAGAATGATCGATTGCGCCGCCGCGCCAGAATAGTCGAGCCCTTCAAACCCATCGGTGAAGATCTTGTAGACCATCAGGTTGGTTGCCCGCGCCGGACCGCCCGCCGTCATCGTATCGACGATGCCGAAGCTGTCAGTAAAACTGTCGGTGATGTTGATTACCAGCACAAAGAAGAAGGTGGGCGCCAGCAAAGGCAACTGGATGTCCCACATCCGGCGCATAACGCCAGAGCCGTCAATGGCCGCCGCCTCTGTCAAAGAGCGCGGGATCGACTGCAAGCCTGCCAGAAAGAAAATGAAGTTATAGGCGATTTGTTTCCAGGCACCGGCGAAGATAATCATAAGCATGGCGTGATTGCCGTTTAAGATCGGGTCCCAAATCCCTGGGAAGGCCTGGTTCACATAGGACATCACACCAGCATAGGGGTTAAAGATGTAGCGAAAGGCCAAACCAACAGCCGGGGCTGCAATGGCATATGGCCAGATCATTCCAATGCGAAAGGTCTTATACCCGCGCAATTGTCGGTCCACGAACAGGGCCAGAATTAGGGCAAAGCCCATTGCCAGAACAGTTGTGCCAAAGGCATAGACGATCGACACCCAGATGGATTGCCAATAGATCGGATCGCCCAAGATATATTGAAAGTTTTCAAATCCAACCCACTGATTGCTGCCACCAAAGGGCGGCTCGAGCGTGAAAGCCCAATAGAGCGCTTGACTGGTGGGCCAATAGAAAAAGACAAAGATGATCAAAAGCTGGGGGGCCACGACCAGCGCAGCGATCCAGTTGTTTTTGAAATAAGCACGTCTCATATAAATCTCTTGCCGTTTGGGGCGCTATGCCATGACTGAAAATGTCAAAAAGACACTGACCCCAGATTTCTCGGGGGTCAGTGGTGTGTATTGAACGCTTAGGGCAGCTCTTTGCCGCGATAGGTGCGTGCGAATTGTTGTAGAATGCGGTTGGAGCGTTGAACGGCGGTGTCGAGCGCCTCCTGCATCGACTTATCGCCTGCAAAGGCCGCTTGCACTTCGTTGACCCATTCCTTGCGCGCTTGGATAAAACCACCCAGACGGATGCCGCGTGTCAGTTCTGTAGGCTCGGTATAAGTTAAAGACTTGATCGCCTTTTCACGGCCGGCAAAGGGTGGTTCCGCCCAGAAGTTCACCTCAAGCATCGCTTGGTATGCGGTGTCATTCACAGGGATGTAGCCGGTTTTGGTGGACCAGAAGATGGCTTCTTCGGGTCTGGCCAGGAACTGCAAGTATTCAGCCGCGCCACGATACTCTTCTTCTGTTTTGCCAGACAGTACCCAAAGGGCTGCACCACCCACAACGGTGTTGTGGCGCTCGAAACCTTCGTAGATCGGCAGCATCTCCACGTCCCAGTTCAAACCGTCAACGGCGGCGTTATGTACCGTTTGGTGAGAGGCGATGGAGCCAAAGTAGATTGAGCATTGGTTCTGTGCAAAACTGTCACGCGCGTTCAGGCCACCTTGGCTGGTGCGAATTTCCAGCAAACCTTCGTTGAACCAGCTCAGCAGGTTTTCCATGTGGGTCACGTGCTGTGTCGTGTTATAAAGGTACTCTGCATCCAAGCCATCGTAGCCATTGTTGTTAGAGGCCACAGGGATGTTATGCGCCATAGAAAATTGCTCAAGATCAATCCAGGTCGATGGAGAGTAGCCATAGGCGCATTTCTCTGGGTTGGCCGCTTTGAGCGCACGCAAGGTTTCGCCAAAAGCGTCCCAAGTTGCTGGGGGTTCAACACCTGCTGCTGCGAAATCATCGATGTTGTAATACATCATTGGTGTGGAAGAGTTGAACGGCATCGCATAAAGTTCACCTGTTGATGCCGCGTAGTAGTTTGCGATCCCTGGGAAATAGTCGTCCCAGTCAATCTCGATACCAAAGTCCGCCATCATCTGAGTAACCGAGTAGAATTCACCGGACATCATCAGATCAGCGGTTCCAGCGTCATAGGCTTGCACCAAGGTTGGGTGCTGGTTCGCGCGAAAAGCAGCGATGGTGTTTTGCACAGCGTTGGCATAACCTTCTTGACCGACACAGACGATTTCATATTGGTCTTGCGCTGCATTGAACCGGTCACAAGTCTCGGCAACAACTTCGCCCAGATAGCCACCCAAGCCATACCAATATTCGAATTTAACCTTGCTTTCCGCTTGGGTCGCCCCAAGCAATGTCACAGACGCCACTGCGGCGCTGAAAAATGTGGTTTTCATGATGTTCCCCCTATCATGTTGATACTGATTCACTCGTCAATTCACGAGATCATGGGCAGGTGAAGACCGCATTCATGTGAAACTTTTGTGAAAAGGCAGACCCCTTAACAACTTTTTACAAAACCAATACGTGGCCGTTTCAAGAACGTCATATAAGCTGCTGCAATATGTTCAAATTCTCTTCTTTTGACACTCTTTTAAGCACAAATAGTATGGCACGAGATCGTCGGCGGTCACCGAGTCGCTAAGACTTGCGATATCCCAGCCATACTTCTGAGCCGCGGTAAGAAGGTGATTTTGGTCGTGAAGTGTCCGCGCTAAAAAACTTTCAACAAGAGTGACATTTTTCAGGTGTCCTGTACCCACTGCGCTGTGATTGATCCTTTGTGTCAGGTCGCGCTCAGAGCCGATGAGGCACAGCCGCAGACATATATGTGGCACTGGATTGGGCCAAAACTCTGGACGGACTGCATTGCCCTCAATCACAACAGGACCAGCTTCAGCCTTCTGCACAAGGAGCGGGCGCAATGTTTGGTGGTGGTGATGCAGGAGTGTGACCAGTGTTTCGGTTGACAACTTTGTATAGCATTCTGTGACATGCGGCTTGGGGCGGGGCCAAGGGCGGCCCGGATGCCGGGCCAAGTCATCTGTCGAAATTACAGGCCACCCGAGTGCTGCGCCGAAAGACTGCGCCAAGGTCGATTTTCCAGTGTGTGAGGTGCCACCGATCAGGATGGCCTGCCCACTCATCCTAGAACGTTGTTTCCATCCAGGAAGTTGTCGAAATGCACCAGCGTTTGGTCTTCGGTCCCCAGAATAACGGCCATCTGCGCAGGTCCCCACAGTCGGTTTGACTTGGTCCCGTCAAGCGGGACTGTGACGCCATAATGTGTCCCTGCCGTCGTGGTAAAAGGGATACCGTGCCACAGGCCGGTTGAGGTATAATGGACATGGCCCGCAATCACTTGCCGAATGTCGTTATGGGTTTTCAGGGCTTCTACAAATGCAAGCCCATTGTCCAGGATGATGCGATCCACCGCTGTATGCAGCGGATTGGCATGGTGGTGCAACACGACGATCACGGGTCCCGCATGCTCGCCCAAGCGTGCCTTGAGCCAATCAAGCTGCACCTCTGCCAAGGTGCCGCCGTGGTGATACTCTTCAACATTCGGGCCCAAGACACTATCCAGCAGGATGATTCTGTAGCCTTTCGCGTCAATGACTTTATCGACATAGCCGGTCTCTGCCAGCTCACCTTCACCAAAGATAGAGACATAAGTCTCTCGTTTGTCATGATTTCCGATGGTGATATGGCACGGGATCGTCAGCTGTTCCACAAGCTCTTTCAGTCTATGGTAAGGGGTTACAGCATCCTGAAACCCGAGGTCTGTTAAATCACCCGCAAGAACGCAAAAGTCTGCATCGTTATGACGGGTGTTGATTGCCGCGATCCCTTGTTCGAGCCGCGCATATGTATCCAGACCGTGGGACGTCTGATTTTCTTCCACCAGATGAAGATCGCTTAACACAATAAATTTTAGCATGGGGCCCTCCCGAAGATTGTTTATGCAGCCATTGGCATGTCAAGATGACAAGCATGTGACGTGCATTCGAAATTGATACATTCGCACGTGCAGCCCCCCTTTTTCTAGGACAGTCATCTTACTGTTATCTTCACCTGTAATATGTTCGCCAATTAAAGGGGGATTTGCCATGATAGATATGTTCAACGCTGCAGGTACATTTTTTAAGGGCAATTTGCATTGTCATTCCACCAGGTCCGACGGACAGATGTCTCCTTCCCGCGTCTGCACGTATTACCGTGAGTCTGGATACGATTTTATCTGTCTCAGTGACCATTTCATGGCGCAATATGGATTTGTGATAACTGATACGACGGCCTATCGAACTGAGGATTTCACTACGCTGATCGGCGCAGAACTCCATTCCGGCCAAACCGAGGCGGGCGACATTTGGCATATCCTTGCCGTGGGCTTGCCTTTAGGTTTTTCACAGGCGCAGGATGATGAAAGCGGGCCTGCATTGGCGCAGCGCGCTCTTGATGCGGGCGCCTTTGTCGCGCTGCCGCATCCTGAATGGTATGGGCTGACCATCCGCGATGCCGAAAGTATGCCGAAAGGCATTCACGCGGTCGAGGTGTTCAATGCCATTTGCAACACCACGGGCCGCGGGGGCGGTGGCTACCTTCTGGATCAAATGATGACAACGGGGTGCATGGCAGGGGCTATAGCTGTGGATGACGCACATTTTTATCGCGGCGATGCCGGTTTAGGCTGGACCATGGTCAAAGCCGCCAAGCGCACGCCCGAAGCGATTTTGGCGGCTTTGAAGGCGGGACACTTTTATGCCTCAACCGGACCCGAGATTTTGCACGTGGAAACGGATGGCACCCATCTTTTTGTAGAATGTTCCCCCGTTGATTTTATGGGTCTTGTGGGCAAAGGCTCTGCACAAACGAAAATCGAAGGATCTGGCATAACGCGCGCCATGCTTCCCCTTGCGTCTTTCCAAGGAAGTTGGGCGCGGCTTGTTCTGCGCAACAGCCAAGGAAAGATGGCCTGGGGGCATCCTTGGCGTGTTGCGAGCGTCTGATCATGTAAGTGATCGGCCATCACGGACCCAAGCCGTTCATTGTGAGCGATGGCATCTCTGGATCCGTTTGAAAACGGGCTAATTTCAGAGCAAATGATTGATTGTGTCACCGAATGTATCTTGTCCCAAAGTCTTTTGAAGATAAATGTATCGGGGGAAACCTAGGAGTGTTAGATGTCCAAACTGGTGACAATATTCGGGGGTTCAGGCTTTGTCGGCCGTTATATCGCGCGCCGGATAGCGAAAGAGGGCTGGCGTGTACGGGTTGCGGTCCGCCGCCCGAATGAGGCTCTTTTTGTCAAAACCTACGGTGTGGTTGGGCAAGTGGTGCCCGTTTTTGCCAATATTAGAGATGACGCAAGTATTGCAGCAGCGGTCAAAGGGGCTGACGCCGTTGTCAATTGCGTTGGGATATTGAACGAGAGCGGCAAAAATACATTTCAGGCGATTCAAGCCGATGGTGCGGCCCGCATTGCGCAATTAACAGCGGCAGAAGGCATATCGCGCTTGGTCCATCTGTCTGCGATAGGTGCCGATTCAAACAGCGACAGCGCGTATGCAAAAAGCAAAGC
>CAWUJT010000118.1:0-5602 GCA_963922715.1 uncultured Thalassobacter sp.
GGCTGAGTAAACTTACCCTTCTGTCGCGCGTTTCAACCGCTGTGCGGCATCTTTCAGCCCAAGTTCGCGTTGTGTTGGCTCTATACCGATAGATTGTTCCTGTAGGTTACCGTCTATGGTTTTCAAAACCTCGATTAACAAGTTATCGTTCAGACCCGACAGCGCCTCTTTGGATGTATTCAAACTTTCCGCCGGTATGCCTTCGATATAAATGATTTCATGCCGATCAAAAAGCAGATGGATGTAATCGACCGTACTTTGTTCTCGCAAGTATATGGTATCATTGTTCACAAGATAACGCGCGCGTATCAGAAGCTCTGCTTGGCCCGCATCAATCACATCTTCACGCTGGTATATAAAAAGCCGGTGATCGGGCGAAAGCAGTAAATCCGCCGCGTTGTTTAATGCCCCTTTGGTGACGAAAACCAAAGCTCTGGCCCCTTCGGCATTCGCCCGTTGCCGCCCAATCCAGCGCAGAGGCTGAGGCCCATGATCGCGGGTCAAAACCCGATCCCCAGGGTTGAGGCGTTCAACGGGAAGTTGCGTGCCATCCTCCATCGTAATGTGTGTGCCTGGGGTGAAACTCACCGAGGCTTTGGTATGCAAGATCTCTTCAGAATTGAGCGGCTTGGCCTCAAGCAACGTGTACTGCCCGCCAGAAGACAGAGAATCAAGGGGCAGCACAAAATCGTTTTGCCCAGTTGAAAGAAGAAGCACCGCCACCCGTTGTCCGCGGTTATTGAGTAGTGTGTAATGGGCGACCATGTGCACCGCTTCTCCTGGCACACCGATCATACTTTGGCTGCTGACACAGGATGCGCCAAGTGTCGTCTTTTGGACAACCAGTTCAGCAGAAACAGCGCCGCGTTTGAGCTCTAAAATATCGCCAGGGCAGGCGTCATCTGGATCCCCCAGGCCTTCGCCCAGCCCCGCGCCAACGGTCACCGGAAAACTTTGCACCGGATACACCATAAGACGCATAAGATCAGGTGGTATGTCAGGGCTTTTTTTATGTTCCATTTTCAATATATGGCATACGTTTAAGGTAAATTCAGTGAAAGATGTCTTTTGTTTTCGATTGGATTAAAGTGACTGTAAACTGCAGGGAAAAGGAATACGACATGGAACTTGGGATTTCTGGAAAGCGCGCGCTGGTTTGCGCCAGTTCGAAAGGTTTGGGGCGTGGCTGTGCCGAAGCGTTGGCGGCTGCGGGCGTCGACATTGTGATGAATGCCAGGGGCAAAGACGCATTAGAAGACGCGGCGGACGATATCCGCAGTAAACATGGTGTCCACGTGACCACTGTGGCGTGTGATATAACAACACCAGAAGGTCAGGAGGCCGTTTTGCATACCGCAGGCCCCATCGATATCCTTGTGACCAACGCGGGCGGTCCGCCCCCGGGGATGTGGTCTGATTGGACACGGGATGATTTTATCGCAGCCCTTGATGCCAACATGCTAGCCCCAATTGCCTTGATGAAAGCCACTTTGCCGGGCATGACAGAGTGTGGCTGGGGACGGGTGGTAAACATCACCTCCCAATCTGTCAAAGCGCCGATTCCGGTTCTGGGGCTTTCGAATGCGGCCCGCACCGGGTTGACCGGATATGTGGCGGGCACATCCCGGCAAGTCGCCCCGTTTGGGGTGACTATCAACAATTTGCTGCCTGGGATTCATGCCACGGACCGTGCTGTTTCCCTTGATACAGGGGTAAGCAAAGAGAAAAGTATAAGTCTTGCAGAGGCCCGAACACAACGTGAGGCCACGATTCCAGCGCGCCGCTATGGAACAGCAGAGGAATTCGGCGCAGCCTGTGCCTTTTTATGTTCACAGCATGCAGGCTTTATTGTGGGTCAAAATATCCTTGTGGATGGCGGCGCGACAAATATGACAATTTAGGCGCTCTTTGCCATTACCGAAAACCATAAGATTTGTTTGTGCGGCGCAACAATCACTTGAATTTCTTCTCATTTCTCGTGATCTGCACTGCAACCGTGACCTAATTTCGACATTATTTGAAATTAATGAAGATTTAAGATCTAAATATTCGAAGCTTTCAAAGAAATTATAAAACATGAAAATTTTAGCAGAAAACCATTTTTTAACGGATCAAAATGGTGCTGTAACAATAGATATGGCCGTCTTAACAGCTGGTGCCATTGGTTTGTCGGTTGTTATTTTTAACAGTATTGGCGATGGTCTTTACGAATTGGGAGGTGAAATACGACTAAAGTTGTCGGGATATATCGATTATGCCGTGAATTACTTTGACTCCAACGATGATAGCGTCACTGGCAACGGCGCAAATGTAGAGTATTCAAACGATCCAGGCAGTGACGGAGAAGCGGGCTATATCCACGTTGAGGATCGCGCAGGATCGGTTTCTTACGTCGAATTTACTGAGCCAAGCGGTGACATGTCTGAAGCCGATGCCTTTAGCTACGACATTACCCAGTTCGACGACAGTGAACAGAATGTTTCAAGTGATAGCAATCCAGATGTCGTTATTCATGGCACAAATAACGAAAGTCTTTATTCAGCTGAAGACCAGCCTGTGGGCACCGATGGAAACTGGACCACAAACACCATCCCCCTTGAGGAAGGATATTGGTATAACGACAGTGGAAATTTGGCCACGCAGGAAGAGATTGATGCCGTTATGTCAGATGTCGCATCCACTGAGATCAGAGCAGAGCAGAATACATCGACAACATCTAGTGGAAGTAACACTGAGGAAGTCGGCATGGACAATGTGGGATTTGTTGTAGAACCGTAGTGTTTTTCATTCATGGTTTTGGAATGTTGGCTTCTTACCTGGCAGGGGCCCATCTTAACAACATTGCGATAACGCACCATCGCGTTTATTTGGATAGAATGGTGTGGCTTAGCCACTTCTGTGGTATCGATCTAAGAATTGCTGCTAGGATAAAAGGATTCAAGTGAATTGTTCTCGCAAAAGCCGCTCTTCCAATCCATGGCCGGGGTCAAATAGCAATTTATGGGTGATGCTGGGTTCAGAGACAACTTCAACAGCCACCACATGCGCCACAGAGCCCGAATCCGTATCAGCACGCACGGGGCGCTTGTCGCCTTCGATCACGTCAAAACGCACCCGTGCCTCTTTCTGCAAAAGTGCACCACGCCACCGGCGCGGGCGAAACGCGGCCATGGCAGTGAGGGCCAAGACATCAGAACCGATAGGCAGAATAGGGCCATGGGCTGAATAATTATAGGCGGTGGAGCCCGCAGGTGTTGAGACAAGGCACCCATCGCACACAAGCTCTTCCATCCGTACACGTCCATCGATGGATATTTTGAGCTTTGCAGCTTGCGGACCTTCCCGTAGCAACGCGACCTCGTTGATGGCTAAGGCAACCGTTTCCGCGCCCGCGCGATCCCAGGCCATCATCTTAAGGGGATTAATCTGGGCAAGTTCCGCAGCATAGAGACGATCAATCAATTCATCTTCATTATAGGCATTCATCAAAAAACCAACGGTGCCCCGGTTCATCCCATAAACCGGCACCTCAATCGCCATGGTGCTGTGCAGCGTTTGCAGCATAAAGCCATCGCCCCCCAGGGCCACGATCACATCAGCCTTTTCAGGGGCAACTTGCCCATATAGCGCCACAAGGCGCGCATAAGCCGCTTGTGCGTCTGGTGCCTCAGAGGCGACAAAGCAAAGATTCTGTGTTGCTGACATTGCACCCCCTGTATGTGTTTTCCATAGCCTGCACATGCTCCGGTATCGTTGGCAAGTCTCAACAACGTTCGGATTTCTTCTTTTCTCTGGCAAATCGCCCCGCTATGAACAGACAGCTTCGCACAGAAAGGGTTTATCATGAACGTCTCTCAACGCATTCCTGGATTTTTTACCGACAGTTTGGCCGACATTGATGCCGATGTGCACACCGCTCTGCAAGCCGAACTTGGACGTCAGCGCGATGAGATTGAGTTGATCGCCTCTGAAAATATTGTCAGCCGCGCTGTGCTCGCGGCCCAGGGCTCTGTACTCACCAACAAATATGCAGAAGGCTATCCTGGCCGCCGCTACTATGGCGGGTGTCAGCACGTAGATGTGGTGGAAGAGCTTGCCATCAACCGTGCCTGTCAGCTGTTCGGCTGTGGTTTTGCGAATGTGCAGCCCAATTCGGGCAGTCAAGCGAACCAGGGTGTGTTTCTGGCACTTCTGAACCCCGGCGACACGATCCTAGGTATGAGCTTGGATGCCGGTGGCCACCTTACCCACGGCGCGCGGCCGAACCTGTCGGGCAAATGGTTCAATGCTGTGCAATATGGCGTGCGCCGTGATACGCTGGAGATTGATTACGATCAGCTTGAGGCCCTCGCGCTGGAACATAAACCCAAACTGATCATCGCGGGCGGCTCGGCAATCCCGCGCCAGATCGATTTCGCGCGCTTTCGCACTGTCGCTGATAAGGTGGGTGCTTACCTCTTGGCCGATGTGGCGCATTACGCCGGTCTGATTGCCGCAGGGCACTATCCAAATCCGTTTCCCCATGTAGATGTGATCACCACAACCACGCACAAAACCCTGCGCGGTCCCCGGGGTGGTATGATCCTGACCGATGATGCAGCACTCACCAAGAAATTCAATTCCGCGATTTTCCCCGGTCTCCAAGGCGGCCCCTTAATGCATGTGATCGCCGCAAAGGCCGTCGCTTTCGGTGAGGCATTGCGTCCAGAATTCAAAGACTATCAGGCACAGGTCATCGCCAATGCCAAAGCCCTTGCTGCAGGCCTTGAACAAGGGGGGCTCGCCATCGTGACAGGGGGGACGGACACCCATCTGATGCTGGTGGATCTGCGCCCCAAAGGGGTGAAAGGCAACACAACGGAGGACGCCTTGGGGCGCGCCTACATCACTTGTAATAAGAACGGCGTGCCGTTTGACGATGAAAAACCCACCGTCACCTCAGGCATTCGCCTGGGCACACCTGCAGGTACAACGCGGGGGTTTGGTGTGGCCGAGTTTGAGCAGATCGCACAGTTGATTGTCGATGTCGTCGACGGGCTTGCTGCCAATGGCCCTAATGGCAACACAGAGGTCGAAATGGCGGTGCGCCTTAAGGTGCAGGCGCTGTGTGACGCGTTTCCAATTTATTGTTAAGGTTGGCCTCGTGTTCCGGTGCGATTTCTTCACACTTTACTTGCCACGCAAACCTGTTGGTTACACAAGGGTTGGGTGGTTGTTCAAAATAGGACAAGCGACTTCACATGATGGACATACGCAAGAACCTCCAACCCAAACATGCTGCATGGCGGGAGTATTTTGACCTGTGCGTCTTTCCAGGGTTTGACTATAAAGTTCCCCGAACCGAACAAGACGCTGAGGCCAAAATACATGCGGCACTTGAAATGTTACTGGAGGAGCGCTGGAAGCGGATCGAAAAACTTGGCGTGCTCGTCGAGCCCCTTGGTCTTGAGCTCGACTTTTCAGATACTTCTTTGCGACCTTTGAATGTGTTCTATTACGATAACGTTGACAGGAACCAAGAACACGAACGTAAAGTGCTCTCGATTGAGTGGATCGAAGTCGGCGCGGATATCGCTGTCTACCTGACGGAATGTATTCTGAA
>CAWUJT010000119.1:0-5599 GCA_963922715.1 uncultured Thalassobacter sp.
GCGCATAAAGCCAGTTGAACAACGCTGTGCGCGCCCCTCCAATATGCAAATACCCTGTGGGCGAGGGCGCAAAACGCGTGACAATCATCTGTGACATCGGTGAATTAACCTTCTGCTAACGCAAAACTGACCATGTTGCATCCGAAGTAGGCCATGACCAATCTGGAGACAAGAGCCTGTGATCACAGCTTTGCAGGCCCAGCGCGGCCACCGCTTACCGCTGGCGGCTTTCGCCTATGGCACGGGGATTGGGGTTTACTTCGCCCTGCCCTTTGAACCCAATGTTTGGCATTTAGCAACGCTGGCCCTTGTTATGCTTATCTGTGCGGCTCTTGGGTGGTGGCGGCGTATGGATTATGGACTTTTGTGGACTGTCTTTGCCCTTTTGGCCGCTGGGGTCTTGATCGCCGCGCTTCGGACCCAGAGCGTCGCGGCCCCTGTGTTAGGCTGGCGCTATTATGGACCTGTGGAGGGGGTGATTGTGAAGATTGACCGCTCTGCCAGCCACCGGCCCCGTGTGACATTGAAAGATCCGCGTTTGTTAGATATCGCGCCGGACAAAACACCCGCGTTGGTGCGCCTGTCATTTGACCCGAAGGATTTGCATTTCGATCTGGTGTCTGGGCAAACCATCGCAGCCACAGCATTTCTCAGCCCACCCCAGGGCCCAACAGAGCCTGGCGGTTTTGACTTTCAACGCCATGCCTGGTTTCTGAGCATCGGGGCCTTTGGGTATAGCCGTGCGCCGCCGGTGCTTTTAGACCCTGCCCCTAAGGGGTTTAGCATTGCCCGGATACGCCAAGCGTTAGGGGCGGGGCTGTTGGACCATATGCCGGCGGAGACAGCAGGGGTGGCCATGGCCCTTGCTATCGGAGATCGCACAGAAATCGCGCAAGACACCTTAAAGGCGCTGCGTGCTTCAAATCTTGCGCATCTTCTGGCCATCTCTGGGCTACACGTCGGCTTGCTGACAGGCACGATCTTTTTCGCAAGCCGATTGATCCTGTCGGTCTGCAGTGGCGTGGCCCCCCGTGTGTCGCCAAAGAAAGCCGCGGCCTGTATCGCGTTGGCCTCAGCCACGGTTTATCTTTTGATTTCCGGCATGTCTGTGGCCACACAGCGCGCCTACATTATGGCGGTGGTCATGCTGTGTGCGCTGTTATTGGACCGTCGCGCGCTGACATTACGCGCCGTGGCTCTGGCGGGGTTTATTATTTTGACGCTACGACCGGAAAGCCTCACCGGCCCAGGGTTTCAAATGTCGTTTGCCGCAACAATCGCCCTGGTTTTGGCGTTTCGCCATCTGCGTCAAACCCGTCTGGGCCGCCGAAGTTGGGCGGCGCCCCTTATCGCCGTTGTGGTATCCTCTTTCGTTGCGGGGCTGGCCACAGCGCCATTCTCGGCCGCGCATTTCAACATGGTGGGGCAATACGGGCTATTGGCGAATGTGTTGAGCGTACCCGTCATGGGCTTTTGGGTCATGCCGTGCCTGATTTGCGCGGCCTTTTTGGCCCCTTTAGATTTGCATGCTGTGCCGCTCTGGGGTGTGCATTATGGTATTTCCTGGATACTCTGGGTTGCAGAGTTCGTGGCCGGCCTTGAAGGCGCGGAACGATACTTTACTGCCCCGCCTGGTTTCGTTTTGCCCCTGTTTACGGTTGGCGCACTTTGGGTCGTACTGTGGCAAGGACGCTTACGCTGGCTTGGCTGTGTGCTAAGCATTGCCGTTTTGGGGTTATGGAGCACAGCAAAGCGCCCAGAGTTGTTGATTGCCGAAAGCGGACGCCTTTTGGGCCTATTGACACCGGATGGGCGCGTCTTGAGCCGCAACCGCGGAGAACGCTTTGTCGCCCAAACCTGGCTTGCGGCGGATGGACAAGGCATACTCCAAGGAGAACTGAACGAAGCTACAATCGATTGGTCCGATATGGACATTGGCCCTTATCGGGTATCGCTTTTGACGCAACAGCCAAATCTCTCTGACATTGCGCGCCTATGTGAACAAGAGAACCTGATTGTCCTGGCCGCAGAAGAAGACAGTTTGCCTGTCCCCTGTTCGCCGCTGACACCAAAAATCCTTCAGCGCACGGGCGCATCAGCGATTTACAAAGATGGACGCGTTATCACGGCACGTGCACAACAGGGGGAACGCCCCTGGGTGCCAAAAGGAAGCCTCAAGATTTACCAACCATAGGCACATGAACCATCTTAGACGTATGTGCGGATAAGACCGACCAGCCGCCCTTGAATGGTGACCCGATCCTCTGACAGCAAGCGGGCTTCATAAGCAGGATTTGCGGCCTCCAGCGCAATCATGCCGTTTCTCCGATAATAGCGTTTGAGTGTTGCATCATGCCCATCGACAAGCGCCACGACAATATCACCGTTTTCCGCCGTGCGCTGTTCACGGATCACAACGATATCACCATCATTGATGCCCACATCAATCATTGAATCGCCCTTGACCTCAAGCGCGTAATGATCTCCTGCCGCATCAAGCATCTGTTCCGGCACAGCCACATGGGACGACACATTCTGAATAGCTTCAATCGGTGTACCCGCGGCGATACGCCCCATAACAGGCACCTCCCGCGCAGCTTGAACAACGTGACGCGCCTGCACAGGCGGGCGCACAGAGGGTTTATCACCCTGGATCACACGCGGCACAAAGCCACGGTGTTTTTCGGCAAGCGTCTCAGGGAGTTTGACAATCTCCATCGCGCGGGCCTTGTGTGGCAGGCGCCGCAGAAAGCCACGCTCTTCCAGGGCGGTGATCAGACGATGGATGCCTGATTTGGACCGCAAGTCAAGCGCGTCCCTCATCTCATCGAAAGAAGGGGGCACACCATCACGGGACAAGCGGGTTTGAATAAAATCCAAAAGAGTGAGTTGTTTTTGGGTCAACATGGGACACCTGCTTTGTGCTTTGATCTATGATTGTTCTAAAGATGTTCTCATGCCTTGTCAACACTTTGTTCACCCTATAGTCCCATTGACCACAATGGTAGGCAAGCAACGTCCTCACCACTGTTGCGGCTTGGGTCATGCGGCGGGCGCACAACAAGGGTGTCAGACTTGGTCAAAACACTCAGAAGGCTGGAGTCCTGGTTTTGGGCCACCGCAACCGATCCATCCGCCCTTAAAGCGGCGCGCATATAATGCGCCCGTGGCCCGTTTTCAGCAAGTGATACCGCAAGCGGGCGCCGCACTGTGCGGTCTTCAGAATCGGGCAGGCCCAGCATTTTCGACACAAAGGGGATCAGAAAAATGCGTGTGCACACCAACGCGGACACTGGATTGCCTGGCAATCCAATCAGCGCGGCGGGTCCCAAACGGCCCGCCATCAGGGGTTTGCCTGGCCGCATCGCAATTTTATAGAAGGCGCGCTCCAGGCCCAAGCTTTCGGCAACAGGCCCCACAAGATCATGGTCGCCGACCGACGCCCCCCCGATGGTGACAATGAGATCCGCCCCGCTTGTGTAGTCAAAGACAGTCTTGAGGCTGTCAATCGTATCCCGCGCAATGGGCAGCACTCGTGTTTCTGCCCCTGCGCTGTCCAGCAACGCCGCGACACCAAAACTGTTTGAAGCGATGATTTGATCGGCCCCAGGGGGCTGGCCTGGCATCACCAGCTCGTCGCCTGTTGCGATGATGGCCACCACCGGCTTGCGCCGGACAGTGACCTTGGCGTGGTTCATCGCCGCAATCAACATAACATCGCCAGCGGTTAGGCGACGTGTTGGCGCGAAACGATCCCCCTGATGAAAATCCCCCCCCAAGGGACGGATATGTGTCGCTGTGTCCCCAATGGCATCGAAACGGATTCTGTTCTCCATGCGGGTGACATTTTCCTGGATCACGACATGATCCGCCCCTTGGGGCACAGGGGCGCCGGTAAAAATACGCACCGCTTGGCCGGGGTTTACTTGACCGTCAAAGCCATGACCGGCTGCCGCTTGCCCGATAACATCCACCCAAGCGCCAAGTTTTATGTCCGGGTTTTGGACGGCGTAGCCATCCATGGCAGAGGCTGCAAACGGCGGTTGCGTGCGTGTCGCAGTGATGTGCCCGTCTAAGACGCGCCCATGGGCCGCGCGCAACGCCACGGTTTCCGTGTCAGTGACCTGGGCCAGGCCCAGAACACGCGCCCGCGCCTCTGCCACCGAGATCATGGTGCCGCCACATATGTGCCTGATTGACCGCCCTCTTTACGCACAACCCGGATAAAGCCAATCTCCATGTCCTTTTGTACAGCTTTCAGCATGTCATAGATCGTCAAACACGCCACCGACACAGCCGTCAATGCCTCCATTTCAACGCCGGTTTGCCCGGTGGTGCGCACAGTCGCGGTCACCCGGACCCCAGGCAGCGCCGCATCAATCTGGAACTCTAAAGCCACCTTAGAAAGCGGCAAAGGATGACAGAGCGGGATAAGATCCGCGGTGCGTTTGGCCGCCATAATCCCAGCCAGGCGCGCGACACCCAGCACGTCACCCTTGTGCGTCGTGCCTGTTTGGATGTGCGCAAGCGTCTGCGCCGACATATGGACCGCCCCTGTGGCAACAGCTGTGCGCGCGGTGATTTCTTTGTCAGAGACATCGACCATATGCGCCTGGCCCGCTGCGTCAAAATGGGTCAGACCTTTGCTCATGATACCATAGCCCTCAGCGGGTTCCTCAAAAGTGCCTGTGTGGCTTTGGCCACCTCTTTTTCACGCATCAAGCTTTCCCCAATCAAAAAGCACCGCACCCCGTAAGAGGCGATGTCGGCCAGATCCTCTGGGGTTTTGAGGCCAGACTCGCTGACACAGAACCGTTCTGGTGGAAGTGACTGACAAAGTTCACGTGTCACTTGAAGATCCGTCTTGAACGTCTTGAGATTACGATTGTTTATCCCAATCATTGGAGACGAAAGCCGTAACGCGCGCGCCAATTCATCCCCCGAATGCACTTCGATCAGCACATCCATATCCCAATCCTGCGCCACCGCTTCAAGCTCTTGCGCTTGTGCATCCGACAGGCTTGCCATGATCAACAAAATGCAATCCGCACCCAAGGCGCGTGCCTCCACAACCTGATAGGGGTCCAGAATGAAATCCTTCCGCAAACAGGGCAGCAGCACAGCGTCACGGGCCGCTGTCAAATAGCTGTCATCGCCTTGAAAACTGGGGATATCGGTCAATACCGACAGGCATGTGGCCCCGCCTTCGGCATAAGCCTGCGCCAGTTCAACAGGGTCGAAATCAGCGCGGATCAGCCCTTTGGAGGGGGAGGCCTTTTTGATCTCTGCAATCAACCCATAGCCGGTTTGTGATGCGGCTTGCAAAGCCCGCGCAAAGCCGCGCGGCGGACTGACATGGCGGGCCGCGTGTTCAAGGGCAGACAGAGGTCTGGACGCTTTGCGTGTGGCCACCTCGTCGCGTTTATAGGCTTCGATGGCGGCGAGTATCGTGCTCATGACACCTCCGTTGTCAGCTTGGCCAGAGCCTCTATTTTCGCTTTCGCCGCCCCGCTGTCCAAAGAAGCCCTAGCCACCTCAACCCCTTTGGTCAAACTGTCCACACGATCGGCAATCATCAAGGCCGCCGCCGCATTCAACA
>CAWUJT010000120.1:0-5544 GCA_963922715.1 uncultured Thalassobacter sp.
CTATTTGCTGAGTGGGTTTAAGCGTGAAAATAACCTTCGGCGTGGCGCTGATGTGCAACCGCCTGCGCCGGCGGAAGCCAGATCAAGGTTTACCATAAACGGAGATGTGGACCTGGCTGGCAGTGTCAAAGGTGCGCTTGTCCCAGCCGCCCCAACGGTGGCTGAGTTCAAGGCCCGCAAGGCGCGCCATCAAGTCAATTTCCGCAGGATAAGCGTAGCGCAGCTGCAATGGCACAAGACGTGCCTTGCCCTCTGGCCCCACCCGCAAGCGCTGATGGTCGAGGCGCTGCGCCACAGGATCGTGCGTGACAGCCGACAGCCACAATGTTTCCATCTCGAGTTTACGGATATCAACCCGCTGGTGGCGGTTATAACCAGTGAAATCTGGCACAAAGGCCTCAATCAAGAATGTTCCTCCGGGGGCGAGCCTATCTGCAACATTGGCAAACAACCTGATCTGCGCATCTTGGCTGGTGAGATTAAAAAGCGTGTTATAGACAAGATAGATATGGCCAAACGGTCCGGGCAGACCGACATCTGCCATATCCCCGATCAGCACATCGACCTCTGCACCGCCTGGCTTGCTGCGCATCTTTTCGACCATGTCTTCAGAGGCCTCTATGCCCGACACATCATGCCCCTTAGCAATTAACGGCAAAGCTACCCGGCCTGTGCCGATGGCCAGCTCCAAAATCCGTGTCTGCCCGGCAATCTCAGAAATGAGCGTTGCCGCCGCTTCGGCCGTGCCTGGATCTTGGGTGTCGTCATAATCTTCGGCGTTGAGATGGCCAAAAGTTTCCGGTTCAAAAGTTAGCATGTGGCCCGCGATCCTGTTGAAGCATAACAGCACTATAAATGAACAAAATGTTAATTATAGCACGTATATGACAGCCAAAGCCCTGAAAGGCCAAAAAGGTATGTTTTGGCTTATTCGCCCCCACCGAGTTGATGCACATAGAGCGTTACCGCTTTGATCTCATCCTCATCCAAGCGTGGTCCCCAAGGGGGCATCACGCCAAAGCGGGAGTAAGTTATTGTCTCAATGATCGTGTCGCGGTCGCCGCCATAAAGCCAGATCGCATCGGTGAGATTGGGCGCACCCAGATCTCGCATGCCCTTGCCGTCATCGCCATGGCACGAGGCACAGTTGTCGTAAAACAGCACGCCTCCCGCTTCCGCCATTGCCACGTCATGCTCTTGACCCGATATAGACAGAACATATTCCGCCGTCTGCAGAATTTCCTCTTCGGTGAAGATGTCCTCATAGGCGGTCATTTGTGAATAGCGAGCATCGAAGTCAGTCTCATTGCGGATGCCGTGGCGGATCGTGTACTCGATATCCTCCAAGCTACCTCCCCAAAGCCAATCGTCATCGAGCAGGTTGGGATACCCCACAGCCCCCGCCGCGCCAGAGCCGTGGCATTGCGAGCAATGCGCCCGGAACACCGCCGCGCCCCCTTGCACACCGTAAAGGTAGGCGGGATGATCCGTGGCAAGCGTATTGAGATCGGCCGAGGCCAGTTGAGTGGCCACCTCCGCATTGGCGGCGTCCACCGCGGCGATATCCTCGGCCACCTGGGCACGGGTGGAGAAACCTAGAACGCCGGTGGTCGCTTCATTCAAAAGCGGCCAGGCGGGATAGGCAATGGTGTAGCCAACCCCCCAAACAACCGTGGCATAAAACGTCCAGAGCCACCAGCGCGGCAGGGGCGTGTTAAGCTCCTTGATACCGTCCCATTCGTGACCGGTGGTATCTGTTCCAGTGATCTGATCGATGTCTTTATACTCGGACATTAAACGTTCTCCAGAAATTGAAGTGTTTTTTTGCACCCGTCACAGTCCCCTGTGCAGCGCTTTTTCGGTGATGTGCCGTTCTCAAGGTCATAGGTGCGAAAGGGGATGCTTGCAGCTTCAGAAATTGATTTTGCGCGTGACGGCAGATAGACCCAGATCACAACACCAATAAAGAAGAGAAACATGGCCAGAAGCATCCAACTGTCAGCGAATTCACGCAAAAAAGAATAGGTTTCCATCAGAGTCTCCTTTAGCGGTTGGCCGCAGGCTCAAAGGTGGAGAAATCCACCAACGTGCCAAGCATTTGCAGATAAGCGATGAGCGCATCCATCTCGGTCAGCGTGTCCTCTTGACCATCGAAGTTTGAGACGACAGCGCCGGGGTAGCGTTCAATCAGACCATCGGTGTCCCCAAAGGGGTCAACCTGAACGACCAAGTCGGTGGCTGCGTTCTCGATCATCTCATCGGTGTAGGGCACACCCACAAGACGATGGGTCCGCATCAACTCTTGGATTTGCGGGTACTCCAGCTCTGTGCGGCCCAGAAACGCATACTTCGGCATGACCGATTCAGGCACCACAGATTGCGGATCGTTCAGGTGATCCACATGCCAAGCGTCCGAGTAACGTCCACCGACACGGGCCAAATCTGGCCCGGTCCGCTTTGAACCCCACTGAAAGGGATGGTCATACATAGACTCGGCGGCCAGCGAATAGTGCCCGTAGCGTTCCACCTCATCGCGCATCGGCCGGATCATCTGGGAATGGCAGACATAACAGCCTTCGCGGATGTAGATGTCACGCCCCTTGAGCTCCAGCGGAGAGTAGGGGCGCACACCCTCCACCTTCTCGATGGTGTTCTCCAGATAGAAGAGCGGTGCAATTTCCACAATGCCACCGACTGTCACCACAAGGAAGGAGAAGATGAACAGAAGCGTTGGGCTGCGCTCAAGTAATGCGTGTTTACTGATGATTGACATCTCAATACCCTCTTATTCTGCCGGTTGAAGTTTCGGTTGCGGTGTGGCGGCGCGGGCTGGTGCCCCGCCTCGGATGGTCATCCACATATTCCAAACCATGATCAGAGCCCCGGCCAGATAGAGCACGCCCCCCAAGCCGCGCACCACATACATCGGGAACTTGGCCTCCACGGTGTCAGCGAAAGAGTTGACCAGGAAGCCTTGGCTATCGACTTCGCGCCACATCAGGCCTTCCATGATGCCAGTCACCCACATCGCCGAGGCATAAAGCACAATGCCAATGGTGGCGAGCCAGAAGTGCCAGTTGATGGCGGGCATGGAGTACATCTGTGCCCGTCCCCAAAGCCGCGGTGTCAGATAATAGAGCGCCCCGAACGTGATCATGCCGTTCCACCCCAAGGCACCAGAATGCACATGACCAATGGTCCAGTCGGTGTAGTGGCTGAGGGAATTGACCGCGCGGATCGACATCATCGGGCCTTCAAAGGTGGACATGCCGTAGAACGCAAGGCTGATCACCATCATTCGAATGATTGGATCTGTGCGCAGCTTGTCCCAGGCCCCTTGCAGCGTCATCAAGCCGTTGATCATCCCGCCCCAGGACGGCATCCACAGCACGACTGAGAACACCATCCCCAGCGTCGAGGCCCAATCCGGCAGCGCCGTGTAATGCAAGTGGTGCGGACCGGCCCAGATATAGAGAAAGATCAACGCCCAGAAGTGGATGATGGACAGCCTGTAACTGTAGACCGGCCGCTCGGCTTGTTTGGGCACAAAGTAATACATCATGCCTAAGAACCCGGCGGTCAGGAAGAAACCCACAGCGTTGTGGCCATACCACCATTGCACCATCGCATCTTGCACACCGGCAAAGACCTGCACCGATTTTGACCCCAAGATGGAGACAGGGATGCTGAGGTTATTGACGATGTGCAGCATCGCCACGGTGATGATGAAGCTGAGCAGAAACCAGTTGGCCACATAGATGTGCTTTTCCTGGCGCTTGAAGAGCGTGCCCATATAAACGGCCAGAAACGCCACCCAGACGATGGTCAGCCATAGATCGACATACCACTCAGGCTCGGCATATTCCTTCGATTGGGTCTGCCCCAGCAGATAGCCGGTAGCCGCCAAAACGATAAAGAGCTGATAGCCCCAGAACACAAACCACGCCAGATTGCCGCCCCAAAGCCGTGCGCCACAGGTGCGCTGCACGATATAAAACGACGACATCAACAGCGCATTGCCCCCAAAGGCGAAAATCACCGCCGAGGTGTGCAAGGGCCGGAGGCGACCAAAGTTGAGATAAGGTTGCGCCCAGTCAAAGTTCAGGACCGGAAAGGCCAGCTGGAAGGCAATATAGACGCCCACCAGAAAGCCCACACAGCCCCAGAAGGCCGTGGCGATCACACCGGCACGGACCACATTGTCCATATAACCTGTCGGATCGGAAAAGCGGGGCTCCCCCACACGGCGCAACTGCCAAATGAACAGGCCGGCTGCGACAATCATAAAGATCAACGCATGAATTTGGTAAGCCAGATCATGCCCCCAGTTCGCCGCCATGGCAGCCAACAGGGTCACAAGTCCTAAGGTCGAAAGTTTAACTGTATCCCACATGTGCATCCCTCATGACGTTCGCAGCACACGGCTGCCCGTTTTTTATACTCTGAGCCGTAGTGAAGGTGTTTTGCGCGCGCGTTGATCTGGATCAAATCGACAAGAGACAGAGGACAGGTGGGACTATTTAGGGGTTAAAAGCAGACTAACATCAACAATAAGAATTGCTTTGATGGGACATAATCTGCATACTGACAGAAAAGGGATTTATCAGAGGTGGGAAGTTCCAGGTCTTTCACTTACTGATAAAAGAGCAAGCGTTGCACAAAAACACGAGAATTAGTTACATTGAAACGGATTGTCGATGTAAGCCATGAAGAAGCTAAAGCTCATTTTATGAAGGGCAGCAGCTACTTTAACGGTGATTTTCCTAAATACATTAGTTTTGAACCTATGTTAGTGGAAGTCGCCAAAATCTTAGATGGAAAAAAACTAAGTGACTTTTGGAGTAAAAAGCCCGCAGATTTCAGCGGTGTCAACTATAGCTTCACGGCGAATAAAGATGGGCGGTTTTCATGGCGTCCATACGAATTGATCCACCCCGCTATATATGTAGCACTTGTGAATTTGATTTGTGAGCAAGAAAACTGGAAAAAGATCACGGATCGTTCAAAGTCTTTTGAAAACGGAGCTGTTGCGTGCTGCAGCTCACCCGTTATATCTGCTGGTAGTCAATCTGATCAGGCTGAACAGGTGCGGACCTGGTGGCAGATTGTGGAGCAACAATCCATTATACAATCTCTGGATTTTAGCCATTTAATCCACACAGATGTGACTGACTGCTACGGCTCCCTATATACACACAGTATCGCATGGGCATTACATGGACTTGAAACAGCTAAGGAAAAGAAAAGCGACAAAAAGCTCCTGGGCAATCAGATCGATACTTTGATCCAATCCAGTCGATACGGCCAAACGAACGGGATTGCTCAAGGCTCTGTGCTGATGGACTTCGTGGCCGAACTGGTACTCGGCTGGGTTGATTTACAAATCACTAAGAAACTGGGAGCGGCTGCGGATTTCAAAATCTTACGTTACCGTGACGACTATCGTATTTTTGCAAATAGCGACGTTCGTACTGAAGAAATCTTGAAGGTCGTCAGCGACGAGCTGCGTCGTGTTGGCATGAAACTTGGTGTAGCAAAAACGGT
>CAWUJT010000121.1:0-5539 GCA_963922715.1 uncultured Thalassobacter sp.
TGGCACAAATATACATTGCCCTTCATTCGGTGCCGCATCCAACGCAAATTTCGTGTCTTCCCCACCATGGCTGGATTTGGTGCCATCATAGTTATTCCCTTGAGTATCAAACCTTAAATTTCCAATGCGAGATCGGCGAACCATCATATTTGCGCCTTTTACGAGGTTTGGCCTTATGGGACCCTCAACGTGATGAAGGGGTGTGCAGCCCCCAAATCTTCCTTGTTCTGTAAGGTATTGTTGCCAGTCGTTTGGATTTGATGTCCAATCCGGCCGGATTTGGCCGCCAAAAACAATTGCTTCGGGATAAGTGTGCGCAGCAGCGCGGTAAGCAGAGAGCCAGTTGTTTTCAATTTTCACATCATCATCGATGAACACAATATAGTCGCCCGTCGCCTCTGACAAAGCGCAGTTTAAACCGTAAGATTTTCCCCTTCTAGGTTCATGAAGGACGCGCCCACCATGTAAATCAGCAAATTCTTTCAATAAATTATGCGTTTCATCATCACTGCCGTTGTCGACCAGAAGCAACTCTATACCTGCGCGGGGTATGTTTGATGATTTCAAGCTGTCGAGCGTTGCGGGTAAGCATGATTCACCGTTGTAAGTGGTGAGAATTATTGAAAACTCCTTGGTCATTTTACACTTCCTTCGAAACGCCCCTAAACATTGAAGCGCTTTTTTACGACAATATCCGCAAATGTGCAAAATGGTGCATCGTTTCAAAGCGACACAGCTCTACGGGACCCAGGGTGAGCGATGGCATATTGCTCAGCAACTTTGCCCCCACGTCTTCTGACAGCGCTATGATGTCTTCAGCCTCACCGGTAGAAAACCAACGCAGATTATAAGCCAAGGTGATGTGAAATTGATAGCTGTCGTGATCTGGGCGGCGGATGCCGATTGCGTCACTGATCCTATCGCGGGTCGTCCGCAAGCTTTGTTCGGCTTGCGCGTCGAAACCTGTCATAGAGACGCTAAAGCCCGCAAAAATGCCCACTGGGCGCACATGAAATTGGTGCGGGACATCGATACCAATCAGGTTCTTTTCAATGTCATGTGTGATATCTTGCACATTGCTGTCCATTGGCAAATGCGCTGGAACCCTGTCGCGTGTGCGCCCGCTTTCAATAAACGCATCGAAAATCGTCATGTGAAAACTTGCGGGCGGCAAAAAAGCAAAGGCCTTGGCCAGAGGACCCTCTTTCAGAGCGTCTTGCGCACGGCAGATAGCGTCAAAGGCGGCAGAGGACGGATCGATATGACACAATGTTGTGCAGCCGGGATTGATCAACGGTGTCCTATCAGGGGCAAATTTTGTTCCAACAGCGGTGGGCTGGGTGCCGCCTGTAAGCGCGCCGGTTAGATAGTCAAACGCAACAGATTTATTGTTCATTCTAAACGCCTATAGGTTTTCAGCATGATAAACCCCAGACCCAGCGTCACGCCAAGGCCGAGAAGGCCAAACACAAGTCCTGTTGTCACCAAGTTGGAAGCCTCCGCCGTAATCCCGAACACTAGCGCGCCGGTGGCAGGCCCCACACGAAAGACGATGGTGTAAAAGCTTAGAATGCGCCCGAGCCGTTCTGCGGGCGCTTGTGTTTGCACATAGGCCAGGGCCGCGATGTTTGACGCGGACATCGTCGCCCCATGAACCACCAAGATCGCAAGCGCGACCCAGAATGCCGTCGCCACCGAAAACGCGAGTAAGGTGAGGGCAAAGAGCGACGACATCACCAGAATCTGATGCAGGGCCGCGCTGTTGTCCCGACTTTTCGATAAAGCCAAGGCGCCGACAATGGCGCCAATCCCGAGGGCCGCATTCATAAATCCCAGACCTCCTGCGCCGCGGTCAAAGACCAGTTCTGAAAAGGCGGGAAAAAGCTCACTGGCTGGGCGCAGAAATATGCCTTGGGTCGCTTGGATCAAGATCACACAGGCGATCAAAGGCATTTGTGGCATCTCCCGCAAAACAGTCCAGGTGTTTATCGTGTTTTGCCGGGGGCGGATTGTCTGGGCGGGGATGTCGCGGATGCGGTAAAGCGCATAGGCCAACCCTAAGAAGCCCGCCGCCGCCAACACAAAAACGAGACCTGCCGATCCCACAACCAAAAGTCCCGCCGCCAACATCGGCCCGATAAACCGGGCCAGGTTAAATCCCGTTGAGTTTACGGCAATCGCCTGGGGCAAAAGCGGTGGTGGTGCCAGATGGCTGGCCATCACCAAACGCGCCGGCAACACCACGCCTGAGACAGCGCCAAGCAGGATCATCACTGCGACAAGCCCATATGGGGTGAGCATCCCTGTAAAATAGAGGAGGGCCATAATCAAAGCCACTGTGGCGCTGGCAATCTGGCCTAAGAACATGATCTGCGGTGCGGGGCGTCGATCCACAAGTGCGCCGCCGTAGACCGCTGTGATGATCGAGGGGAAAAGTTCTGCAAAGGCGACAAGGCCCAGCCAATATTCCGACCGCGTCAACTCCCACGTCACCCAGCCCACCGCGATGCGCTGCATCCAAAAGCCGACGGTCATCAAGAAATTGCCTGCCTGGTAGGTGGCAAAAGCTGGGATTGCGAAAACGGCATGAAACCCTCGGAACTGCGTCCGAACCGCTTCCAGAGGTTGCGCTCGCATGCCTAAAGATCGAGCGTTACAAAGATTGGCTGATGATCCGAGCCTTGAGCCTCTGTATCGATCTCCATAGTGGTGACTTTATCGGCCAGATCGGTGGTCACGAAACAATGATCAATGCGTCGGGGTGCTTTACCCGGTCGCGGGATCGTATCGCCATCGACTTCCGCGTGACCTGCCAGGGTCCAGGCATCGGCCAGGCCATGGGCGCGAATGGTACGACCGTGGTTGGAGGAGGTATCGCCAATCACGCGGGTATATTCAGCACTGTCGGGGGTGAAGTTCATATCCCCCATCACGATGGCCGTCATCGGCTGTGGCGGCAAAGGGCGATCGAGCCAATCATCAGAGTTCACAGCCCCGCCCGCGCTTGCGCCGCGCTCATGCCCGCGCAACATGACCTGCATCATATAGTCGACCTGGGGCATACGCGTGTCTGTGGAGACATGATCCAAATGGGTGGAGCAAAACCGCAAGGGACCTGTTGGCGCGTCGATGACAGTCTCCACAAGTGTGCGCTGCAGGTGGAAAATGCCGCGCAGGGCAATCTTGGGCAGGGTGTGATTGATGGACGACAGGATCGGCCACCGTGACAGCACCATGTTGCCAAATTGACGACGGCGGTGCAGGGGTTTGCCTTCCACCATCTCGGAGGCATCCAGGTCAATTCCGGGGCCGAAGATCCAATGCATATGAGGTAGCCGGTCTGCAATGTCTTGGGCCTGATCCACCATACCACCGCGTTTTGAGAAAGTTTCGACCTCTTGCAGCGCGATCAGGTCAGCGTCCCGAAGTTCAGAGACAATGCGGGCTGTATCGAATTGGCCATCTTTGCCTTTGCCATATTGAATGTTGTAGCTGGCAAGTATCATGCTGGGACACTTTCCGGTGATGCATACGTGGCATCCAAGGATATCCGCTGCTCCGTTTCGGCATCGAACAAATGCAAAGCAGAAGGATTAACCGTTACACCAACCGCTGTGCCTTCCGACAGGCGCTGCTTGTCTTGGCTCAAAACCGAAAAGGGCACATCCTCAACCATCAGATGATGCAAGCCTTCACTGCCAAGCTCTTCGTAAAATTCAAATGTTGCGTCGAATGTGCCATGCCCTGGTGCAGTAAGGGATAGCGTTTCCGGGCGTATCCCCACTTGCACCAGTGTTTTATCTAAGCTTTGCGCGATATGTTTGGGCAACTCGATGCGCTTGCCATCGCCTAAGATCACAGCGGCCTCAGCGGCAGAAATCTGCCCTGCCAGAAAGTTCATCGCGGGTGACCCGATGAAGCCTGCAACGTAAAGCGTGGCGGGCTGGTTGTAGATTTCCTCTGGGGTGCCGACTTGATCAATGGTGCCTTTGTTCATCACCACCATGCGGTCGGCCAGGGTCATACCTTCATGCTGGTCATGGGTCACAAAGACTGAAGTTGCTTTGATCCGGTTGTGAATGCGGCGGATTTCGTGTCGCATTTGCACACGCAGCTTGGCGTCGAGGTTTGAGAGCGGCTCATCAAATAGGAAAACCTTCGGTTCGCGAATAATGGCGCGGGCCATCGCCACCCGCTGGCGTTGGCCGCCGGACAACTCCCCTGGTTTGCGGTCCAGGAAATCCTCTAGGCCCACGGATTTCGCAACCGCACCAACGCGTTCTGCACGCTCTGCCTTTTTCACCCCAGCCACTTTGAGTGCATAGCCGATGTTGCCGCCCACAGTCATGTGCGGATAAAGCGCGTAGTTTTGAAACACCATAGCACATCCACGGTGGCGTGGTTCAATATCATTGACCACTTTGCCGCCAATGGCGATGTCGCCCGAGGTGATCTCTTCAAGTCCTGCGATCATCCGCATGAGGGTGGATTTGCCACAGCCCGACGGCCCCAGGATCACGACAAATTCCTGGTTTTTGATGGTTAGATCGACGCCGTGGATCACTTCGGTTTTACCATAGGATTTGCGGACATCGCGGATGGTAATTTCGGCCATTCGAACGCTCCTTTATTTATCAGTGTTGATGAGGCCGCGCACAAACCAGCGCTGCATGAAAATGACAACCAGGACAGGTGGGATCATCACGATCATCGTGCCCGCCATAGCGATGTTCCATTTGGGAATATCGCCGCCTGTGGTGTTGGTGTCCGGCACCAGCTTGCCCAATTCTACCGCCACAACGCCATAATTCGGGTCAGTGATGATCAGAAGCGGCCAAAGATACTGGTTCCAGCTATAGACGAACATGATCGTTGCCAAGGCTGCGATATTGGTCCGTGACAGCGGCACAAGGATATCCCACAGAAATCGCAAGGGGCCAGCGCCGTCCATCTTTGTGGCCTCCACCAACTCATCTGGGATTGTCAAAAAGAACTGACGATACAGAAAGGTTCCCGTGGCTGTGGCCACGAGCGGCAGGATCAGCCCCGTGTAGGAGTTGAGCATATTCCACTCCAGCGCCACTTCGATGCCCGTGACCGCATTAACCAGCCAGGAGATGCCCGTGACATCTAGAATAGCTTGGAAGGGCGAAAGCGCATTGGCCGCGACCGCATACGTCGGCACGATGCGCACCTCTAGGGGCAGCATCAGTGTGATGAACACCATCCAGAAGATTGGCATCCGTAGACGGTGATCGAAAAACACAATCCCAAACGCGGTGATACAGGCGATGACAATTTTGCCTGTCACAACGCCGATGGCCAGGATCAACGTGTTGATGAATTTTTGCCCGAAATCGCGGCTGACCCAAGCCTCTTGTAGGTTGTCCCACAAATGCGGCCCTGGAGTCAGTTGGGGGGGGATGGAGTTGACAGTTTGAATATCCAATGTTGCAGCATTAAAGACCAGATACATTGGAAACAAAAGCGACGCGAGACCCAGGATAAGGATCACGTGGGTGGCGATGTTCAGCCAGGG
>CAWUJT010000122.1:0-5472 GCA_963922715.1 uncultured Thalassobacter sp.
TCCAAGGGGCAGACCTGGGCAGTGCACAACTGCAAGGAGTAATACTAGGAGCAACAGAGCTCCAATATACCAAAATCGACAAATATACCTCTTTCAAAGGGGCCCTCCTGCTGGCACCTCCCCGAGAGTCAATCGTCGCACTGCAATACCATTTGGGTGATATGCTTATCGTCAATAATATTCCTTTGCCCCAAGACATAGACATTCCGGTATCCAAGGTGATTGATTATCCAAACGATAACGAAGAACTTTACCGCCAATGGCGGGCCTGGCAAGAGAGCCTGCCCGATTACGAGGGGCCGTATGCCGAGGTGCCGGGGGATGACTGATCTGCGGTGATTTTCCCTTGCGGGCGCGGGGGCGGTTTTGTATCGCAGGGCCAAAGAGGTTCGGATGTCCAACACCCCCCTGCCCGATGCGCAAACCGTCACCGCCGTCACCCATTACACCGACCGGCTGTTTTCCTTTCGCGTCACCCGCCCCGCTAGCTTGCGGTTTCGCGCGGGCGAATTTGTGATGATCGGCCTGATGGGCGACCCAGACCCCAAGACAGGCACAGCGAAACCTCTGCTGCGGGCGTATTCCATCGCCTCCCCCACTTGGGCGGAGGAATTGGAGTTTTACTCGATCAAAGTGCCCGATGGGCCGCTGACCTCTCGCCTGCAACACATCACACCCGGTGACCCCATCATCCTGCGCCCCAAGCCCGTGGGCACGTTGGTGCATGATGCGCTGTTGCCCGGGCGGCGGCTGTGGTTTTTTGCCACCGGCACCGGCATTGCGCCCTTCGCCGCATTGCTGCGAGAGCCGCAGACCTATGAAGAGTATGACGAGGTCATCCTCACCCACACGTGCCGCGACGTGGGGGAGTTGGCCTATGGCGCAGCGTTGATCGAGACGATCCGCACCGATCCGCTGCTTGCAGAGCTGATCGGCGATGGGTTTCATGAAAAGCTCAAATATTATCCCACCACCACCCGGGAAACGAGCGCCACGATGGGGCGGATCACCGATCTGATACGCTCAGGCGCGTGTTTTGCGGATTTGGAGGTGCCTGCATTGGACCCGGCAACAGATCGCGCGATGATCTGTGGCAATCTGGCCTTTAACCTGGAGTTGAAAGCGATGCTGGAGGGCTATGGCCTGGAGGAGGGCGCGAACTCCCGCCCGGCGCAGTATGTTGTCGAAAAAGCGTTCCTGGATTGAGTAAATCCCGTCATTTCCCTTGATCCTGGGGGCTCTGCTTGCTATTTTTGGGGATCAATGGAGTAACAATATAAGGATCATTCCAATCGTTCGCAGACCCCATAGCGCCCCGCCGGTGCGTGAAACCGGCCCCCGCGTCAATGAAACCATACGCGCCCTTGAAATCCGCCTGATTGGCGCAGAAGGTGAAAACCTTGGCGTTGTGTCGCCACAAAAAGGACGGGCGCTTGCCGATGAGGCCGGTCTTGATCTGGTGGAAATATCGCCAAACGCCACCCCGCCGGTGTGCAAAATCATGGATTTCGGCAAGTTCAAATATGAACAGCAGAAGAAAGAGGCCGAGGCGCGCAAGAAGCAAAAGACCATCGAGATCAAGGAAGTGAAGTTCCGCCCCGGCACCGATGTGCACGACTACAATGTGAAAATGCGCAGCGTGTTTAAGTTTCTGGAAAATGGCGACAAGGTGAAAGTCACGATGCGATTTCGCGGGCGAGAGATGGCGCACCAAAATCTGGGGCGGGAGCTTTTGGAACGGGTTGCGGCCGATGTGGAAGGCGCGGGCAAGGTTGAAAACATACCCAAACTGGAAGGCCGGCAAATGACGATGATGATCGGCCCTGCTGCGAAATAGCTGTTGGCCAGGTCCGGAGGGGTCAAAACAACTCGACCTCTTGCTGTTTGGGCTTTTCCGGGGCGCGCGGGCGTGACAACGTTTCGATTGGGACATCGGTGACAAACCGCTGTTGCACGCGCCCCGATGTGGGCCAAAATTTCAACCGTCGGGCTTGTGTGCCTCCAATGGACTGAGACCGACAGGGAATCCCCTCGGCTTGCAGAAAATCAAATACGAAACGCGCGTTCATATTGCCGATGTCGGCGCCGGAGCCCAGCATACGTGCCCCACCAAAGACCTTGGCTTCTAAGGCACGCCGATTAGCCCCGGCCTTGAGGGCGGCATTGATGAGCGTCTCTAGGTCATTGACATGTGGCGATAAGCCGAATGGCGTGGAGCCGGACGATATATTTGGCAAAACCATATGGTTTAACCCGCCAACACCGCGATCTGTGTCATAAAGACAGGTGGAGACACAGGATCCAAGCATGGTTTGCAACACAACATTTGCATCCCGAGAGACCGCGTGTTCACCCTGTGAGACATAAATTGTAGTCATACCATCGACTTTCGAGAGTGTTGCCGTTTTGCCCACCGCGTTGCTTTAAGGTTGCTCACCTCTTGTAAAATTTCACGTCCCATTTTCCTCAGATCAACGCTGCGATCCACAGCGCCCAACTCAACAGCCGCCCGGGGCATTCCATAGACAACGCAACTGGCCTCACTTTGTGCCAATGTAACACATCCCGATTGCGCAATTTTACAAAGCCCTTGCGCCCCGTCGCGCCCCATGCCCGTCATTAAAGCGGCAACCGTGGGGATATTCACCTGCGCGACACTTTCAAAAAACACATCGACAGACGGTCTGTGGCCTGAGACTTTATCGCCTTTGACGCGTTTGAGTGTCTGCCCGTTGCTGGCTAAGGTGAGGTGATGCGCGCCACCAGGGGCCACATAGACGCATCCCCAATTTAGGGGGGCACCGTCATAGGCCAGCTTGACATCAAACGGGTAACGCGAGTCTAACCGGCTTGCGAAGGATTCGAGAAACGCATCTGGCATATGTTGAACAACCACCGTCGGAGGACATTTTTTGGGGTAATCGCGCAATATCGTTTCAATGGCATCCACACCCCCGGTTGACGCCCCGATGGCCACCAAAGCTTTTTCAGATGTGCAGAAGTTCGGTGTAGGGACCGAAGTTGGTTCTTGATCAACCGCTTTTGCATTACCCAATGGCTTTGGGCGGCACTGGGCAGCGGCACGCAGTATTTCCGGAAGGTCATTCCAACGGTCTTGATCGGTGTGTCCCGGTTTGGGAAAAATCTCTACAGCCCCCAGAGACAGCGCCTGAACGGATTGTTCGCTGTTAGGGCGGGTCACGGACGAAATCATAACAACAGGCAAAGGCCGTAACGCCATCAGACGTTCCAGAAAATCTATGCCACTCATGCCTGGCATTTCAACGTCAAGTGTGATGATATCTGGATTTTGCGTCTTTATAACCTGACGTGCTTCTTGCGCATTGGCCGCATCACCAACCACTTCAATATCTGTGCTGGCCTCCAACACCATCCGGATAAACCTTCGAATCGTCTGTGAATCATCCACAATCACAACACGTGTGGGGCACGCTTGCGCTTCTCTGCCTATGGGGGTGGTTTGCGATAACATTATGAAAACTCCGAAAATCTGTGAATACTTTAGAATTATGGAATAACCGACATGATCGCTGTGTTCGCAAACGGAACAAACCCATCGATCAAAGCGTATAAAATTTTACACCGTCGCAAAAATAGCATGTGACTGTATATATATTTGATTTTACAGGGTTATCATCAACCTTCAAACACGCGGAAACACCCAAGGTGCGGACATGACATTTTTCGCGTATCACAGTGGCCTCTCTGGTTGAGTGCATAAAGGTGTTATGCTCTATCTGATATGTCCAGTAGAGGCCAATGTATGAATATTCGTTTAAACAGGCGCCTGAATTTCTGTTTTGCGAATACAGGCACCTGAATTTTGGGGGCCAGGGTTGGTTAGCCTTTTGCGGCTTTGGCGACTTCTTCAGCGAAGTTTTCTTCTTTCTTTTCGATACCTTCGCCCACTTCCATACGCACAAACCCTGTGAGGGCGACACCCGCATCTATGGCGGCTTGTCCAACGGTCACATCTGGATTGATCACAAAAGATTGGTTCAAAAGTGTTGACTCGGCGACGAATTTCTTCATCCGCCCCACAATCATTTTTTCGATCACAGCTTCGGGCTTGCCGCTTTCCCGTGCAATATCCATTTGCACCTGTTTTTCCTTCTCAACAACCGCCGGGTCGAGATCATCTTCAGAAAGTGCGGCTGGGTTTACAGCGGCGATATGCATCGCCACCTGTTTCCCAAAGGCCTCATCATCGCCATCTAAAGCAACAAGAACGCCAATCTTACCCATATCAGGCGCGGCCGCGTTGTGCACATAAGACACAACCTTGCCGCCTTCGACGGACGCCATGCGGCGAATGGACAGGTTTTCACCGATGGTTGAAATTTTATCGGTCAGCACGTCTTGGACAGGTTTCCCCGCCATTTGCGCGGCAAGAAGACCCTCAACATCTTCAACGCTCATCGCCAGCTTGGCAACACCCGCGACCATCTCTTGAAATTCTGCATTTTTGGCCACGAAATCCGTTTCGGAATTCACCTCCACGGCCACACCTTTCGCGCCATCCACAGCCAAGGCAACAAGCCCCTCTGCGGCAACACGGCCGGACTTTTTCGCAGCCTTGGCCAAGCCCTTGGTACGCAGCCAATCAATCGCGGCTTGCATATCGCCCTGTGTCTCGGTCAGGGCTTTTTTCGCATCCATCATGCCCGCGCCGGTGGTGTCGCGGAGTTCTTTAACTAAAGCGGCTGTGATTGCCATATCCTGTCTCCTTTGGACTTTGATGTTCGAGTGACAAATCACCCCTTATCCGTCAAGGGGCGAATGCCAGATCCTAGAAATCCACCGATGATATGGACACAGATGGACGCAAATTTCATAGGATCGTTACAATGAGAATCTACGCAAACGATAGGAAGTTTAAGCCTCTGCAACCTCTTCTGCAGGTTCTGAGGCAGATGCCTCGATAGGGGTTTCTTCTTCTAACGCTTGTTCCATTTCGCCTAGGTCGACCCCTGCCGCGCCAAGTTGGGCAGACATGCCATCAAGTGCCGCGCGCGCAATAAGATCGCAATATAAGGCGATGGCACGGGCCGCATCATCGTTGCCTGGGATCACATAATCAACCCCGTCAGGGGAGCAATTGGTATCGACCACCGCAACGATTGGAATGCCAAGTTTCTTGGCCTCCGCAATGGCCAAGTCTTCCTTATTGACATCAATAACAAACAGAAGATCGGGCACGCCCCCCATCTCACGAATACCGCCCAAAGAAGCCTGGAGTTTCGCCTGATCACGTTCGATCCCCAAGCGTTCTTTCTTGGTCAAACCTTCAGCCCCGGTTTCCATCTTTTCATCGATTTCATTGAGACGACGGATCGAATTTGACACCGTGTTCCAATTTGTCAGGGTCCCACCTAGCCAACGATGGTTCATATAATACTGCGCGCACCTCTCAGCGGCATCCGCGACTGGGCGTTGCGCTTGGCGCTTTGT
>CAWUJT010000123.1:0-5421 GCA_963922715.1 uncultured Thalassobacter sp.
CGTGCTAACTGGTTTTGTGGGAATGACGGGTTCTGATGTGCGTGCTGATATCACGTCTGCGATAAGCACATTAGAAAGTGGAGATATTGCGGGTGCGGCAGAGCTTTTTCAAGAGGCCTTTGAGGAAGGTGAAGCAGACGCGGCTTTTTATTTAGGCCGGATTTTTGAGATCGGACTTGGCACAGATCAAGATATCCGTCGCGCGGCAGAGCTTTATGCGGCGGGCACCTCTGCCGGTGGTATTTTGTCGCAAAATCGTCTTGGGTTGATGTATCTTGAAGGCGAAGTTGTCTTACAAGATTACCAACGTGCCGCAGAATTGCTCTGTAACGCTGCAGATGCTGGTGAAATCAATGGTCAATTTAACTGTGGCCTTCTGTATTCTGAAGGTAGGGGTGTTGAGGCCGATCAAGCGCGTGCGATTGACTATTGGACAGCCGCAGCCGCCTCTGGCCATGTTGCCGCCACCAACTATCTTGCAGACGCTTATCGACAGGGCAATGGCGTTGCGGTTGATGGAGAACGAGCCTTCGCATTGTTCAACAGTGTTGCGAAAGCGGGCAATCCACTAGGTCTTTATTCCGTGGCTCAGGCTTATGCCGAAGGCTTTGGTGCACCGCTCGATCTGGTAAAAGCGCATATGTATGCCAATCTTGCAGCTGCACGAGGATTAGAAGAGGCGCGCGCCCTGCGGGAGACACTCTCATCGCGTTTAAGTGTTAAAGATTTGGCAGAGGCGCAGAGACTCGCAAGAGAATGGCAATCGGAGCCTATTGCACCAACAAACGCTTTGGATATGCAATCCGATGCGCCACAAGACTGATCTCATAAACCTCTTTTGCTTAAGTCCGAAGCGCATGTACGTTTTATTGTATCGTGGCATTTTTGCTATACTGCCGTTTCTCTTTTTTCTCACACCTGCGATATCACAAGACCAATCCAGCACGGTCACTTTGGTGTTTGAAGACTGGCATGTGGTGTGTAGAAATGACCAACTTGACACAAATGGTTCATGTCGTCTTGCGCCTCGTGCAGAAGGCATTGAAGGTGCCTCGGACGCATTTGCCCTGAGCATTACGCATAGCTCCACAAATGAGCGCGCCTATGGCGTCGTGAGTGTCCCACTGGGCATTTATCTCAGCCACGGCATTCTTATACAAGTTGATGTGCAACGCCCCTATCAAGTCCTTTATGAGGTCTGTGATCGCACTGCGTGTTTTGCTGGGTTTGAAATATCGGGCGCTATTTTAAGCGCTTTTCAACGTGGCCTTCAAACACAGTTTCGCATCTGGACAGGTCGCACGCAAGCCATTGAGGTGACTGTATCTCTCAAGGGGTTCAGTGCGGCTTGGGCCGAATTTAACGCGCGGGTGTAGAGATGCGGCGCGCGCGGATCATTTCTGGGATATTTTTGGTGGCAATGGTCGCGACAACTAGCTTTGCGCAGGTTGCCCCCATTGATAGTGATTTGATTGATCGTGCGATTGATACACAGCGTCAAACGGTACCGTCTGTCTCCCAACCTGCACCACGCCCAGACCCTTCGGGCGGCATTGAGGTTGCGCCCCCTCCGGTTCTCACCGCCGAAGCCGATGGCCCTTGTTTCGATATTACGGTCGTAGTGATCACTGGATGGGAGCCAACAGGCCTGCGTCCCTCTGCAGCTGACACGCTCGTCGATAAATGCATCTTTGCGTCGGATGTCGCTGACAGTGTGACCGAAATCAACGTATTCTATCAGCAGGTTGGTCTGAGCACGACACGTGCGTATCTGCCAGAGCAAGATTTGAGTGATGGGACGATTGAGATTGTCGTCCTCCCCGGTCGGATCGAGGCGATAGTTCCAAAAGATGGCACAGCTGCAACATCACGGCTGCGTTTAGCGTTTCCAACGGCACCTGGCGACATCCTACAGTTGCGCGACTTGGAGCAAGGATTTGACAACCTCAGTAGGCCCGGATCCACAACCGCCGATCTTACGTTGATTCCAGGCACAAACCCCGGGGAAACGATTGTTGCTGTCGATCTCGTGGACGCGCGCCCTTGGCATTTGGAGACAACACTTAGCAACGATGGAAAAGCCTCTACAGGTGAAGTGCGCGCGGGGCTAGAGTTTGAGTATGACAACCTGTTCAATCTCAACGATACGCTTACGATCACCGTTGGCACCAGTCTGCCCGACGATATAACAAATCGCGTCCGGTATGCCGACAGTGGGTCTCTCGCCTGGAGTGTGCCGATTGGACTTTGGAGCCATGATTTTTATCTGAGCGCGTCCGAGTATCGTTTTCCAGTTGAGGGAACAAATCAAACTTATGATCTAACCGGGGACAGTTTGTCGTTTGTGCTTGAAAGTGAGCGACTTTTGTTTCGAGATCAGGTGGTGAAGGTTTTCGCCCGCGGTGGAATTGAACGCAGCTTTGCCCGCAGTTTTATTGATGACATAGAGCTTGAAAGCCAGCGTCGGAACACAACTGTGGGAGTTTTGGGGCTGAGAGGAGAGCGGGTTTTGACCCAGGGTGAAGCCTCGTGGGACGTAGCGTTACGCTTTGGGCTAGACGCATTGGGAGCGTCCATAGAACCTGACGCCACAATCGATCAGACGTTTATGGTCATCGAAACACGGTTTGAGTTAACCCGTGCTCTCAATGCCGGCGGCACGCGCTATCAAGGGGAATTGGTGGGGCGTTGGTCGAATGATACCTTGCCAAGCTCAGAACAAATTTCGTTTGGGGGATGGTCTACCGTTCGGGGCTTTGATGATGACAGCCTTTATGGAAATCACGGCGTTTACCTGCGCAATACGCTCTCAGGTCCTGGTCCAACGGTGGCCGGGCGTGCCGTGCAAGTCGATCTTGGATTAGATGCGGGATATGTTGGCGCAACCGGCAGCAACAGTTGGGTGCAAAACTATTTGATCGGGACGAGTGTTGGTGTCGCATTGGCGCTGACAAAAGGCAGCACCTTGCGACTTGAAATTGCGCAAGCTCTGAGCCGTCCAGAAGTAGAAGAGGGCAGCGATGACTTAGGCTTTTCTGGAGATTCTGCGGTTGCACGGGTCGAATTGAGCGTGGTGTTTTAGTGGGGGTGGGCGAATGTCTATAGAGAGAAAAAACATCCAAGGTCGTCTGCGAACAGGCCTTTCGATCCTGCTGAGTTGTGTGCTAACGGTTCACCCTGCACTTCTCGCTGCGCAAACCATAGAGGTTATTGGTGCGGATAACGGGCCGCGGCCACATGTGGATCAAGCGCCCAATGGAACCACGGTTCTCAATATCTCCACGCCAAATAATGCGGGCGTTTCGCATGATGTCTACAGTACGTTTCATGCAGACGACTTGATCCTGAATAACGCCGCCACAAATACCGAGACCACTTTGGCTGGCTGGATAGAGGGCAATCCCAATCTTACAGCAGGATCGGAGGCGGAGCTGTGGGTTGGTGAAGTGATTGGCGGCAGCGTGTCACAGTTGACCGGTATTGTGGAAGTGGCCGGCGAAACGATGGATGTGGTGATTGCCAATGAATATGGTCTTACCTGCGATGGATGCGGATTTATCAACACGGGCCAGGCCACTCTAACAACAGGGAGCCCTATTTTTTCGACTAATGGAGCTCTCACAGGCTTTGATGTGACGCGCGGTGTTGTGCATGTGGGTCCAGGTGGGCTCAATCCAGCGGATCGTGTGGGATTTGGCGATACAGGACGCGTAGATGTGATCGCGCGTGCCGCAGAAGTCTATGGCGCGATGCGGGCACAATCCCTCAATGTGATCACTGGGGCAAACGAGGTCTCCACCGACTGGCATTATGATCCAGAGACAGGCACATTGACAGGCATCACCCCACAGGCTGGTGAAGGCGGTGTACCTGCTTTGGCAGTGGATATGGGGGCACTTGGCGGCATGTATGCCAATGCCATTCAGATGGTTGCCACCGAGGATGGCGTAGGTGTCCATATGGACGGCGAGATGGTGTCTGCCGGCACTATCGCGATTTCCTCTTCCGGCTATCTCAGCTTGGGGCCTTCACCGAACGGGCAGAAAGCTCAAATCCTTGCCTCGGATAACATTCAAATTTCAGCACAGGGGCCGATCCAACTGGACGGCGCCATCACTTCACTGGATGGGGCGCTCATCGACATTACCTCTGCCGACACTTTGTCCGTTTCTGGGACGCTGTCTGGCAACGAAGTGCGCTTGACCGGTGCGGGACTATCTACGATTTCTGCTACTGTGGCCGCACAAGGCCCGCTTTGGCTTGTCTCGCAAAATGCAGATGTTGTGATTGAAGCGGCTGCAGCCTTGCAAGCCAGCACATTTGACATTCAGGCTGTACACGACCTTGAGATATCAGGCACAGCGCGCTCTACAATGGGGGCGACCCAACTGAACGCAGGCAATGCTCTCAAGGTGAAAAGTTCGGGGCTTCTTTTCTCGGATGGGGCACTCACGCTCGTCTCTGGCACGGATATGTCACTTGATGGGGGCTTAGAGACCCTGGCGCACATGACTGTCGATAGTGCGACAGAACTCGTGATTGGTGCAAGTGCTTTACTTGCTGGGGATAAAATCACGATTGACGCTGCGCATATTGAAACCGCAGGCATCATTCAATCAACCAACAGCACAAAACTCACTGCACAGAATAGATCTCTTCTCAATTCTGGCACGATCAGCAGTCAAACCGCTGTAACACTTTTGTCATCAGAGACTTTGGAAAACCAGGGCACAGTGTGGGGCAACATCATCAGCCTCGAAAGCTCAGGTGATCTGATCCTTGGCACCTCATCAACTATAATTGGAACAACTGTGTCTCTGAGCGGGCCCACGATAGAGAACGCAGGTGCGCTTGTGGCGGACGAGAGCCTGACATTGCGCAGCACGGTCAGTGACATTACTTCAACCGGTTTGACCCAAAGCGATGGAGATTTGTCTGCCGTCTCAGCAAAAGATCTTATTCTAGATGGAACCGTTATGGGGCAGACTACGGTGCTTGAGGCTGCACAAAATTTGCAGATTGACGCAGGGGCTCAGGTCTTGGCTGGAAACCTGACAATGTTTTCTAAAACAGCGCAAAACGCAGGCATTGTCGAAAGTTCGACCCTTACCCTTTCCACAACAGGATCAACTATGAGTACAGGTGTCCTTTATGGTGCTCAATCTGTTGACATTACGGCTGCAATATTGACCAACAGCGGTGTTGTGTCCAGCGGAGATACCCTGGCACTTGAGACGACCCTTGGAGATTTGGTTCATTCAGGTGATTTGAATGCGGCCGGCGATCTTACGCTCTTGTCCCAAGCGGCCATGCAAATCGATGGACAGATCTCGGCTTCCGGAACAGTAATCGCAACCGCAGCGGACGCGCTCGCGGTCACCGGCACCCTCACCAGCATCACCGACATGAGGCTTTCGGGGT
>CAWUJT010000124.1:0-5387 GCA_963922715.1 uncultured Thalassobacter sp.
CTCTTTGGCTAAGCTTTCCCGATTTGTGACATCAGCATAACGCACCTCAACACGCTCAGCGATTGGGCTCTCTGTGCCCGGGCGCAAGATGCAGACAACATCATACCCATTTTCCAAAAGTGCCAGAAGGGTGCCTTTTCCCGCCGTGCCACTCGCCCCCAAAAGCAAAACCCTTTGTGTCATATCATCCCTCTTTCAGTCTTTGGGGTTGACCTTTTATGCCCAGGCCTATTGATGGTCCCGGGTATTTTACCCAATTCTAGAAAATATGCTGAATATTTCGAGGGGCCCATGGACGAGCAAAACAAGAACCTTCTTCTGGCAACGGTGTTAAGCTTTCTTGTGATTTTGGTCTGGTTCGTTTTGTTCCCGCCGCCGGACCCCGTGCCATTCACAGATCCAGAAGCCACAGCCATTTCTGAACAAACCGATGGGGCTGCTTTGACCCCGCCACCGGCCACAGCGGGGGTCACCCCAGAAATCACAGAGCCCGCAAGCGTTGCAAACACGCCACGTATTGCGATTGAGACACCACGTTTGACGGGATCGCTCTCCTTGACCGGCGCGCGAATTGATGAGCTCAGCCTCAGGGACTACAAAGAAACGCTCGACCCAGACTCCCCCATTGTTGATTTACTGTCCCCCGTTGGTGCAGAGCAACCCTATTACGCGCTACATGGATGGTCACCGGGCTCTGGGCTCAGCTATGAGGATGTGCCTGGTCCCTCAACACCCTGGCGCGCGGAAACAGACAGACCGCTCAGCCCTGAAACCCCGCTGACCTTGATCTGGGAAAGCCCTGTGGGTCTTATCTTTCGTCGCACGCTCTCGGTTGACGAAGACTATATGTTTGAAATCACACAATCTGTTGAAAACCCCGGTGAAACAGAGGTAAGTCTCGCACCTTATGGGTTGATTGCCCGCCATGGCACGCCAGAGACAATCAACTTCTTTATTCTGCATGAAGGGGTTGTGCGTAAATCCGACGGCACGCTTGGAGAAGTCAATTATGACAGCATGACAGAACTTGACGCCGTGGCGCAAGAAGGCGGCAACGTCGAAGTCATCCAGGTCGAAGAAAACGGCTGGATCGGGTTCACAGATAAGTATTGGATGACGACCCTTATCCCAGGGGCAGGGCAAGCCTTCACGTCTGTGACGAAATACGTCCCCCAATCTGATATCTATCAAACCGAAACCCGGCTTCCCACCATACGGGTTGCGCCCGGGGCGCAGGCAGAGATGACAACGCGCCTGTTTGCAGGTGCCAAAGAATGGGAAGCCATACGGCACTACCAAAATGACACAGAGGTCGTTGGGTTTATCGACTCGATTGACTGGGGATGGTTTTACTTCCTGACAAAACCTATTTTCCAGGTGTTGCACTGGCTTAACCTTGTCATTGGCAATATGGGGATTGCCATTATTGGATTGACCCTTCTGCTCAAGGCCGTGCTGTTGCCGCTCGCGTTTAAATCATACGTCTCCATGGCCAAGATGAAAGAACTACAGCCAGAGATGGAGAAGATCAAAGAGCGCGCCGGGGACGATCGGGAAAAACTTCAACGCGAAATCATGGAGCTTTATAAAACCAGGAAAGTGAACCCGGCGGCGGGCTGTCTGCCGATTTTGCTGCAAATTCCGATTTTCTTTTCGCTCTACAAGGTGATTTTCGTTACTATAGAGCTGCGCCATGCGCCGTTCTTCGGGCCTTTTCAGGATCTCTCGGCCCCTGATCCCACATCTTTCATCAACTTCTTTGGGCTTCTGCCGTTCGAGGGTCCGGTGCCGGGCTCTATCCTTGCGTTCATATTCATTGGCATTTTACCACTTCTGCTGGGCATTTCGATGTGGTTGCAGCAAAAACTCAACCCTGCACCGACGGATCCGACACAGGCCATGGTCTTTGCCTGGATGCCCTGGATTTTTATGTTCATGCTGGGCAGTTTCGCCAGCGGGCTACTCATTTACTGGATTGCCAACAACATCATCACCTTTGCACAACAATATATGATTATGCGCAGTCAGGGATATGTGCCTGATTTGTGGGGGAATATCAAATCAGGCTTCAAGAAGACGCCCGATGACAAGGAGACATAAATGCCTTCTTTGACGCATATTTGGCGTCACCCGATCAAAGGGATCGGCTCTGAGGCTCTTAAGGGTGCTGAACTCACACCAGTCGGTGCCATGCTTGGTGATCGTGCCTGGGCCGTTCTGCACCAAGGGGCTGCGGAAGATACAGATACCTGGCAGCCCCGCCGGAATTTTGCGGTGACGGCCTCGGGGCCTCGGCTGGCCGCTTTGCGCCTTGAAACCCTTGGGCCGGATCACTTTGCATTGACGCATCCTGATTTGGAGCGTCTTGAGGTCAATCTGCCTGATGCAGGCGATCAGCTTTGTGATTGGTTGGCTGGTATCTGGCCTGCAGAGCGCCCTGCACTCAAGCGGGTCGTCAAAGCGCAGGGCCATGGGATGACAGATCAATCCAAACCCTGGGTTTCCCTTGGGAATTTGGCGTCTTTGCAGGCATTAAGCCATCATGCAGGCCAACCACTCGATATGCGGCGGTTTCGGATCAATCTGTGGATTGACGGACTTGACCCTTGGGCGGAGGTTGGGCTGACTGGTGACATTCAACTTGGACAGGTGACATTGCGTATCCAAGAACCGATTGAGCGCTGTCGCGCACCGGATGCGAATTGCCAAACCGGGCAACGTGATGTGGGCATGCTGAATCTCTTGGAACGGGAATACAACACACGTGATTTTGGGCTCTTTGCAGAGGTCTTAGGGCCTGGTCAGGTGTCTTTGGGTGATGGTGTGTACCTGCCTTGAAGAATCTTCCTTTTCCAGAAACGCCGCCACCAAGTCCTGAACAGGAAGCAGCGGCACAAGCTGTCTTTTCCCAAGACGCTACGTTTCTGAAAGGCGTTGTCGACATGGGCGGCTTACCACCGGCAGATCGGGTAGAAGTCTGCTTTGCAGGCCGGTCGAATGTTGGTAAGTCAACACTTATAAACGCCTTGGTCGGGCGCAGAGCCTTGGCACGCGCCTCCAACACACCGGGGCGCACACAGGAAATTAACTTCTTCACCCTGGGACAAAAGCTCTACCTGGTGGACCTGCCAGGATATGGCTATGCCAAAGCCCCCCTTGATGTGGTGGCGCGGTGGCAAACACTTTTAAAAGCCTATCTCAGTGGGCGCGTTAATCTGCGCCGTGTTTTTGTGCTGATTGACAGCCGCCACGGCATTAAATCTGTCGATTCTGAGATTTTAGCGCTCCTGGATCGTGCTGCTGTCCCCTTTCAAGCTGTGCTGACGAAGGCCGACAAAGTGAAACAAAACGAACGCCAGGCCGTCTTGGATCAAGTGCGAAGTAAACTTGCATCACACCCGGCGGCCTATCCTGAACTGATTCTGAGCTCATCTGAGAAGGGATGGGGGCTTGGCCCGCTGCGAGCAGAGATCGCTGGATTTGTCAAAGACAATACTTGAAGTGTCTCTCAAGCAGTGTCACCACAGGTCCATCGAAGATGAGAAAGCAAACCGCTATGACCCGCGATTATATTGCGACGGCGCGCACGTTAAACGAGGCTTTGCCGTACTTACGCCGCTATGATGGCGCGATTGTTGTTATCAAGCTTGGTGGCCATGCCATGGGATCGGATGCTGCGATGGCCAGTTTTGCGCGGGATGTGATGTTGATGCGCACCGTCGGCGTCAATCCAGTTGTGGTACATGGGGGCGGCCCTATGATCACCGCGATGCTTGACAGGCTTGATGTGGCGTCAACCTTTGTCAATGGCAAACGTGTCACAGATGCCACCACGATGGACATTGTGGAAATGGTTCTGGCCGGTCAAGTGAACAAGCGGATTGTCCAAGCGATCAATGCCGCAGGGGGACAAGCTGTCGGCCTGTCGGGAAAAGACGCGAATCTCGTGACCTGCGAAGCGCTCCATCCTGATCTGGGCTTTGTCGGTGCCCCAACAACTGTTGATCCGACCGTTTTGGAACACCTCTTTACCGCTGAAATGATCCCCGTCATCGCACCGATTGGGGCAGGTCCAGATGGCGAGACATTCAACATCAATGGCGATACAGTGGCCGGTGCGATTGCCGCGGCCCTCAAAGCGGAGCGTTTGCTTCTATTGACAGATGTGGCGGGGGTGAAAGATGCCCAAGGGGAGGTCATCACCCATCTAACAGCGGACCAAATTCGCGCCTTGATTGCAGATCAGACCATCGCGGGCGGCATGATCCCCAAGACCGAAACCGCGCTGGAGGCTCTTGCCAAGGGTGTTCGTGCGGTTGTTATCCTTGATGGGCGGGTGCCGAATGCTGTACTCTTAGAGCTGTTCACCGATCATGGGGCAGGATCTTTGATCCGCGCAAACTAACGGTTTTGTGTTTTGCCGTTGCTGATCGACAAGATACATAGACAGTATGGAATATGACGTTTTGATCCGGCTGGGTGTTTTTCTGGGACTGTTTGTGCTTCTTGCAAGCATAGAGATATGGGTGCCACGCCGCGCTCGGGTGCAACATCGCGCCGGGCGGTGGATCACAAACTGGGGCATGAGCCTGCTGAATACGCTGACTCTCAACATATTGAACTTAGCACTGCCCCTTCTCGCAATCGGGGCCGCGATGGATGCGCAAGCCCAAGGTTACGGACTTTTTAACAACGTGACCCTGCCGCTTTGGGGCAACATTCTGGTTACGATATTGATTTTCGATCTGGCCATCTGGACACAACATCTGATCACACACAAGGTGCCGCTTCTTTGGCGATTGCATCAAGTGCATCATTCGGATCGTGATTTGGATGTCACCTCAGCCATCCGTTTTCACCCGATTGAGATTGGTCTATCCATGGTGCTGAAAATTGGGCTGGTCTATCTTATCGGTCCCGCCGCCGTGGCCATCCTTGCCTTTGAAGTACTTCTCAACGCAACAGCGATGTTCAGCCATGCCAACCTGGCTCTACCACGATCCGTCGATCGTTACCTACGTTTGGTTCTGGTCACACCTGACATGCATCGTGTGCATCATTCCGACGATCGGTGTGAACACGATGCAAACTATGGCTTTGCCTTATCCATTTGGGACCGCCTGTTTGGGACATACATCGCACAGCCCCAAAAAGGACATGACGATATGACAGTTGGCTTGCGTTGGCAGGACAACCGCACAGCACGTCTTGACTGGGCACTTCTTCTGCCGTTCCGAAATCGGTAACGCGCCCCACAAATCTCATTCAGAAATTCTGCAACTTCATAAAATTGATTGACGGCGTCTTTGAAGGCGACTATCACAAAAGCTCACGCGGTTGTAGCTCAGTTGGTTAGAGTACCGGCCTGTCACGCCGGGGGTCGCGGG
>CAWUJT010000125.1:0-5339 GCA_963922715.1 uncultured Thalassobacter sp.
AATTCTTCTGGATCGAACGGGGCCAGATCGTCGATTTGCTCCCCCACCCCGATGGCATGGATTGGCAAACCAAAGCGGTCCGCCAAAGCCACCAGCACGCCACCCCGGGCGGTCCCATCCAGCTTGGTCATCACCAGCCCCGTGACATCGGCCATTTTTTGGAATGTCTCCACCTGGGACAGCGCGTTCTGGCCGGTGGTGGCGTCCAACACCAAGAGCGTGTTGTGCGGGGCGCTGTCATCGCGTTTGCGGATCACGCGGACAATCTTGGCCAGCTCTTCCATCAGATCAGCGCGGTTCTGGAGCCGCCCCGCAGTATCGATCAAAAGCAGGTCTGCGCCATCAGCCTCGGCTTGGGCCAGCGCATCATAGGCGAGGCTGGCCGGATCGCTGCCCTGTGGTGCCATCAGCACCGGCACGCCAGCGCGGGTTCCCCACACCTGAAGCTGCTCAACCGCCGCGGCGCGAAAGGTATCGCCTGCAGCGATCACAACCGCCTTGCCAGCGGCGCGAAACTGGCTGGCGAGTTTTCCAATCGTCGTGGTTTTGCCCGAGCCGTTCACGCCCACCACCAGCACCACCTGCGGCCGCTTGGGGAAGAGCGGCAAGGGCTGGGCCACAGGCTCCATAATCCGCGCAATCTCTGTGACCAAAAGTGTTTTGAGCTCGGCCGTGGAAAACTGCGCCCCCATCCGACCTTGTGCCAGATTGGCCACAACACGAGCGGCTGTATCGGCCCCCATATCGGCGGTGATCAGCACATCCTCCAGTTGCTCCAGCATGTCATCGTCAAGCCTGCGGCGTGGCGCATTTGTGCCATCTTCAACAATCTTTTCGAGCCCGGCCTCAATCCGGGTGGAAGATTTCAACAGACGATCTTTGAGTTTACGAAAAAATGACATCTTACCGCTTTTCTTGAGTTGGTATTCTTCGTCGCATGTTCAAAAGTCCTATTCCAAAGCATCATTACCGTCGCTTTTATCTATTGATGCAATTTGAGCGCGTATAGCTTTGACCGCATTGTAAATTTATCAAAATCGTTGCATCAAACAACTGGATTGGTCAAATCATGCAACGGTCCCATTGAAAATAAAACAACCTTTGCTTTTTTCTGCACGAGCGGCCTTCAAAACCTAACTAAAGACGCTCTACCGTGACCTTATCTTGAGAAAAAGCAATATGATTTTGAATGGCCTGGACATCTGTCTTGGGGGTTTCATAAGACCACGCCGCATCTTGAAGCACCGCGCCTTGACCGGCAATCGAGAAATAGCTGGCCTCTCCCTTGTGTGGGCAGCGTGTGCGAGTCGCGCTGGTCTCAAGAAACGCCATGCCAATGTCCTCTCTGGGGAAATAGATCACGGGCGCGTAAGAGCCTTCGGTCAATTCCAAAGCATTTTGGCTTTCGGCGATCACACCATCCGTAGTGCGCACGACCCACGTGCCTTCGGCTTTGTTGATACGGATATGCGATGTCATTTTGTAATGTCCTTTCCCACTTAAAGTGGTGCGGTAGCCCTAGACAGCCAATCCGCGGTTGAGCCTTCTAAATGGCCGCTGAATGTATCATTCACATGACAATGATATGTATTCAGCCAGTTGATCTCATCCAGAGACAGCAAATCACGCACAATGAGGCGTCTGTCAAAAGGCACATATGTCAACGTTTCAAAGCCCATCAGCGCGCGGCCCGCATCCCCTTGCGGCAAGACCTCTGGCGCAGTCACCACCATAAGGTTCTCCAATCGAATCCCGTATTGTCCTTCGACGTAGTGGCCAGGTTCATTTGAAACGATCATACCAGGCTCCAGCGGAACAGTGGAGGTGCGCGCAATCCGTTGCGGACCTTCATGCACCGACAGATAATGTCCCACCCCATGGCCTGTGCCGTGATCGTAGTCCATCCCCTCCGCCCAAAGCGGGGCGCGGGCCAGCGCATCCAGATGCCCCCCCGTGACGCCCTTGGGAAAGCGGGCCCGAGACAAGGCGATAAGCCCTTTGAGCACACGCGTATAAGTGCGGCATTCATTCTCGGACGCGGGGCCGATCTGAATGGTGCGGGTAATGTCCGTTGTGCCATCGAGATATTGCCCGCCGCTGTCAACCAGCAACAGCCGATCACCATCAAGGGGTCGGTCAGAGGCATGTGTCACCCGGTAATGGATGATCGCCCCATGCGGCCCAGAGCCACAGATCGTATCGAAAGCAATGTCTTTGAGGGCCGGGTCGTCCCTGCGGAACTTTTCCAGAACCGTGATAACATCTATCTCTGTCAGCTGTGTTTTATCTGCATTATCGAGCCACGCCAGAAACCTAATCATCGCCAGCGCATCGCGTTTGTGGGCCGCGCGGGCGCCTGTGATCTCAGCCGCTGTCTTGCAGGCTTTGGGCAAAGCGCAAGGATCCATCTCCGCCTGCCAGGTCACTTGCGCAGCCTCCAATCTTTGGATGACCCAAATCGGCACTGTCTCTGGATCGATCGCCACGGGACCTTTCAGGCTATCGAGCATCGGGCCAAACCTCTCCGGCGGATGGAACGTGGCCTCAATGTTGAGATCAACGGTTTTCTCAGGTGCTATAAATAGATCAACATGGCCATTTGTACGTAAAATTGCCATGGCCTGTACAACGGGCACACGCGGCAAGTCCCCACCACGGATGTTCAAGAGCCAAGCAACCGACTCCGGCATCGTCAAAACAGCAGCTGTCAGGCCTTTCTCCCCCAAAACCTCCCCTAATCGTGAGCGTTTCGTCGCAGATGTTTCACCGGCCAAATCATCAGGATAGGCAAACGCAGTTCGCAAAGGTACCGCAGGGCGGTCGGCCCAAACACGGTCAATGAGGTTGGGCACCGGCCGCAACTTTACCTCTTTTGGTATCAGTGCCTTCTCCAGGCCCTCAATTTCCTTCGGCGTATGCAGCCAAGGATCATAGGCAAGGATTTCACCCCCAGCCATGTTCTCTGCAAGCCAGGTTGCCACCGATGTCTCAGGCCAGTCGATCACGTCAAACACCGCCATATCGGATTGCTGGCGCGCTTGCAGACGGTAGCGGCCATCGACAAAAAGCCCCGCGCGCTCACGCAAAACAGCCACCGACCCGGCAGAGCCTGTAAACCCACTCAGCCAGGCAAGGCGCTCATCACAGGGCGCAACATATTCCCCACGATAGGCATCGGTGCGCGGGACAAGAAAGCCGTCCACACCCTCATGCTCCATTGTCGCGCGCAGATCGGCGATACGCGGCGCACAATTTTCGGGGTGACTGGCGGTGTCAAAAATCTGCCACATGATCTGCCTTTCGTTCTCAACTTAGGCCACAAGCCTAGAGCGACCTTTTGTGAAGGTAAAGGCGGTTAGGCAATCTGTTTCAAGCCCAGAACACGTGCCCGCACCCGTGGATTGTTGTCAAACAAACCGGCCAGCTGCTCTGTCATTGCGCCGGCGAGTTGGTCTACATCGGTAATGGTGACCGCACGCTGGTAATAGCGTGTGACATCATGGCCAATGCCAATGGCAATCAGCTCCACAAGATGGCGTTTCTCAATCATAGCGATGACATCGCGCAAATGCTTTTCCAGGTAGTTTGCCGGGTTTACCGAAAGTGTGCTGTCATCCACGGGCGCACCATCAGAAATCACCATCAGAATTTTACGCTGTTCTGGACGATGGGCCAGGCGTCGATGCGCCCACTCCAGGGCCTCACCATCGATGTTTTCCTTCAAAAGTCCTTCTTTCATCATCAGGCCAAGATTATCCCGGACCCGCCGCCAAGGTGCATCCGCCGCCTTATAAACGATATGGCGCAGATCGTTCAGCCGGCCCGGTTGTTGCGGACGCCCAGCTTTCAGCCAGTTTTCCCGTGCAACACCGCCTTTCCAAGCGCGCGTGGTAAAGCCCAGGATTTCGACCTTGACCTGACACCGCTCCAAGGTTCGGGCCAGAACATCGGCGGAAATCGCTGCAATTGAAATGGGCCGTCCGCGCATTGAGCCGGAGTTGTCCAAAAGCAGCGTCACGCATGTGTCCCGAAATTCGGTGTCGCGCTCCATCTTAAAACTCAGCGGCGTTGTTGGATTGGCCACCACCCGGGCCAGACGGCCTGCATCCAAAATACCCTCTTCAAGATCAAACTCCCAAGCGCGGTTTTGTTGCGCTTGCAGACGACGCTGCAACTTATTCGCCAGACGGCTAACCGCGCCCTTCAACGGCTCTAGCTGTTGGTCGAGATAGGCACGCAGCCGCTCCAACTCAATCGGTTCGGCCAAATCTTCGGCGTGAATTTCTTCGTCATGGCTTTGATCGTAAACGGTGTAATTCGGATCGGCCTCAGAGACAGAAGGCGGGGGCGGGGCCTCCATCGGTTCACTGTCCTGAGGCATCTCGGCCTCCTGCATCTCTTCTGCCTCGGCCATATCATCCATGCTGACACTCGATTGCGCGGCGTCTTGCTGCTCCTCCTGTGATTGCTCGGGGGTGGCATCATCCTCGCTGTCGCTGTCGTCTTCTTCGCCCTCTTGTTCATCTGTCGGGCTGTCCTCATCTGCCTCAGCAGGTTGGTCTTCGTCGTCATCCTCGGCGTCGGGGTCGTCGCCCAGTTGATCGCCATAGCCCAGGTCAGCAATCACAGCGCGGGAAAGTTTTGCAAACGCGGTTTGATCGCTCAGCGCGGTTTCAAGATCGGCCAATGGTCCGCTGCAACTGTCCTCGATAAACCCTTGCCAAAGTTCCATGACATTAGCGGCTGCGGGGGGAAGATCGCGTCCCGTGGCCAGATGCCGCACCAAATAGCCCGCCGCTTGCGCCAGCGGAGCAGCGGCGCGATCTGTGATCTCCCCATAGCCGCGGCGGGTGGCCTCACTGCCGATTTTCGCGTCGATGTTAGCTGCAGCACCCGGCATGGCCTTGGCGCCTATGGCTTCACACCGGGCTGTCTCCATCGCCTCATAAAGATCGCGCGCCATATTGCCCTGGGGCATATAGCGGGCCGCCACCTCTGGGTCGTGATGCTTGTGCCGCAATGCCAGGGCATCGGCTGTGCCGCGGGCCTGCAGAATTTCCTCGGCCGTCATGCGGCGCGAGACCTGCGGCAAGCGCACAGTTTCAGGTGTGGCACCCGAGGGATCGGCGGAATAGCTGACCGACAGCTCCCCATCATCGGCCATCACTTTTGTGGCCTCTGCCAAGGCCTTTTTGAACGGATCGGCGGGGTTATCGACGGGTTTTGACACGTGAGAGACCTTTCTGGAAAAAGGACAGAGTGTTCAACTTAACAACTACGCTCTGGCATTCGATTTCGTTATATCGACATCAATGCGCCATTTTGCAACAAGAGCACAA
>CAWUJT010000126.1:0-4977 GCA_963922715.1 uncultured Thalassobacter sp.
TTGCGCAAGAGCTTTTTGCCGAAGGGCTGGCGGATGATTTCGATTTGGTGCGGGCAAGAGTTGTTTAAGGTTTGGAAATGACGCACTATCGCTAAATTTTTTATCTAAAAAAAATGGGCGCGACACAAGCCCCAGCGCAAGAGGGAGAGACATAATGGCCGTTATATTTGAAATGGATTATGAGTGGGCTAAAAAATTTCCACTCGACGTTGAGTATTACTCTGACGCAGACAAAGAGCGTGACGATCGTTATTGGAAGAAAGTGGAAGAGAAAAACCGCCAAGCTTTTCACAAAGCTTTTTACGACAAAACGTACAACACAACGTTCATGGAGGAGCGGATAGAACATCCCCGATCCGCAGAGGATGTGACACAGGTCCTGCGGTTGATTTCCGGCGATCATATCCCGGACGATACCTTGTGGCTTAGGGGCTATTTTTCCAAAAAGTTCAAATCCATTGTGGAACAACACGAACCCGCGGGCGCGGGCTTTCAGTTTTTTCCGGTCAAAATCTATGACCGACAGGATAATTTGATATCGGAAGAGTTCTACTATTGGGATGTTTTCCGGCGGATCGACGCGATTGATCCAGAAAGCCCAGCGATCGAAACGGTGGCGGGCCCAGCTGATGGCCGGCATAGGTGGACCATCGGCTCGACCCGTTCGACCGGTGTCCGCCCAACCAAGGAAAACCTGCGCGTGCGCAAAGAGGTGATGGGTGATTTTGCCGTATGGAGGGACTATCGGTATGATCCCTCTAAAATTTTTATGAGCGATGCAGTGTTCGACGATCTTATGGCGGCGGGCCTGCAAGGGCACAGAGACCGCTCTCATGCATTTATGACGCAATGGTCCGAAGTGTAAGGGGTCCCGTTTCCTGTCTAAACCAAGAAAATGTGCCCCCCCTCCCTAGTCTGGCTGATGGTTGACAAAGACGGGCTGATAGGTGTGGTCCTCCCAATCGATCCGGGTGATCGACAGGGGCACGATCTTTTGTGACAGTGTCTCATAGGGGGACAGGCCGGTGGCCCGCGCCCATTGTGTCAGAATGGGTCCCATATGCGCCACTAAGATCACATCACTGTGGGGTGCACACAGACGATCCACTTCCGCACTGACACGGGCTGTGACATCGTTCCAGCTTTCCCCATTGGGGGCGCGTTGTGCGCCCGGGGTTTCAAAGTAGCGGCGCAATGCGGGATCTTCGATGTCATCGAATGCGCGGTTTTCCCAATCACCAAAGTGAAACTCCCGCAGTGCTGCACTTTCGGGCAACAGCGGCCGGTCCAGTACGGCGGCGGTTTGCCGCGCGCGCAAAAGATCGGAGGAGATCACGGGGGCATCGGGTAAGGCTGTGCGCAAAGCCTGTAACCGCGCTGTGTTCGACAAGTCCGCCGGTACATCTGTCCAGCCCACCATGCGGCGGACATGGGTTGGTCCATGTCGCACCCACCACAGCCGTGTCATAGCAGCGTGTTTGGATCAGGGCCCTTCAGCGCCAGGGGCAAGCCCGATATCACTGTGAAAACCCAATCCGCCTGTTGCGCGATCCTTTGGTTCATTCGCCCATGATGGTTGCGAAAGGCGCGTGCCATGGCGTTGTCCGGCACGATCCCTTGGCCTAGTTCATTGCTGACAATTACAACAGCTTTGGCCTTTGTGGTGGCCAGACTTTCGCAGAGTGTGTTGACAGCCACTTCAAGATCATTGTCCGCCATCAACACATTCGTCAGCCAAAGCGTTGCGCAGTCCACCAGGACCACATGCTCTGGCCCGATGTCGAAAAGAACGTCATGCAGCGCCAGTGGCACCTCAACTGTCTGCCAGCCCTGGCCGCGCGCCGCTTTGTGAGCAGCCACTTTTTCTGCCATCTCCGCGTCATAAACGCTAGCCGTTGCCATATAGATCGGTCGTTCGGTGGCGGCTTTCACCAAACGCTCCGCAAAGGCGCTTTTGCCACTCGCGGCCCCCCCTGTCACCAAAATCAGCTTCGGCAGTCTCAACATTTTTGATCCAATCGCCTTTACCCTTCGTAAATGGATTAGAAGTTTCACATAAGTGGACTGAAACAAGATCAAGGGGAAGATCTATGGCACTGGATTTCAATTCTGATACAGCTTTTTCCAGAAAAGCAATGAAAGCTGAACTTCTGGACGCAGACACAGAACTTGAACTTGCTTATGCTTGGCGCGATCGCAGAGACGAAGCCGCGTTGCACCGGCTGATTAAGGCTTACATGCGGCTTGCCATATCTATGGCCGGAAAATTTAAACGCTACGGCGCACCGATGAGCGATCTGATACAAGAGGCCAATTTAGGTCTGATGAAAGCAGCCGATAAATTTGACCCTGATCGTGGTGTGCGATTCTCAACTTACGCGGTTTGGTGGATCAAAGCCTCGATCCAAGAATATGTGATGCGCAACTGGTCGATGGTGCGGACTGGCTCGACATCGTCCCAAAAATCCTTGTTCTTCAACATGCGCCGCGTACAAGCGCGCCTTGAAAGAGAGGCGACAACAGCGGGACAGGCGCTTGACAAACATCAGTTGAATCAGCTCATCGCAATTGAAGTTGGCGTTTCAATCCAAGATGTTGAGATGATGGAAGGCAGGCTTTCTGGCAGTGATTTTTCACTCAATACTCCGCAATCGACCGATGAAGAGGGGCGCGAATGGATCGAAGCGCTTGAGGATGAAAGCGCGCAAGCGGCAGAAGAGATCGAGTACAAAAAAGATACCGAGACTTTGCGGGCCTGGCTGCTCAAAGCTTTGAACGATCTCAACGACAGAGAGCGCTTTATTGTCCAAGAACGCAAATTGCGCGAGACACCGCGTACTTTAGAAAGTCTGGGAAATGAACTAAAGCTGTCAAAAGAACGCGTCCGTCAGCTTGAAGCCGCCGCTTTCACAAAAATGCGGAAAACTCTTGAAGGAGAAGCGCACGAGGCCAGAGCGCTTTTGAATTAACGCGCTTGCCGAATAAGACGTAAGAGCCTACTCCTAATTTTGTTAGCTGGGGGAAGGCATTGGCAGCACGGCATGTTTTATTGATCATAGGCGGAGGAATCGCCGCCTATAAATCATTGGAATTGATGAGAAGACTTCTGGAGACGGGCATTGATGTAACGCCCGTTATGACACGGGCCGCGCATCATTTTGTGACGCCGCTTTCTGTGTCCGCCTTAGCAGGTCAAAAGGTGTACACAGATCTTTTTGATCTGACCGATGAGGCGGAGATGGGCCATATCGAACTCAGCCGATCTGCCGATCTTGTTCTTGTTGCGCCGGCAACCGCGGACATCATGGCGAAAATGGCCGCAGGTCTTGCGGATGATTTGGCCTCGACCTTGCTTTTGGCCACAGATACGCCTGTGATGCTGGCGCCCGCGATGAATGTGCGCATGTGGGAACATCACGCGACCCAGCGTAACTTGGCCTATTTGCGGGAAAACAACGTGCGGGTTGTGGGCCCCTCTGAAGGGGTGATGGCCTGTGGCGAATTTGGCCCGGGACGTCTGGCCGAGGTTGACGAGATTGTGGGGGCTGTCCAGGCGGCCTTTGCCGATGGGCCGCTTGCAGGGCGTCATATCCTTATCACCTCTGGCCCCACCCATGAACCGATCGATCCGGTGCGCTACATCGCCAATCGCTCTTCCGGGCAACAAGGCACAGCCATTGCCAAGGCATTGCTGGCCCTTGGAGCAAAGCTGAGCTTTGTCACAGGTCCCGCATGCCTTCCACCACCAGAAGGGGCAGATGTGATCAAGGTCGAAACAGCCCAAGAGATGTTTGCCGCCGTTGAAACACTTGAGAATTTAGATGCTGCTGTCTTTGCGGCAGCGGTGGCGGATTGGCGGGTTGATCAAGCCGCAACCTCAAAAATCAAGAAAGACGCCAGCGGTCATCCTCAGGACCTGAAGCTCGTACAAAATCCTGATATTTTGGCCCACGTTGCCCAACGCACCCGGAACAGACCACGCCTTGTGGTCGGGTTTGCGGCAGAAACAGACGATGTGATTGCACAGGCGAGCCAGAAGCGTTTGCGAAAGGGATGCGATTGGATCGTGGCCAACGATGTCAGCCCCGACACAGGCGTCTTTGGGGGCGGCGAGAATACCGTGACGCTCATCACATCAGAAGGGTCAGAAACCTGGCCGCGTATGCGCAAAGATCAGATCGCCCGACAGCTTGCCCAACGCATTGCCAAAGCGCTCTTATGAACATCCAAATATCTCTTGAACCCTGGGCCGATCCACAGGTGGACTTGCCAAAGTATAAAACGGCTAACGCCGCAGGTGCCGATCTGCGCGCAAACTTTCCCTTCGACCAACGCGCAAAGGGTGTGAGCCTGGTGCCGCTGCAACAGGCATTGGTCCCCACTGGACTTAAAGTCGCACTCCCGCCTGGGTATGAGATGCAAATCCGCCCGCGCTCTGGTCTGGCGTTGCGCTATGGATTAACGTTGCTCAATAGTCCTGGGACAATTGATAGCGATTATCGTGGTCCCATAGGGCTTATTGTCATCAACCTCGGCGATCAGCCTGTGACAATTTCCCATGGCGATCGAATTGCCCAAGCTGTAATCGCCCCTGTGGTGCAGGCTGTTTTTGAACTCTCCAAAGATCTTGACCAAACGGAACGTGGGGACAAAGGCTTTGGGTCCACGGGTGTTCAGTGATGGTGACGCTGCTTGTCAGCGCTGTAGCCTTTTGGGTCGTGGGTGCGCGATTTAAACTGCCCCAGCGTATACGGGTGTTGGTCCTTGGCGCACTTTACTGCGCCATCGTGACCGTGCATGTCCTCCTCCCACCCGAACATCCCCTGCGCCTTGCGCTTGGGGAAACGGCAGCCCCTTGGCTGTTGTTGGGGGGGGCGCTTTTGCTGGTCCTTTTATACCGGCAAGGTTTGCGGCACCTGAGGACGCAAGTGACGCAAAAATCCGACTCACCGCCACAAAAAGATATATTCTCGGAAA
>CAWUJT010000127.1:0-4858 GCA_963922715.1 uncultured Thalassobacter sp.
CGTGTTTCTTGTGACACTCCAGCGGGCAGGTTGAGTGTCCCTGGCCGTTCTGGCACCACCACAAGGGTTTTGCCATCCAGCCGGTCGAGGAGGTGCTCGGTACGGTCCCGCACCACCAACGCCCCGTGATTAATAATGGCAATCTCATCGCACATTTCCTGGGCTTCTTCCAGGTAATGCGTGGTCAGAATGATGGTTGTACCGCGCTCTTGGTTGAGTGTGCGCACATTGCGCCACAGCATTTGACGCAATTCAATATCGACCCCCGCTGTCGGCTCATCCAAGACGAGGATTTGCGGATGATGCACCAGCGCTTTGCCCAGCAAGAGCCTGCGCCGCATCCCCCCTGAAAGCGTGCGCGCATAGGCATCACGTTTGTCAGAGAGGCCAATGATGTCGAGAATCTCTTCCGATTTGCGTGCTGCTCTGGGAATACCGTAAAGCCCCGCCTGGACTTCGAGCGCCTCATAGGGTGTGAAGAAAGGGTCCAGGTTCAATTCTTGCGGCATCACCCCAATGGCGGCGCGCGATTGCCGGGGGTTGATGTCTTGATCAAACCCCCAGATTTGCACCCGGCCAGAGGTCTTTTTCACCAACCCTGCAAGGATATTGATCAGCGTTGATTTCCCCGCCCCATTCGGGCCCAAAAGGCCGAAAATAACGCCACGTGGGATCGACAGGCTCAGCCCTTTCAAGGCGTCTTTGGCGTCTTGTCCCTTGCTTTTGTAAGTCTTGCGCACATTTTCGATGTCGATTGCTGCTGTCATTTCTGCTGCCTCTTGCCCCAGGTGTCGATTTCCGCGCATAAGAACCTCATAGGCCAATCGGAGCGCGGAGCCAACCCAATGCCAATCGATACATCAGAAACAGAAATTGATGTTTCTTTTGAATTCTTTCCGCCCAAAACCAAGACCATGGAAACGAATTTATGGACGGCTGTGCAGCGTCTTGCCCCGCTCACCCCGGAATTTGTATCTGTCACCTATGGGGCCGGTGGATCAACGCGCGACCGAACGCACGCGACCTTGGCCCGTATAGCCTGTGAAACAAACCTCGCACCGGCGGGCCACTTGACTTGTGTAGGGGCGTCTAAGGCAGAAATAAGCGATGTCATTCGCAGCTACTGGTCCGCCGGTGTGCGCCACATTGTTGCGCTTCGGGGCGATCCGCCGGATGGTATCGGGGCAAAGTTTGTGGCCCACCCAGACGGGTATGAAAACTCCGTCGAATTGGTCAGAGGTATTCGTGACATTGCCGATATGGAAGTCTCCGTCAGCGGCTATCCCGAAATGCATCCCGAGAGTCCCTGCCGTGACAGTGAACTGGATCATCTCAAAGCTAAGGTCGATGCTGGGGCGTCTCGGATCATCACGCAGTTCTTTTTCGACAATACCCATTATTTGCGTTTTGTAGAGCAAGTCAGGGCGCGCGGGATAGACTGTCCGGTTGTTCCGGGCATCATCCCGATCCATAACTATAAGCAGATCGCGTCATTTGCCGGACGTTGTGGGGCAAGCGTTCCCCCTTGGCTGACACACCGTTTTGAGGGGTTGGACAATGATCCAACAACGACACATCTTGTGGCGGCGACGATCGCGGCGGAGCAGGTGATGGAGCTGGTTGACCATGGCGTGCGGCACTTCCATTTTTATACGCTCAACCGGGCTGATCTGGTCTATGCCCTATGTCATCTGTTGGGGCTTCGTCCGCGGGCAGAGATCGCGGATAAAAAGCTGGTATCGGCATGATGATTATGCTTGAGCATATGAGACTGTCGACCACCGCAACCACACAGCGTATCTTGAGAACAGAAGAGGAATAGGGACGATGATAGAGCACCCTGAGCTTGAGAAGGTGAAAACAGTGCAGGTTATGTGTGACGGCGGAGAGGGTGCCCTTGGTCACCCGCGTGTTTATCTCACAATAGATCCAAAGACAGGTTTTGTGGAATGCCCCTATTGTGATAAGCGTTTTGAACTCATCAAAGATGATCAATAGACCATGGCTTTTGATAAAGGCTGCCACTTACATTTGATTGACGGCTCGGCCTATATTTTCCGCGCCTTCCACGCACTCCCACCGCTGTCACGCAAATCCGATGGGCTGCCTGTCGGGGCGATCTCTGGGTTTTGCAACATGCTTTATCGGTATGTCGCAGGCAACAGTGGCGCAGATGTCCCCACCCATGTTGCGGTGATTTTTGACAAAGGCAGCCACACGTTTCGAAACGAGCTTTATGATCAATACAAAGCCAATCGCGCCGAGATGCCAGAAGACCTTCGTCCCCAAATCCCCCTGACGCGAGAGGCAAGCCGCGCGTTCAATATCGCCACCCATGAGATCGAGGGCTATGAGGCTGATGATATCATCGCCACATTGGCCTGCCAGGCACGCGCACGGGGCGGGCGCGTGACAATCCTGAGCTCTGACAAAGACTTGATGCAGCTTGTGGGCGATGGCGTCGAGATGCTCGACCCGATGAAGAACCGCCGGATTGATCGTGACGGGGTGATGGAGAAGTTCGGCGTACCGCCCGAGCGTGTGGTGGATGTGCAGGCGCTTGCGGGCGATAGCGTGGACAATATCCCCGGAGCACCGGGCATAGGCATCAAGACGGCGGCACTTTTGATCAATGAGTTTGGCAGCCTGGAAGAGTTGTTGGACCGCGCCGATGACATTTCGCAACCCAAGCGGCGTGAAACACTGAAAAGCCACAGAGCGCAGATTGAGTTGTCCAAGAAACTGGTGGCGCTCGACACAGACACACCGCTTGATTTCACGCTTGACGATCTTGAGGTGCAAGCGCCGCAGCCGGAAACGTTGCTTGGGTTTCTCAATGCGATGGAGTTCCGGACCCTGACCAAGCGGATAGCCGATGGATTTGGCCTGGAGCCGCCCGCTGTGGCTGCGGCACAGGGGCCAGCAGATGCCCCTGTTGCGGAAACGGTCCCGATCGATGCGTCGCAATACACAATCATTCGTGAACCCGAGGCGCTAGAGGCTTGGATCACAAAGGCCTACACGCGCGGCTACATCGCCATCGACACAGAGACAACGGGTCTGAATGAGATGACCGCTGATCTGGTTGGGGTGTGTTTGTGTGTTGAACCTGGAGAAGCGGCCTATCTTCCGCTGACCCATAAAGGTGGTGTGTCCAGCGATCTTTTTGGCTCTGATGCTTTGGCAGAGGGTCAGATGCCGCTTGCGCAGGCCTTGGCCCAGCTCAAACCGCTCTTGGAGGACGCTAGCATTTTGAAAATCCTTCAAAATGCGAAGTATGATTGCAAAATTCTGGCGCGCTGTGGCATCAATGTGACGCCGATTGAGGACACGATGCTGCTGTCTTATGCGCTACATGCCGGATTGCACGGTCATGGCATGGATCACCTGTCTGATCGCTATCTTAACCATCGTCCGATCCCGATCAAAGACCTCATCGGCTCTGGTAAGTCTCAGATTACCTTTGATCGTGTGCCGATAGAAGAGGCGGCGCGCTATGCCGCAGAAGATGCCGACATCACGTTGCGGCTTTGGCAGTTGCTGAAGCCGCAGTTGCCTATGGTCCAAGTCACCCGGGTTTATGAAACACTTGAACGTCCCCTGGTGCCGGTTTTGGCACAGATGGAGCGCAATGGGATCAAGGTGGACCGAAACACTCTGTCGCGTATGTCAAATGCCTTTAGCCAGAAAATGGCGGGGCTTGAGGTGGATATCCATGCCCTTGCTGGGCGCGCATTCAATGTCGGCAGTCCCAAACAGCTTGGCGAGATTTTATTCGACGAAATGGGGTTGGACGGCGGCAAGAAAGGCAAAACAGGCGCCTATGCGACAGGCGCCGATGTGCTTGAGGATCTTGCGGCGGAAGGCCACGATTTGCCCGCGCGGGTTTTGGATTGGCGACAACTCTCTAAACTCAAAAGCACCTATACCGATGCGCTTCAAGATCACATCAATGCTGAGACGGGCCGTGTTCATACCTCGTACTCCATCGCGGGGGCCAGCACCGGGCGGCTTGCCTCCACCGATCCGAATCTGCAAAATATCCCCATTCGGACAGAGGATGGCCGTCGTATTCGTGAGGCGTTTATCGCAGAGCCAGGTCATGTTCTGGTCTCCCTCGATTACTCGCAGATTGAACTGCGCATCCTGGCCCATATCGCTGAAATTGACGCCTTGAAGGACGCTTTCCGCGCAGGCCAAGACATTCACGCCATCACAGCAAGCCAGATGTTCGGTGTACCGCTGGAGGCGATGACGCCAGAGGTCCGCCGACAGGCCAAAGCCATCAACTTCGGGGTTATTTATGGGATCTCAGGCTTTGGCCTGGCCCGCAATCTGCGCATTCCCCGGGCAGAGGCGCAAACCTTCATTGATACCTATTTCGAAAGGTTTCCAGGCATTCGGTCTTATATGGATCAAACAATCGCCTATGCCAAAGAAAACGGCTTTGTCAAAACGCTTTTTGGCCGCAAAATTCATACGCCGGAAATCAATGCCAAAGGTCCTCACGCCGGATTTGCACGGCGGGCGGCTATAAACGCGCCGATTCAAGGGACCGCCGCGGATATCATTCGCCGTGCGATGATCCGTATGCCCAAAGCCATCGACAGCTTGCCTGCGAAATTGCTGTTGCAAGTGCACGATGAACTGCTGTTCGAAGTCTCAGAAGAGGCGGTGTCTGATGTCATTGGCGTTGCCAAAGACATTATGGAAAAAGCGGCAGAACCTGTTGTGCGTCTTGACGTCAAGCTTGAGGTTGAGGCGGGCCAAGGGCTTAATTGGGCGCAGGCCCATTGACGGCCCCCATAATTTTGGGAAAAATTAAGATTGTTCTGCAACATATCCCATTGTGAAACGA
>CAWUJT010000128.1:0-4826 GCA_963922715.1 uncultured Thalassobacter sp.
CCTTTATCGGCGCGCATGTATCCGAGGTAGGTGATTTCCAACGGCCTCTCTGGCGGTGGACATATCTTTGGCGTAGTCACGCACCAGGCCTTTGCATAATGTGTCCCAATGTAGCACGTTCTAAGACGATCAGGGCAAACCCCAAAGGTTTCAGCAATTTCAGCGACACGCTTGGATACGGCCAAAATGCAATCAACATATGTATTCAGTATCTTGATAATGTCAGGCCGACGCTGTTGGAAATGCACTACACTAGGTTGGCTTTTTCCCGCAGCTTTGATGTATGTGCGCTTAAACTGTGCAAAACGGCGATAAACGGCATGAGCCCGCCGCAACAAAACGTTGAAAGAAAAGTTCCAAAGCCAAGTTTGCGGCACCACACCATGGGACTTCAAAAAATAGGCAACCGCATGGGCCAATTTTATGGTTCGTCGCGGGGGCTGATACGTCAGGCAGTCCACACAGGCAAGACCGCCTTGATCATCTTGGCAGGCCGCGCGTTCTTGGTGCCAAAGATTGACCTGAGGACAAAACGCATAATAATTGTGGAGTGTCACCACACTGCGTGTCTTGGGAAAAGCCCTTTTCAGAGCGGCCAAAACACCAATCGGCAGACCTTCAAGATTGTGAAAATGGACCACATCGTAAGGCCCTGTTTGTCGGATGAAATCCAAAAACGCCGCTTCGGTTTGTGGGTGGCGAAGTTGTGCGGGATCGGCCCAGGCCGCATGGCCAGGGGCAAGCGGGGCGGCATTCACAAGCTCATAACGATTGACCCCGGCGGAGGGTGGGCCATGGCGGAGTTTCTCCCAGCGCACGTTGCGTGATCCAATCAGATCATGGGACAAGCCCGAGCACAGGAAGGTGGGCGATATCTCAGCAAATGCCGTACTTTGCAAAGTCGATAGCAGGTTGCGCAAATAAACACTCACACCCCCGCCACGGTGTTCCAGATCCAAATAATCGACCCAATTATAATACAAAACGCGCATCAGGACTGTCTATGAGGGTTCACTTGCCGCGCGCTGGGCAAAATGTGCTTCAAGGTGTTCAAGTCTTGCCTCTAGGGCTGTCAATCGGGTTTGTTGCGCGTGCGCGTGCGCTTCTGCGGCTTGCCAGCGGGCAAGAAGATAGCGGGTTGTGAACTTTAACGTGTCCTCCAGCGCATCAATACTTGGCAACACCGGATTGGGAAGATCGGTCGCAAGGTGCTTTGCACAACATGTGCTTTCGGCGTGCGCAGCAACCCAATCTACCCCGGCTTTAATCCGTGCCTCAAGCTCTTCAGGGGTTTGAGACGGCCACAAGCTCTCTTGCGCACAAGTCTTCTGATATTCCGACACACTCACATTCAGCCTGTCGCGCTCTCTATCTGTTAAGCGCGCGCGTTGCGCTAAATCGGCGATCTGCGCCTCTAAGTCTGTGTAAGACGGATTGGGATCTGCGGGAAAGGATGGCGCGAAGAGATCCATATAAGACAGTCCCAATGCGGACATTGCCTCTTTGATCAGCAAAGTGGGCTCTGCGGCGGATCCACGGTAGGCCTTGATCAGCAGGTTTTCTGGCCCAAGAAGGTCGCCCCAGCATCCAAGCGCCAATTTATAATCATAGTGGATCGGCTCAATCGCACCCTTCAGAAGACTATCGTTCCATTTCGGAAGTCTGTGCCGCATCTTGGCCAGTTGTTTGCGCCAAGACCGCACCTGCGCGCCAGGTGGGCGCAAGAATACAAGGGCTTTGATGGACAACCCTTTCGGTTTTTTAGCCAAAATTGCACCAAGTCTTGCCGGTGCGTCGGGAAACAACGCAAGGCGCATAAATTCTTCGGAACTGACCAAAACTTGATGGGCAGAGGATAAGCCGATTTCCTCAAAAAGCTTTTGCCAAAGCTCTTCTGGTTGCACGGGGTTGTTATAGCCATGCATCAGATGTTTAGCGCCCGCTGCGCGCAATAGACAAAAAGCAAGGTCTGAGTGTTTGGCGTGCTTGCGACAGGTGCTCGCATAATGAAGACCCGTCAGCCGTTTAAGCGCGGGTTTGCTGGCAAAATACGTCTGCAAAGCCGTTGTGCCAGTTTTGTAGTGCCCGATGTGGAGATAGAGTGTCTTTTGCGGCATCATGCAACCTGCATTAGGGTTTTATAGCGCGCGATTGCGGTTTTCAGGTTTGGGAAATAGGCCAGTGTGCCTTGATGCAGAATAAGACCCGCATCACAGAGCGCCTGCACCTCATTGAGGTTGTGATTGACGATAATGGCAGAAGCCGTTTTCAGACGCGTCGCCAAAACCGCTTGGCTTTTGCGGCGAAACGCTGCATCGCCCACGGCTGTGACTTCATCAATCAAATAGGTGTCAAACCTGATCCCCATGGCAGCGCCCAAGGTCAGACGCGCCCGCATACCAGCCGAATAGGTGCGCACAGGTTTGTGAAATGACCCGCCAAGGTCTGTGAAATCGGCGACAAAATCGCACAGCTCTGCGGTATCAACCCCATAGATGCGCGCGATGAAACGGACATTCTGCGCCCCTGTCAGATCGCCATGAAACGCGCCTGCAAAACCAATTGGCCAAGAAATTTTGCCTGCCCGGCGCACTGAGCCCTGATCGGGCCGAAGCGTGCCAACCATAAGACGCAAGAGGGTAGATTTGCCGGCACCATTTGGACCCATCAGCGCCAATGATTGCCCCTGTGGAAAGGTGAACGAGACGTTTTCGATGATCGGGGTGCGTTTGCCTCCATCGGTAAAGCTTTTTGACAGGTTTTCAAAACGGATCATGGGGCAATCTTCACAGGCGATCTCGTGTACCATAAACGGCCAGCACAAGGATTGACCAACTTAAGAAAAGAAGCAGGAACAGAAACAGAAGGATCATAACGCGCTGTGGATATTCTGGTGTCTCTGCCAAGGTGGGCTGAATATAGGCTGCAAGATAGAGCGATTGCCGGACCGCTTCCGCCCGCGCCAGATCAAACGCCACCCGAGAAGCGGCATAGGCTTCTTCTGCAAATTCTCGGTCAACGGATAAACGTTCATATTCGGCAATCAGACTGGGGTAATCCTTCCCCGAACCAGCATGTGTGCCAGCGGTAAACGTCTGCCGTTCTTGCGCGATACGTTGCCGCATAACGTCAATACGCCGCTGGGCTTGTCGCACACGCGCATCGGTCTGTGATGACGTTTCCAGCAAAAGATCGTATGACACAAGCGCGTCCGCCAAATTGTGTTGCAGGGTGTTCAGCACCCCCATGCGCCCGCGAATATCCGCCGCTGGATCCACAATCTGTGTACGGGTGCGAAACTCTGTCAACGCCTGGCGCGCAGTGCGCAGTTGTTCTGCTGCCGCTTGCAGGTCGCGTTCAGCATAGCGCATCGCATTCTCTTTGATCTGAATGTTTAACGCATTTATCATGCGTTGACTTTCTGCTACGATCTCTTGTGCCAATGCTTGGGCATAACCAGGCGAGAACGCGCGCACCCGTAATTCTATGAGGCCAGAGGCTTGATCATAGGAAATACGGACCTTGCGGTTCCAGTAGCGATGCAAATCTTCTCTGGACCCATCGGGCCAAAGTGCGAAAACACTGTCTTTGGGCCATGGCCCCTCATAATGCGCGCGCAAATTGAGCCCCGCATCAACAGTCCTGACAATTTCAGGAGAGCGAATGAACTCATACAGAATATCTGCATCCCGGCTTGTGTGGGTCAACCCGATCAGCCCTGATAACCCTTGAGCCATTTGCGATGAACTGACGTTTTGATCTTGGCGCACCGTAAACCCCGCCACAGAGGCATATTGATCTTCAGCAAACCCCCAAAGATAAAGACCCACCACAAGAAGAGGCGCAAGAACACATAAGTGAAAACTGACTAGAACACGTTTATGGCGTGCTTTCAGGCGCACCGGCTGGGCCGTAGGCTTCATCACCACAACCTGAGGCGTCGGCGCTATGGTCTGTTTCGCGGCAAGGGGCGAAAGCTTGGTCATGGGATCTGCCAGCCTTTTATTCACATTTTCCAAATGTCTTTTGCCTAGAGCATGGTGAAGATTTCACTAAGGACACGCGTTTATGGCACAAAACTTCTTGATCGCGTGGCGATCCATTCTCGCCCTTATGCTCAGAGAAATGTCGACACGTTACAGCCGTTCTCCGGGGGGATATATGTGGGCTTTCCTAGAGCCTGTTGCCGCAATCTTGGCACTCGCCATCGGGTTTTCGTTGATCATACAGACACCCCCGATGGGCACGTCTTTTCTGTTGTTTTATGCGACAGGTTTTATCGTGTTGAATATGTTCACCACGCTTGCGCATGTGTTGATGTGGGCGCTCACGTTTTCAAAGCCTTTGCTGCATTATCCGGTTGTGAGTTGGCTCGACGCGCTTCTGGCACGATTTTTCCTCAACACCCTGACAGGTATCTTTGTAGGCGGAGTGATCCTGGGCGGCATCATCCTGCTGGAAAAAACACATGCAAAGATCGATATGCTTCCCATTCTGACAGCGACAGGGGTCGTGCTGCTTTTGGGGGCCGGTGTCGGTGTTTTGAACTGCGCCTTGCAAGGGGTGTTCAAAACCTGGAATGTGGTGTGGTCTATATCTACCAAACCCCTTTTCTTAGCGTCTGCGATCTTCTATCGTGTCGAAGATTTGCCGCGAGACGTACAGGGTATTTTGCTGTGGAACCCTCTGACGCATTTGGTGGGGCTGATGCGCACAGGGTTTTATGCCCATTATTCCCCACATTATATCTCTGTCGAATACGTCGTGCTTTGTGCCCTTTTTGCTCTGGCCCTTGGTCTTGCGCTTCTGTCATGCGCCCGTGATGA
>CAWUJT010000129.1:0-4795 GCA_963922715.1 uncultured Thalassobacter sp.
CCGCAACGAAAATTTCGGGGATCAGGTCAAACACATCATCGTCAAACAGGTAGTCGAAAAAGTACTCCCCGGCCCGCCGCGGCTCCATCGTCACCTGTCCATAGCCCCAATGCGCCAGGTCTGGCCCTAGGGGAAACGGGTCCCACCGCGCGCCGGTTTCCGCATCCAGCACCCGCGCCTCTTGGTTGCGACGGAACCGAAGCGAGCGGCGGTTGCATTCCTCAGGTATCTCTCTGCCCAGTAAGATGGGATAGGCGTGGGCCAACACATAAAGCGGCGCAGGCGTGCGGATGTCCGGCTCTCTCCAGTCCGCCGCCGTTGTGATCTCTGATTTTGCCCCCGCAGTCCCGCCGGGGGAAACATCCGTTCCCATAAGGCCCCCTTTGCCTCATTATATCTCAGCTTAGGGCATATCGGAGGTTAAATCTAGATCACAGCGCAATCCTCACTCCGACCAGAGATGTCATTGCTGCAGGGATGTATATCATGCAGGTGGTGTTTTAGGAGCCAATAAACGGTGCATTCTCACCCCAGAGCGCCTCGACCTGCGCATCGCGTCCACAGGCGTCGCGGTAGGCTTTGTAGGCCTCTGATTTTCTCTTTGGGCCGAACCGGGTCAGGATTACAGCATTCTGCTTGTAATAGTCCTGATGATAAGCCTCTGCTGGATAAAACGGGGCGTCCTCTCGGATGGGCGTCACAATCGGTTGACCAAGCTCGGCTTGCGCGCGTGCTTTAGCGGCTTCTGCGGCTTGGCGGGCGCTGTCGCTGTCCACAAAGATCGCGGTGCGGTAGGTGTCCCCGCGGTCACAGAATTGGCCTCCATCGTCGGTGGGATCAATGGAGCGAAAGAACAGATCGAACAGTCTGTCTTGGCTCACTTGCGTCGGATCATAGGTGATTTCGACAACTTCCAAATGCCCCGTGCCCCCGCGCACCACTTGCCGGTAGCTCGGGTTTTCGACCGTCCCGCCCGCAAAGCCCGAGACGGCTTCGATCACACCGGGCACTTTTTCAAAATCCGCTTCGACACACCAAAAGCACCCGCCAGCGACCAGAATTGTCTCTGTCTGCTGGGCAAGGATTGTGCGTGGCGCAACCACGACCGTGAACAGTATTGCAAGTAAAGCGATCAGTCGCATCGGTACTCTCCTTTTTGTCAGGACATTAGACTGTGTCTGTACATCTGGAAAGCAGCTGAAGACCCTCTTCACCGGCTTGTGAGAGCGTGTGAAGATTAGTTCCGTGTTGCGAGATAGGCCTCAATCCGTTCAATCCGCCTCCCACTGGAGGGATGTGTTGAGAACCAATCTTGGCGTGTGTTGTCAGAGTCAGGTAATGTCCTAAAAAACCACAACAGCCCTGCCGGATCATAGCCTGCGATGTCCGTCAATCTTAGCGCGAAATCATCCGCGTCTTCCTCTGCTGCGCGGCTGTAGGTCAGGGACAGAAGGACGTTGCCCTCCAACAAGATATCTTCAAGGAGTGGGCCCGTATCGCCCGCAATCAACGCCACAAGCACATAAATCCCCAAAGAGCGGTAAAACTGACGGAGACCATGGTCTTCGACGATATGGCCAAGTTCATGTGCCAAAACGCCCGCGTGAACGTCTGTATCATAATCCAGCACAAGTGCATCCGTCATCATCACGGTGCCGCCCGGTAGCGCAAGGGCATTGGGGCCAAGTGCAGGTGCGCTGCGAAATGTGAGAGTGAAGTTGCGCTGCTGCTGATCGGGCAGATGCACAATCAGGCGGTCGAAAATTTTCTGAGCCGCCTGTTGTTGTTCTGTGGAAAGCGTTGTCGGTTCTGTTATGAACGCGTCGAGTGAGCGCAGTGTGCCAGCGTCCATGGCTTGGCGCAAAGGATCTGGGGTCAATGCCACGGCGGCCCAGATCAAAATGGGCAAAGCCAAACGATAAACGGCGTAGACCCCAAGGGCAGAGATTAAGACAATCCCCACAAGTCTAAGCCGAAAAGCCTCAAACCGATCGAGTACATTCCAAAAGCCATGCCCCTCAATCTGAGCAACCGCTGCTCGGTCAGAGGTTTCAAAAAGCGTGCCATCGGGCAAATGAAGCCTGCGCGGCAAGCGCCCGAGGGGGGGATCGAAGATGATTTCCGAGACCTTTAGCCGTTGCAGCCGCCGTCGATCATTGGCAATCAAGTCAGCCCAATCGCCTTGGATATCAAGGACCGCTTCAATCTCCTCAGAGGTGAGCTTTGGAAACGCACGCCCGATGATTTTCATATATCGCTGCCTTAAAATCCAACATCTATACCTTCAATATCTGCAAACCCTTGGCCAATTGATCCGACTTCTGGGCCAAGCTCGCTGATGAAATCATCCAAAGAACCGTTCACATAGACGCTTGTATGCTCCGTCAGATAACGGTGCAAGCGCACCTTAGCCCAAGGCAGCATTAACCCCAAAGATAGGACTGTGACAATCAAATTTGAAACAACAATCCACACATATCGAATTGGGGATATATTTGCGGCAAACTGATACTGATTGGCCAAAACCGTATTTTCAAACATAACATTATATATATTTGCTTGGTAAATTAAGAGTGCTGGTAGGAATGCTGCAAAAACCCACCCGTAAAAAAGACCAAAAAGCGATCCAATGAGCATGGAATCGGGCTCATCGCCCAAACTTGTGCTTATGCCTATTTCCGCAAATATTGCCTCAATTGTATTCCACCCGAAAATGACAAAAAGCAACGTCACAGCAACCACCCACAAAAGGCTTACTCCCAATGCTTTGTAGTATGGGAAAATGGGTGCATCAAAAACAAAGGTTTTACCACCAAGAGAATGATTGCTGATCCTATAGCGTTGCCAGGCGCGCTGCAGGAACGGTGAAGCTATGTAGAACGTAAATATAACGAGAATGGGGTAAACCATAAATAAAAGTAGCGCTTGTCCATACCCCCCATCAAACTTGAACCGCACATTTGACCAACTTGTCATCCGTGCGTTAAATTTCATCGCGTTGACAAAAAGTGCTGGAAAGGCAAATATCAATACCACGAGCAACAAAAGGCCAAACACTGGTGCGGCTGCAAGTATGATATTAAATACAATCAAAGCGGCAACAACGATGATCCGCCCGATGAGGATTTGCATTCCTGTGGCGTGATAGTCGAAATTGCGATCCGCGACATATGTATTTTGATAGAAATATTTATTGGTGCGCACTTTCGCCCAAGCAGAGTATATTCCCAACGTGAGAATTGTCAGCAACAAGTTTACGATCCAGATACCAAACCATTCCGCCGCGTTGCCGCGAAATTCAAAGTCGTTCTTTGCCTGTTGTTCCACAATTATGGTACTCTCTTTTGTTATGCCATCTTAAGAGCATCATCCATATATAAGCGAGATCACACAACACTAAATATTGCCTGTTGGTAAAAATGAACCCTTAGATGTATGTATGTTTTTACTTGGGTATCGAATAATCACGCGAAATCTACTCAAGCTTAAACAAGATGTTTTTCTGCAAAGATTACTTCTGGCCTGCAACACGTTTGTTGCGGTTGGCGATTAGCTTCAGACGTAGGGCGTTGAGATGAATAAACCCTTTGGCATCGCCCTGGTCATACGCACCTGCGTCCTCTTCGAATGTCACATGTGCCTCGGAGTAAAGCGAATGCTTCGACCAACGCGCCACAGTGCGCGCCATGCCTTTGTAGAGTTTCACCCGCACTGTGCCGCTGACATGCTCTTGGCTTTTGTCGATCAGTGCCTGGAGCATCTCGCGTTCCGGGCTGAACCAAAACCCATTGTAAATCAGTTCCGCGTAGCGGGGCATCAGCGCATCTTTCAAATGTCCCGCCCCGCTATCGAGAGTGATCTGCTCAATGCCACGGTGGGCTTCCAGAAGAATCGTGCCGCCTGGTGTCTCATAAATGCCACGAGATTTCATCCCGACAAAGCGGTTTTCCACCAGATCGAGTCGCCCAATCCCATGTTGACCCCCTAGTTCGTTGAGCTTTGTTAATAGCTGTGCAGGGGACATCTGCTCCCCATTCACCGCAACAGCATCCCCTCTCTCAAAGGTGATCTCCACCAGCTCTGGCCTGTCTGGTGCATCCTCAGGATGGACTGTGCGCTGGTAAACGTAATCTGGCGCTTCTTCGGCTGGGTCCTCCAACACCTTCCCCTCGGACGATGTGTGCAGCAAGTTCGCATCCACTGAAAACGGCGCTTCCCCTCGTTTGTCTTTTGCAATCGGGATTTGGTTTTTCTCGGCAAACTCAATGAGCTTGGTGCGCGATGTCAAATCCCACAGCCGCCAGGGGGCAATCACTTTGATGTCGGGATTTAGCGCATAGGCCGCCAGTTCGAAACGCACTTGATCGTTGCCTTTGCCGGTCGCGCCATGGGCAATGGCATCGGCACCTTCCGCGGCGGCAATCTCAACCAGACGTTTGGAAATCAACGGGCGCGCGATGGAGGTGCCCAGCAAGTAAAGCCCTTCATAAAGCGCATTGGCGCGAAACATCGGAAACACAAAGTCGCGGACAAATTCTTCACGCAAATCTTCGATGTAGACTTTTGAGACACCCAGCATCTCAGCCTTCTGACGTGCGGGTTCCAACTCCTCTCCCTGGCCCAGATCGGCCGTAAATGTCACAACCTCACAGCCATATTCCGTTTGCAGCCACTTGAGGATGATGGACGTATCAAGACCTCCAGAATATGCGAGAACGACTTTTTGAGGTGTGGACATATCAGCTCTCCTTTAAAAAGGTTGCTAGCGCGATTTCTGGACCTGGGCAAGGCGTCG
>CAWUJT010000130.1:0-4545 GCA_963922715.1 uncultured Thalassobacter sp.
AATTCAGAAAAGTATTATAACGTTGACATCCGGGCAAGTGGCATTGATGGGGTCTGTTGCTCCACTCTATGCAAGCACGGGGTGGGATCTGTTGCGCGAAATCGAAATCAAAGAAGAATTGACCGAGACAAGCTACAGCGCCCAAAAAAACTTCCCTGCAGCAATGAAAGATGGGATCGCCCAGTTTGATTTGACAGGTTATGTCGTTCTTTTGTGGTCAGAAGGTGACATATCTGAATTCATGCTAATTTCTGATATGGGTTTTTGTCCATTTTGTGGCAATCCCGAACATGGGACGGCATTGCAGGTGCAGTTACAAACACCGAATACCACCGTACAAGATGGTCAAAGGATCACGGTGCGTGGCGCTCTTGAACCTGTGTATGATCCTGAGACATCTCAGGCGGCCCGTCTTGTTGAGGCGAAAATTCTGAATTGATCCTAATCGACGCTGGATAATTGACGCTTTTTGATTTTTCGCGTATATAAAAGTATAATTTATAAATGCGGTATGCAGAACATACAGACGTTTTTAATACGCATAATTTCCTATAAAGGCGTACATTTGATGTTTGTTAATACCACACCGTAATGGATGGACATGACAACTTTTTCAGAATTGAGTTTAGACGCCAAGGTGCTCAAAGCCGTTGAGGACACAGGCTACACAACGCCAACTCCAATCCAAGCCGGTGCTATTCCGCCTGCACTTGAGGGGCGCGATGTGTTGGGGATTGCGCAAACAGGCACAGGAAAAACGGCAAGTTTCACGTTGCCAATGATCACGTTGTTGTCTAAGGGCCGCGCGCGGGCACGCATGCCGCGCAGCTTGGTTTTATGCCCCACCCGTGAATTGGCAGCCCAGGTGGCCGAAAATTTTGACACCTACGCCAAAGGGTCAAGACTGACCAAGGCGCTTTTGATTGGAGGGGTCTCGTTCAAGGATCAAGATGCCATGATTGACCGGGGCGTGGATGTCCTGATTGCGACCCCCGGTCGTCTACTCGATCATTTTGAACGTGGTAAACTTTTGTTGACCGGTGTGCAGATTATGGTGGTTGATGAAGCCGACCGGATGCTGGATATGGGCTTTATCCCAGACATTGAACGCATCTTCACGCTTACACCGTTCACACGGCAAACCCTGTTTTTCTCAGCCACAATGGCCCCAGAGATTGAGCGGATCACCTCCACGTTTTTGTCTAATCCCGCCAAGATCGAAGTGGCGCGCCAGAATTCCACGTCAGAGACCATCACCCAATGGTTGATTGAGCATAAGTCAAAACGTCGGGACATGACGACAAAAGACAAACGCAATATTTTACGTGCTTTGATTGATCAAGATATGGCACTTGAAGAAAACCCGTTGCGTAACGCTATTATCTTTTGCAACCGAAAAACAGATGTGGATATTGTGGCCAAATCGCTCAAAAAACACGGGTATAATGCCGAAGCTATCCATGGCGATCTCGATCAGTCACACCGGATGCGCACGCTTGATGGCTTCCGCGATGGCAGCGTGACCTTTCTTGTTGCTTCTGATGTTGCGGCGCGCGGACTTGACATTCCAAATGTTAGTCACGTGTTTAACTTCGATGTTCCAAGTCATGCTGAAGATTACGTGCATCGGATCGGTAGAACAGGGCGAGCAGGGCGCAAGGGGGTCTCTTATACAATCTGTGTCCCCTCTGACAGTAAAAATTTGGACGCGATCGAAAAAATGCTTGCAACTGAAATACCCCGTGGCACCAACCCTTGGTCTCCGACCCCCGCCAAATCCCGAAAGGATCGGACAGAAGAAATCAATGACAAATCTGCCCAGCAAAAGCGATCAAAGCAAGGTGAGAGACAATCCACAAAGGGTGAAGGTCAAAATGTGATTGGTCTTGGTGGGGCGCATCTTCCAAGTTTCATCGCTCTGAGCCTTGAGGAGCGATCCGAGGCCTCATAGATCGCTGATTACGGCTGATAGGGGAGCGAGGAGTGATGCAGGACAATCCGCAAAGTGCCTTCCGCGTCTTTCTTATATCCCCAGCTTTTATCCACCTGAGTCACTTGACCCTCTTTATCTGTCATTGTGACCCATCCCATCCACATAGCAACATCGCCCTCTACAAAGCTTGCAGCGGTTTGAGACGTCACGTTGCGCCATCCTCTGATCCCGAAGCCGGCGTCTAACGGATAATCAGGATCATGACCGACAAAGTAGGACAAGGCCCCTTTGCGCGTTGGGCGGAACGTCTTTTCCCCACTGGCCAAAGTTGGTTTGAACAAAACTGGCCCCAGGTTGTAGCCGTAAGCCGCATCCAAGACATTGCCCGCCAATGTGCGTGCGGCCTCAATCCCATCCGTTTCAAAAGTGCGTGAAATCGCAATTAGGGCATCCCCCCATGCTGTACGCGCTTGCTCCAATTCTGCTTCGGTGATCGGCATGAGGTCTCCTTTCCATGACATAGACTCAGTCAGATCTTCCTTGTCAATTTCTATGAAGAAAAGATGACTATATCTTTCATGGCAACTGTAAATCGTGGTTTTAGGAGTGATTACAAAAGAAAAGGCCGCCCGTCGCAACGCGGGGCGGCCAATCCTTTGGTTTTTTGGAAGGTGGGGCCGGTTAGAACTTTGGCTCCGCCTCGAAGGGGTCTTGCCTTAGGGCTGCCTCAGACACGATCCTCCGTGGTTGTCCCGACACCTCTCTCCAATCCCGATTTAGACACTGGATCACCTCCTTTCGTTGCGTTGCATATATTTTGTAGTCTGCCACAGATACTGTGTAAATCAAGTGACAATTAAGCAGATTTTGTGCGTATTTTATCAATTATGAGCCGAAATGGCACCAAAGCGATCAAAGCGATCACAAGTTTGACCCCCCAGTCCGCCAAAGCCAGCCCCTGCCAGTAGGCAAGATCGGGTCCGATCCCGAAAAGCGGGCGCAGTTCATTGGCCCAACTGACGTCATTTAAAGGCTCGATGACTGTGAAATATGCTGAAAAGGCGATTGTGAAAAAGATGGCTGTGTCCACGGATGATCCAATGACACTCGAGACAAGGGGCGCTTTCCACCATGTCTGATTTTTCAACCGGTTGAAAACGACCACATCAAGGAGCTGTGCAACGAGAAACCCAAGACCCGAAGCCATGGCGATACGTAAAGTCACCAAAGGCCCGAATGCCCCCTCAATTTGAGAGCCAATCAGGGAACATGCAACGCCTGTAAGAAAACCCGCAAAAATCACACGCTGCGCTGTGACAGCACCATAGGCGCGGTTCATGATATCTGTGACAAGAAACGCAAGCGGATAGGTGAAGGCCCCATAGGTGAGCCATCCATCGGCGATGACATATTGCACCCCGATATTCGAAACCACAACGATGAGCGCCATAGCGAAGACGCCAAAGAGAAAAGACTGCATGTGTTTAAGCCCGTTTTGACATGGTGCGCGGCGACATGACCCGGAAAAGCCGGAGATATCGTCAGCTACCGTGTTCTCAATATAAGCGCAAGGGCTTAGCCACTGACCTGTGCAACCGCACGTGCAACAATGGGCACTGTCTTTGCCGTGAGCCCTGCGATATTCATGCGGGAGTCGCCCACCATGTAAATCGCGTCTTTTTCCCGCAGGATGTCAACTTGCGCGGGCGTCAACCCCAGGCGAGAGAACATCCCCTGATGCTCTGCGATAAACCCAAAACGGTCTGATCCTGTCTCTGTGCGCAACGCCTCTGCCAGTGCTTTGCGGAGATCGAACAGACCTTGGCGCATGTCGTCCAGCTCGCGCTCCCAATCAGCGCGGAGGTCAGAATCAGACAGAACCCTTGTCACCAAGGCGGTCCCATGGGCGGGCGGCATCGAAAAGTTCAAGCGGTTGAGATAGGTGAGTGTCCCTTGTGTAACAGGCTGATCGCTCGTGTTTTGGCACAGGGCAATCAAACAACCTGTGCGTTCGCGGTAGATCCCGAAGTTTTTCGAACAGCTGGCCGCGATCAACATCTCCGGTACGTGCCGCGCCATCAGCCGCAGGCCTGCGGCATCCGCCTCCAATCCCGCACCAAATCCTTGATAGGCGATGTCAATTAAGGGCAGCGCCCCTTTCTGCAGCAGCAGCTCTGTCACTGCCTGCCATTGGACGATATTGAGGTTGGCCCCGGTCGGGTTATGACAACATCCATGCAGTAAGACGGCATCGCCTGCCTGAACTTCATTCAGATCCGCCATCATCGCCCCGAAATCCACGCTACAGGTCTCTTCATTGAAGTAGCGATACGGGCGCATGTTTACCCCCACGTGGCGCAGCATGGTGGGATGATTGGGCCAAGTGGGGGTGCCGACCCAAACGCTGGCCTGTGGAGCGGCCATGCGGAAAAACTCAAATCCCTGGCGAAGCGCACCGGTGCCGCCCGGCGTGGCGACAGCCGCGCGGCGCGCGGCCTTATGCGGGCCAAGAACCAAATTCGCAATCGCATCGGAAAAGGCGGGATCGCCTGTGATCTGGATGTAGCTGTTGCTGTTTTGGGTGTCGATCCGCTGCCGCGCCGCCGCTTTTA
>CAWUJT010000131.1:0-4459 GCA_963922715.1 uncultured Thalassobacter sp.
ATCAAGAGAAGGGCGTTTGGAAATCGGGGCGGGGTCGCGGGCGCAGCCAACCCAAAGGGCGGCAATATGAAGATCAGGCGCTCGTAGAGGTACGTGCATTGCTACAGAAGATGCCGCGGCAGCGCGATCTGTTGATTGAGTATCTGCACCGTATTCAAGACCATTATGGGCATCTGTCCGCCAGACATCTGCGCGCCCTTGCGGAAGAAATAAAGCTTTCCATGGCGGAAATTTGGGAAGTGGCGACATTCTATGACCACTTCGACCCTTGCCGCGAAGGTGATACCGTACCGCCGCCTGTGACGATCCGTGTGTGTACGTCGCTCTCGTGTGCCTTAGAAGGTGCGGAAGCCCTTGTTCAGGATTTGGAGGCGCAGCTTGATGCCCCTGATGTGCGGGTACTGCGCGCCCCTTGTATGGGGAGATGCGATACCGCGCCAACATTGCAGATCGGCCAGCGCTATATCGACTATGCAACGCTGGAGGCCGTGACATCGGCACTGTCCTCTGGCGATTTTGACGCCGACATTCCATCCTATGAACCGTTTGATCTATACCGTTGCAACGGGGGGTATGACAAATTACTGACCCTGCGTAAAAGTGGCGATTGGCAAGAGGTTCAAGAGCTGCTTTTGACGGCGGGATTACGTGGTCTAGGCGGTGCGGGGTTTCCCGCGGGCCGCAAATGGGGGTTTGTCCGCGCCAATCCAGCCCCGCGTGTTTTGGCGGTCAACGGTGATGAAGGCGAACCTGGCACCTTCAAGGATCGGTATTATCTGGAGCGCACGCCGCATCTTGTTCTGGAGGGGATGCTAATTGCCGCTTGGGCCATCGAAGCAGACCAAATTTATCTTTATATGCGGGATGAATATCCAGCCGTTCTTGAAATCCTCCGCCGCGAGATCAAGCACTTGGAAGAAGCCGGTCTGGTGGAGCCTGGCTATATCGACCTGCGCCGGGGCGCGGGGGCTTATATCTGCGGCGAAGAAAGTGCGATGATTGAATCCATCGAAGGTAAGCGCGGCCTTCCGCGACACAGGCCACCCTATGTGGCGCAGGTGGGCGTTCATGGACACCCCACATTGGTGCATAATATCGAAACGCTGCTGTGGGTTGCCCGGATTTGTCGAGAAGGTCCTGAGATATTCACTTCGGTCGAAAAAAACGGACGCAAAGGGCTGAGAAGCTATTCCGTCTCTGGGCGGGTGGCACATCCTGGTGTTTACCTTTTGCCGGCTGGGTCCACCATTTTGGATATTATCGATGCCGCGGGGGGCATGGCCACAGGACATGTTTTCAAAGCCTACCAGCCCGGTGGCCCCTCATCGGGATTGTTATCTGCAAAGCTGAACAACGTACCCCTTGATTTCGATACCTTGCAGCCTCATGGGTCTTTCATTGGGTCAGCGGCGGTGGTGGTGCTCTCGGATCAAGACAGCATGCGCCTGGCTGCTTTGAACATGCTAGAGTTCTTTGAACATGAAAGTTGTGGTCAATGCACCCCCTGCCGTGTGGGCTGTGAGAAAGCTGTGAAACTCATGCAACAACAGAGTTGGGATAAATCTCTTCTGGAAGCGTTGTGTCAGGCGATGGAAGATGCTTCTATCTGTGGCCTTGGTCAAGCAGCCCCTAACGCGATTAAATTGACGCTCAAGCACTTCCCAGAAGAGGTTTGAAAAAGTTTTAACCTATTAATTTGAAAGATTTTTCTGATGTCACCTATTAGTGCTTGACATTATTTCAAAAAATGTCGTCATAAAGATTATGAGAGCTGTTTTTATTCTTTTCTTTGCCTCATTCTGTGCACTCCCGGTATTTTCTGAAACGCCGACACATGATGGAGCGGTTGATAAGCAAATTGTTGGCATAGGGCATGAAAATCGCCTTTCGGGCGGTGGGAAAAATGCCGCCATGGTCTCTTTCGAATGGCGAACAGGTATTGGTTTTGCATTCCTTGATACGCTGCACGTGTTGACACTCGCAGCCGAAATTGATGACCACCAGGATACTTGGTTTGGCGTTGGGCTGTCGAGTGAATATGATTTTACCGATCATTGGTTTACAGAAACAAGCCTCCTTTACGGATATTATTCCCAGGCCGAAGGTGGCACCGATCTTGGTAGCGATGGGATTATTCGTTTTCTCTTTGGGATTGGATATCGGTTTGAAAATAATATCGCTGTTACCTTCGCACTCTCCCACATGTCCAATGGTTATACCGGTGATACAAATCCTGGCACAGAGCACTTTAGCCTGAGATTTCACCGGCCTTTTTAAGGCACTAAATTTTATCTCATTGAATTGATAGACATATTATTTGTTTATTTTTTGCTGTCGCTGACATTGACATATTTCTTCACCTTTACTAAATGCGCAGTGTTAGCACTCAGATCAGTGGGTGCTAAAGAAATCATATAAGAACTGAAGGAGAGTTCTGAGATGGCATTAAAACCACTTCATGATCGTGTTCTCGTCCGCCGCGTCGAAAGTGACGAAAAAACATCCGGTGGACTTATCATACCTGACAGCGCGAAAGAAAAACCAGCAGAAGGCGTTATTATTGCCGCTGGCGAAGGCGCGCGCAAAGACAGTGGAGAGTTGATCCCAATGGCTGTCACCGAGGGGGATCGTATCCTCTTTGGTAAATGGTCCGGAACAGAGGTCACCGTCGACGGCGAAGAGCTTTTGATGATGAAAGAAAGCGATATTCTTGGCATCATCACAGATAGTGCGGCTGCCGCTGCAGCGTGAAAGCCTCGGCTCATCAATAACCCAAATTTCAAGTAAACTCAAAAGGAGCATATCATGGCTGCTAAGGACGTCAAATTTGACACCGATGCCCGTAACCGCATGCTCAAAGGCGTGAATATCCTCGCCGATGCGGTCAAAGTAACCCTCGGCCCCAAAGGCCGTAATGTGGTGATCGAAAAATCATTCGGTGCGCCACGCATTACCAAAGATGGCGTTACCGTCGCTAAAGAAGTAGAACTTGAAGACAAGTTTGAAAACATGGGTGCGCAAATGGTCAAAGAAGTGGCCAGCCGCACCAACGACGAAGCTGGTGACGGCACAACAACCGCCACTGTTTTGGCGCAAGCCATCGTGAAAGAAGGCATGAAATCAGTTGCCGCTGGCATGAACCCTATGGACTTAAAGCGCGGCATTGATCTGGCTACGTCTAAAGTGGTTGAAGCCATCAAAGCGGCATCACGCGAAGTCAAAGACAGCGACGAAGTTGCGCAAGTGGGAACAATCTCCGCTAACGGTGAAGCTGAAATCGGCAAACAAATTGCTGATGCGATGCAGAAAGTTGGCAATGATGGTGTGATCACTGTTGAAGAAAACAAAGGTCTGGAAACAGAAACCGAAGTTGTCGAAGGGATGCAGTTCGACCGTGGTTACCTCTCCCCCTACTTTGTTACAAACCCAGACAAAATGATTGCTGAGCTGGAAGACGCGATGATCCTTCTGCATGAGAAGAAACTCTCCTCTCTGCAGCCTATGGTCCCGCTGCTCGAGTCTGTCATACAGTCACAAAAACCACTTCTGATCATCGCCGAAGACGTGGAAGGTGAAGCACTGGCAACACTTGTCGTCAACAAACTGCGCGGTGGCCTGAAGATCGCGGCTGTGAAAGCGCCGGGATTTGGTGATCGTCGCAAGGCAATGTTGCAGGATATCGCTATTCTGACAGGTGGCCAAGTGATCTCTGAAGATCTCGGCATGAAGCTTGAAAATGTCACTATGGACATGCTCGGTTCTGCCAAGAAAGTCTCCATCACCAAAGATGAAACAACGGTTGTTGATGGCGCTGGCGAAAAAGCTGAGATCGCAGCTCGTGTCGCCCAAATTCGTCAGCAGATCGAGGAAACCACCTCTGACTATGACCGCGAGAAACTGCAAGAGCGTGTTGCGAAACTCGCAGGTGGTGTTGCCGTGATCCGCGTTGGTGGCATGACAGAGGTTGAAGTGAAAGAGCGTAAAGACCGTGTTGATGACGCGCTCAATGCCACACGTGCAGCCGTGCAAGAAGGTGTTGTTGTCGGTGGCGGTGTAGCACTTGTCCAAGGCGCGAAAGAGCTTGAAGGTCTAACGGGTGAAAACAGCGACCAAGACGCTGGCATCACCATTGTCCGCCGTGCGCTTGAAGCCCCTCTGCGTCAGATCGCTGAAAATGCGGGCGTCGATGGCTCTGTTGTGGCGGGCAAAGTCCGCGAGAGCAACGATACAAGCTTTGGCTTCAATGCTCAAACGGAAGAGTATGGTGATCTGTTCTCTTTCGGTGTGATCGATCCGGCGAAAGTTGTGCGCACTGCGCTTGAGGACGCTGCCTCCGTCGCAGGACTTTTAATCACGACAGAAGCCATGGTTGCGGAGAAACCCGCCAAGGAAGGCGCAGCCCCCGCTGGCGGCATGCCCGACATGGGCGGCATGGGCGGCATGATGTAAACTGCCTTTT
>CAWUJT010000132.1:0-4353 GCA_963922715.1 uncultured Thalassobacter sp.
CCGGCCACCCATCGCCAGCCCAAGGTATTGGACGCCGGGTCGCCATCCAACAAATGCCGCATGAAGAAGTCAGCTCCCAGCCGCCAAGGCAGCCCCAAGGTGAATATCCAAATTGAGGCAAACCACATCCTCGCATGGTTGTGCAGATATCCTGTCTCTACCAATTCCTCGGCCCAGGTATCAAAATAATCCAGCCCAGTTTGCCCGGCTTCAGCACTGGCCACATCGCGCCGCAGTTTCCGATCGCGGTACAAGTGCTGCAGGTCCGCTTGCAGGCCCGACCAATAGGAGGCCCAGACTTGTGGGCGACGTTCCAGCCAACCTTTGAAATACCCGCGCCAGATGACTTCTTGCACGAACTTTTCTGCCCCTTCCGGGCCATGGGCGGAAAGAGCGGCGGCAATCGCGTCTTCTTCGCGCACAAGGCGGTGGCGGATGTAGGGTGACAGCATCGACACGTCACGATGCTGCCCCGCGCCGCGATCATAGTTGCGGCCATTGGTATAGGCGCGGCCCATTTTGGGGATAAATCGCTGCAATTGCGCCTCACCGCTGTCGCGTGTTGGCGCAAAAAGGGGGGCAATCGGGGTGTCTATTGTCATTCCATGCTCGCTTCATCTCTTGCAACAAAAGCTAGGTAGAAACGGTGAATAGTCGAGCGGCGCTTGGCGGATGCCCGTCCGGGGCTAGCTTTGCGACATGCAAAAACGCGTCACACAATGCCAGACCAATTGACCCTTTTCCCCGATCCGATGATTGCAGCGTACCTGCGGCTGACACGGGAAGAGATGCCAAAACTTGCGGCGACATCGCGCAAGGATTGGCCGGTGTCTGCGGATCATTGCTTTCAGCGGATCGTTCTGGACACAATCTGTGGCGGTGTGTGGTACAATCATCTAAAACGACCCGCATATCGGCATATGACCCCCTCGCAAGTGAGCCGTGCTGTCGCGTTGTGCAATGCGATCATAAATGATGAGGCGGATTTAGCTTCGCTGAATGCACAATCGCTGCGGTGGCGGGGTAAGTTGCGCGGGGCAGAGTGATCGTCAGGCGCTGAGAAGCACAACGGCCCAAGCCGCCAGCCCGATCTGGATTATTTGGATCACAACCGACAGCCCATGCAGGCGTTTGAACATGGGTTGATCATCGCGGTCGGTGGCGGCGTTGATCTGCGGCATCAGGATTTGCCTGACGTAGATTGTCGCGATCAGGATCACGCCCAAGACGATGGTGGCGCGCCCGGAGACAGCTAACACGGCGGCGGTTGCAACTGCGGACATGCCGATCACCGCAAGATAGTAGTATGGGAAAGTGCCCCGCAACAACGGGCGCACCTTGTCCATCGGTAGCTGTTTGAACAGCACCGGCGCGAAGCCAAAACTGAAAAAGGTCATCCCGCCAAACAGCATCGCTGTCATCAGAAGCGCAAAAGTTGTCATGGCTGGGTCACCTGTTCTCTATGTGTCTCGCGCGAGAACCTAAGTGCCGCGTGTAGAAAGTCACGCGATCGCGACAAGCTGCCGTAGGTCTTCATGATTGAGAAACACCCGTACCCCTAACGTCCCGGTACCGCCATGCACGGGCGTCTTACGAAGGTAGATCTCTACCCCTTCGATCTGGGAATAGCCTGCGCAAAGGGTGGCGATTTGTGCCATCAGCCATTCCTGCGTTGCCCTGTGCCCGCTTTGGGCAAGCTGCAAAATATCTGCGATCAAGGGGTCATAATCAAAGACATGCGCCATATCATCTGATGGGATCAACACAGCCGTGCGCGGCACAATCAGCGTCAGATCCAGAATGTGATGGTCGGGGATCACATCGCCCGGGCCATATGTCCCGATGTTGGTGTCGATCACCAGATCCGTCAGCGTGATTGTGCCACGTGCTGTCATGTCCATCCTGTTCAGCCCTCTTTTGCCCATAGGTGCATGAATTAGTCGCAGGGGAGCGGACGGCAATTGGTGTGGACCTGTTTCGCGCCACAGCTAGCTTAGTCCTGTATGAAACGTTCGACCATGAAACCGCTGCGTCAGCTGCTGCGCCTTGGCCTTGGGATCTTCCGGACCCCCGCGCCACCGCGTCAGCTTGTGCTTGCGCTGGCTTATGGTGTCTTGTGTCACAGCGTCTTTGCCACCGCCGTGATCGCGATGATCGTGGCAATGTTTTACGGGCTGAGCGAGAGCTTTGGCACGGTGCCGGCACCGTGGTCGATCCTCGTGAACCTGGCGTTGATCTTACAATTCCCGCTTATGCACTCGTTCCTGCTGTCAAAACGTGGCGGCGCGTGTCTTGTGCGGCTTGCCCCTAAGCGTCATGGATCCGTACTGGCCACAACGACCTACGCGATTATCGCGTCGCTGCAATTGCTGGCGCTTTTTGCACTGTGGACGCCAAGCGGGATCATCTGGTGGCAGGCTGAAGGCATCGCTCTGGTCCTCATGACAGGGCTATACGGCATGTCTTGGCTGCTTTTGATCTGGGCCAGCTATGACGCGGGCGCAGAGGTGCAATCAGGTGCGCTGGGGTGGATGTCACTGGCGCAACGGGCAAAGCCGGTCTTTCCCGCGATGCCAACGCGCGGCCTGTTCAGCATCATCCGGCAACCGATTTACGTGTCATTCGCGTTGACCACGTGGACGGTCCCAACATGGTCGCCTGATCAACTGCTATTGGCGATCATGCTGACGGCCTATTGCCTTGGCGCGCCGGTGTTGAAAGAACGGCGCTTCACAAAGCGCTACGGCGCGAAATTTGAGGACTACCAGAAAGCCGTGCCTTACGCCGTCCCGCATATCGCCAAACCGGCACGGCCGATCAAGTGATCCGGTCTGATGACTGAGCCGCGCCTACCCGAAAGGCTATATCTCGACTTCGATAGCTTTTTTGCCTCAGCCGAACAGCACTTTAACCCTGATCTGCGCGGCAAACCTTTGGGTGTCGTGGCGCTGGATTCCCCGCATACCGGCTGTATCGCAGTGAGCCGTGAAGCAAAAACGCGCGGCGTCAAAACTAATATGCCCGCCCGCGAGGCGCGCAAGATCATTCCCGATATGGTCTTTGTTGTCGCGCGCCCTGATGTGTACGTGCGCCTGCACGAACGTATTTTGGCCGTCATCGAAACCGTTCTGCCTATTCAATTTGTCCGGTCTATTGATGAGGTGGTCTGCGCCCTGCTGCCAAGTGAAGGCAAGCAGGGCCTTGCGCTGGCCACCCGTATTAAGGCCGCATTGTTGGATGCGTTTAGCCCTGTGCTGACCTGTTCGATCGGCATGGCCCCGACAGAGCTCTTGGCCAAAGTCGCGGCAGAACGTCAAAAACCAAACGGCGCCGTGCTGCTTGACCCTGCGACGCTTCCCCACGCGCTTGCCGACCTAACGTTGCGCAAACTTCCCGGTATTGGCGAAGGTATGGCTTTGCGCCTTGAAGCGGCGGGCGTACATGACTTTCCCGCATTGTGGTCCCTCGCGCCAAAGCAGGCCCGCGCGATCTGGGGCAATGTGGAAGGTGAACGCTTTCTGCAAGAGTTGCATGGTTTTCATGCTCCGCGTGCCAAAACACGTAAACGCATGTTTGGCCACAGTCGTGTGCTGCCGAATGATTGGCGCAGCCCGGAAAAGGTTGAAGACTGTGCCAAGCAATTGCTGGCCGGTGCTGCACGCCGCTTGCGGCGGACAGATTTCCGCGCCTCCAAACTGACGCTGAGCCTGCGCAGCCAACGCTTGCGATCAACCCGCGCAAAGTCGGCTGAGGCGAAACGGTGGAGTTGGGAAGGACAGTTCCTGCCATCGCGTGACTATCGCAGCTTTCGCAGCACCCTTGCGCAAGGCCTGTCAAAGGCGCGGCAACAGGTTCCCTTCACACCACATGCAGTTTCGGTGGTTTTGCACGGTCTGGACGAAGAAGCGGATGTAATTGGGGATCTCTTAGCACCGTTGACGGACGACGCCGATGACCGGGATCACTGGGAGGACGTCAGCGACGTAATGGATGAACTGCGGGCGCGATTTGGTGGCAAGGCGTTGTCGCTCGGCACACATGACTCCGTCCCCGGCGGCTACGTTGGCGGTAAAATCGCTTTCGGGCGTATCCCCGAGGCAGATGATTTTGAGCATGCACCGGGCGCGAATGACGAGACGCACTTTTGTAGCTTTTGAGAAGTTTCGCATAACCCAGGACGTAAGGTAGTCGTTCGAGCGGATGTAGTGCATGCACCGTTTTAGCCTAAGCTATCGGCTATACCCAACGGCCGGATTGACGACATACGCCGCGCCGCAGCAGCAAGTGTGCCGCAGGTGCGAGAGGATGCTGCATTAGCAAAGATCCAAAATCGAATGACGGCAAAGTCCGCAT
>CAWUJT010000133.1:0-4333 GCA_963922715.1 uncultured Thalassobacter sp.
TTAAAGCCTGTGTCAAATCATCAAGCCAGGGCTGATCGGCTTTGGCAAAATCAGATAGGACATAGCGTGCAACCAGATCTTTGTGTCCCGGATGCCCGATCCCCAATCGCACCCGCCCATAAGCATCACCGATATGCTGGTGTAAGGAACGCAAGCCGTTATGCCCTGCGTGCCCCCCCCCTTGTTTGACTTTCATCCGACCTGGAGTAAGATCAAGCTCATCATGGAACACCCAAATATCTTGGGGCGCTAGTTTGTAAAAGCGCATCGCTTCACCAACAGATTGACCGGAAAGATTCATAAAGGTGTCGGGCTTGAGAAGCAAAACCTTGTCAGAGCCGAGACGCCCCTCGCTCACCTTACCTTGGAATTTTGTCCGCCACGGGCCAAAGGCATGCGCATCCGCAATCCGGTCAATCGCCATCCAGCCAATATTATGGCGGTTCGCGGCGTATTTGGCACCGGGATTTCCAAGGCCCACCAAAAGTTTCATCGTCTCTCTTTCTCAATCTCTGACATGGGCCGTAAGGCCGTAAATATCGTGTGGCGTGTCAGCGCCTCAATTTAACACCCCTTGCACAGAGCCGTCCACTCCCCTAACAGGCAAATCGCACACAGAACGAGGGCATACATGGCCAACCGTCTGGTAATGAAATTTGGTGGAACTTCTGTCGCCAATCTTGATCGTATCCGCCGCGCGGCCAAACGCGTTGGTGTGGAAGTGGCCAAGGGGTATGAGGTGATTGTGATTGTCTCTGCCATGGCAGGCAAGACCAATGAACTTGTGACTTGGGTGACGGAAACTTCCCCCCTTTATGACGCCCGCGAATACGATGCCGTTGTCAGCTCCGGTGAAAACGTCACCGCGGGGCTGATGGCGTTGGTCTTGCAGGAAATGGGGGTGCCCGCGCGCTCTTGGCAGGGATGGCAGGTTCCTGTGCGCACCACATCGGCCCATTCTGTTGCGCGCATTGAAGAAATCCCACAAGACAACCTGAATGAGAAATTCACCCAAGGCATGAAGGTTGCTGTTATTGCTGGTTTCCAAGGAATCAGTCCTGAAGGGCGCATAGCCACCCTGGGGCGCGGGGGCTCTGACACCACAGCCGTGGCTTTTGCTGCTGCCTTCGCTGCGGAACGTTGTGATATCTACACAGATGTCGATGGCGTTTATACAACGGATCCACGGGTGTCCGACAAAGCGCGCAAACTCAACCGTATTGCCTTTGAAGAAATGCTTGAATTGGCAAGTCTGGGTGCAAAGGTGTTGCAAACGCGTTCTGTTGAACTGGCGATGCGCTATAAGGTCAGGCTGCGCGTGCTGTCGAGTTTTGAAGAACAATCGGAAACGGCGGGGACGCTTGTATGTGATGAGGAAGAAATTATGGAAAGCAATGTTGTGGCCGGTGTAGCCTTTTCAAAGGATGAGGCAAAAGTAACCTTGGTCAGTGTCGCAGACCGCCCCGGCGTTTCAGCGGCCATTTTTGGGCCCCTTGCCGATGTTGGTGTGAATGTGGACATGATTGTCCAAAACATTGCCGAGGATGGGCGCACCGATATGACGTTCTCTTGCCCCACCAGCGATGTTGTGCGGGCAGAGGCCGCTTTACAAGAGGCTAAACAGAATGGCGCCATCAATTTCCACGGGCTTATTGCGGATACAGAGGTGGCCAAAGTCTCCATCGTGGGCATCGGTATGCGGAGCCATGCAGGGGTTGCGGCAAAAATGTTCAAATGCCTTTCTGACGAAAACATCAACATCAAAGTGATCACAACCTCAGAAATCAAAGTGTCTGTTCTGATTGACCGAAAATATATGGAACTTGCTGTGCAAACTCTTCACGACACCTTTGAGCTTGATAAAGCGGGATAGTCGGTCAAATCAAAATAAGATTTGCGTTAAGCGCGGATTTCCAAGCTTTGGTTCAAAGCTTCTATAAAGGGTAATTTGCGCGGCTCTATTTCCCCAAGTTTTAGCGTTGCGGCGCGAAGATCCTGAATAGCATCTTGGGGGGATCTTGGTAACGCGTGTGGTGAAATCGCTTCACCAAATGTCAATCGATACGGTTGCGTTGCTTTATTGAGGGTCTCATGAAACAGGGTGATATCACGTAAAGTCGGATGAAGCGCATCGAACAAATAAAACAGTGCAGAGTTTCGTGATTGAATATGCACGGGGATAATGGGCAGATCAAACTTTTTTGCGATCATTGCCGCCGATTGCATCCAATCGCGTTCGTATAAACGACGCCCCCTGCGCTTGGCCAATCGACCCGATGGGAAAATGACACCAATGCGGTTCTCGGCCACGGCTTTGCGGGTTAATGCTAAGGTTTCGCGTGTTTTCGCGTGTGTCCGCCGATCCAACCGCCACTCAACCGGGATAATCCTGTCCGCAAGTTGCGGAAGAACGTGCAAAATATCTCCATTCGCATAAAAGTATGCATCTTTGCGGCATTGAGAGATCAATGCAGAAAGAACCACACCATCTGCGATGCCTGTGGGGTGGTTTGCAACAATCAAGGCCCCGCCAGCTTTTGGAATGTTTGTAAGCCCCTTCGCCGTGACCTTGCGTGCAATGCGTTTTTCTATGTCAGCAAAAATATCGCGTGAAGGAAGATCTTTATATGTTTCACTCAAAGCGAGAACTTCGCGATATCCAAGGCAAGTGTTCAAGACAACACGCGCGATACCTGTGAAAGGACGCCCGGAAAACAACCAGGGTGCACGATCAGCAATAAGGGGTTCGATGCGTTCTTTCATACTCATGACACGTTATTGTCAGCACTATGTAACAGATCGGTGTCAAGTCGAAAGTCCAGGCATAAGTATATCTTTGTCGATTTTGAGATGATAGATTTTCACTATAGCACTCAATATCTGATTGGATCACATCACAAACGTAGTGTCTACAACGCCGGACTTATTAGGCAACATTAATCTATCACTTTTTCCAGCCTTTTGAACACCTTACCATACCATCAATAAGCCGTATGATCAAAGCACTGTTGATTGATTGAACACAAAAATACAAGAACATTAAGATTAAACATAAAAAGATGTCCTGTTTGACATTCTATTGTGAAAAAGTTTAAGCCATTATTATAATTAGAAAATACCTGGAATTTCTATAATTGTTTCAGTGCGCTTGACTGCTACATTCTGAATTATCTTTAACAGCAGATATTGTTTGGATTTCAAAAACAACAAACGTGTGAGGTTGCGAAATTATTTGTTTACTTTTAGATACTTAAGAGATTTCCGTCACGCGCTCTGCCATGACATTCTTTTAAGAAACCTTATCTTATTCATATTCATTCCATTATTTTGCCATACTTTGATATTAACTGTCCACATATGTTACATACAATGCTGATTTATCTTAAAATCGCATACAGAAGTGAACGGAGACAAGCAATATGACACGCCCAATATTAATAGGCATGCTTTTTGTTGGGCTAGGCCTAGTATTTTTTGCAGTTAAAACAATACAAAGTGAATTTCAACGCTATGAAACGCTTGTTTCGGATCTTCAAGATAAAGTTGTGGAAACAGAAGAGATTTTCGTCGTCACAAGACGACTTGAGTATGGAGACGTCTTGAGTTCAAGAGATATCAGCTCCATTCAGTGGCCTTCTGAAATACTTCCTGCAGGGGCTTTTCGGAATCGTGACGATATTTTCCCAGAAGATGGTGGTGATCGGACGGTTCTAGGAACAATTGAGCGTCATGAGCTTTTACTCCCGTCTAAAGTAACAGAACCAGGTGAGCCAGCTGGTATGGCTGCGCGTCTGTCACCAGGGATGCGCGCATTTACTCTGGATGTGAACGCAACAAGTGGTGTTTTCATTCGACCTGGTGATCGCGTTGATATTTACTGGACTGGACGGGGACAATCGGGATCAATCACAAGATTGATTGAATCTAGTATCAAATTGATTGCTGTGGATCAACAGACAGATCAGAATACAGGCCGTATTAACCCAGCGAGCAATGTAACCGTCGAAGTTACGCCTGAGGTTGTTGCGAAGCTGACTCAAGCAAGATCAACTGGTCAAATCACACTATCCTTGGTTGGTCAAGGCGACCATAATGTTTCTGGACCTGTTATGGCAGATGGAAATGATGTAAGCGGGTACGTTGCACCAACAATACAAGCAAAACCTGAGGAACGTATTTGTACAGTTCGCCAACGTATGGGAACTCAAGTTCAGCTTGTGGAGATACCTTGTACTAATGGATAAGATGATCACGGGTGAGTATCTAGTATAGCACAATAATATGCCTCACTGTTGTATTACAATTATACTATTTTAGACTTGGTTGTTGCATA
>CAWUJT010000134.1:0-4323 GCA_963922715.1 uncultured Thalassobacter sp.
TTCTACCCGCCCAACAAGGCGACAGAAGGCAAGGAATGCTTATGAGAAGAATGGATGTCGATTGAACAGATCCTGATCGGAGAACCAGACAGGGGTCGGGCGCTCAAATAGCCCGCGGAGTCGAATTGGAACCGATCTACGAACTGACCAAAAGCGGTGAAACGGCTCCTCCTTTCCCCTTCGCCTGCCTCATGAAGGGCGATCTCGGGGAAGGCGGTGGCCCCTACTAATCGGTCATGTTCTCCAGCAACAGGCGCGCGCGGTCTTCGCGTAAGGCCATCGGCGGGTGGCTGGCTTGATAAGCGGCGAGGAACCGCCCTGATGGACCGACATCCATAACCTCCATGAGCTGAAGCCAGGAAATCAGCCCGTCATCCCGCGTCAATTCCATCGCATAAGCATCCGCCGCGTACTCAATGGGTCGAGACAGAAACGACGCAATAAAGTTAAACAGAGAGTAGAGCAGCAAAGCCAGGATCGGGATCAAAAACAATATCAGAAAGAAAACACCAAACAAAACCCCAACAAGATTCTCACGCATCATCCCCCAAACGAACGATGCACAGAAAATGCCCAGCCAAAGGATAGGACCGAATGCCGCCGTCACCAGCGCATGAAACGTCGTGTCCCTGTGCACAAGATGCCCAACCTCATGGGCAAAGATAGCACGCACCTGCGCATCCGTGCCGGTCTTCAGAAGCCCGCTCGTCAGCCCGATAGAACGATGCCCAAAGGCCATGGCGTTTTGATAATTGTCCGTGATCACGCGCAACCTCAGCTTGCGCGGAAAGGCCTTACCACGTTCGCGTGCAGCCTCGGTCAGCTCTTCCTCTATCCCGTTAAGCTGCGACAGCTCCTTGCGCGTCGGCACCCGCGTGCCCAGCGATAAGTCGATCCAGCGATCCGCCAACGGCGTGACCATGAGAACCGCAAAGCCAAGATAAAGCCCGAGATAGCCATAAAAGACCGCCATGGACAGATTGGCAAAGACAATGAGCAATACCAGATTGCACAACACGCCTGTGCCCACAAACACCAACCGAAAGAGAAGAATAGACAATGTCATTTAAAGCTCCATAATCTGAGACAAGCGCCCCTTGATCCGCACAACCGTCCCTGCGTTCTTGTTTGCCAGAAACGCCTCCCCTGTGGGAAGGTTTTTGATCGCGTCGGGATGAGCCAGAAACTCGCGCACATGGCGCGCAGACCCCTTGCCCGTGGCCCCAGTCTCCCCCAGATGTGCGGTGATCTCTAAACTGTTCTTGGTGCCGATAACCTCTGCCAAAGTCCCCGCATCCGCCGGATTGTTCATCCGGTGCACCGCAAAGACATTGCAGTTTGAGATAATCTGCGCGGCAAATAAATCCGCGTTGCGGTCGATCTTTTGACCCAGATCGGCCAAGGATTGAACCGTGATCAGGCCGTGAACGCCCATCGAACGGCCTTGATTGAGAATGTTCAAGACCTGCTCTCCGGCCAATGTCGTGAACTCATCGATCACAAGTAAAATCTTCTGCGGCCGTTCGGGATCAAGACAGGCTTTCAAATCGTTGACAATCAGCTTGCCCAACGTGTCTGACAACGCCGGAAACCGCAACGGCGACAACGCAAAATACGCCACCCCGCGCCGCCGGAGAACCTCCGCCAAAGTCAAAACCGTCTCCTCGGCCTCCAGCGCGGCCGCTGTATCAAAGAGCGGCCCAAGCTCGGACCGGCTGAGATTGCGCAGCTCCGCCCGCACCCCCTCAATATGCTTCTCAGCATCCCTCTGATCGGCGATCTCCTCCGACAGGGCCTGTACGAACTCTTCGCCCAGCGCGGCCTTCTGCGCCCGTATGAGCGACAACAGCTTGCCCGTGTCCAGAAACTGCGTCGTCGTCTTGAGGTCCACACGGTCCCCCACCGCCTCAAGGATTTTAAACACAGTCTGCAAATAGCCTTCGGCCAACTTGCGGTAATGCTCCTCGGACCACCGGCGCAACTCAACAACACGGTCCTTCTTTGATGAAAACCCCCCCGAGGCCAGCGGGTTATAGGCACAACTCGCCCCCACCATGGAAAAGCCCCACGTCGGCCTGCCCTGCTGAGCGGCATAACTGCGAACGCGCTGTGACAAAGTGAGATCGCCCTTCCCGTCAATGAAAATCACCGGATGTCTCCGCGCGATGAAACTCTCAATCAGATTGGCCACAAAAACGGTCTTGCCCGATCCCGTTGTGCCCGTGACCAGCGCATGCGTGTTCAGATCCTTGTCACTGAGATAAAGCCGCTTGCCAGACGACGTAACAGCACCAATCAAGGTCGCCTCTTTATGCGCTGCATCGGACGCCTGCGCTGTGTTGATCTTCGCCATACCACGCACAGGCCGCAAACCCTGCACATCTTGCGCCGCCATGCGCTTATGCGCCCGGTAGGCGGCTTTGGCAGGATTGTCCCAAATAGAGGCAAAAGCCCCAGCAAGAACACAAGCCCCCGCCGCCCCCGCCAACAGCTGGCCCGCAGGATCAGATGTGTCCAAGGCAAACTCGGTCCAAGGCATCAGCCCACGGCTCAACCACCGCACCTCGTCCACCAAATCACCAAACGAAAACGATCCCAGAAAATAGGCCCCAGCCCCAAAGAGAAACCCCGCAAACATCAACCCGAAAATCCGCAAATTGCCCTGTGGCAATAAGCTGAACAACACCACCGCGCCAACCACGCCCGCAACGGTCCCAAGCCCGCGCCCAATCATCACAAGCGCAACAAGCGCCATCACCATGATGATAATCAGAGCCGCTTCATCGCCCATCCCATTTGAGGACTTTTGGCTCACACCACAGCCGCCCTATGATCAGGCCAGGCAAAGACGGAAAACATCTCATCGCCCCCCACAATCTCGCGTACCAAATCCACCACAGTAGGTGCACAAAAATACCACACAGCCTCAAGACGCATATCCGCCTGAAGCTCACCGATGATTTTCTTCAGCCGCCACCGCTGCTTACGTGTCAACTCCAATTCAATCGCCACTGTCGTGCCATCAGACCGCACCAAAAAACCGTCAGCAATATGGCCCTTTTGCCCAACACCACTTCCTTGGCCCCGCTCATGCCTTATCCGCCGATCCGGCAAAAACACCGCCCCTTTATGCTCTGCCAAGATATCCAAGCTTAAATCCACCAATGCCCGATCATGCTCAAAACTGCCCAACCGCAACATCCGCATCGGTCCCAACGCATCCCCCGCAAGCTGCACCCCTGTCTTTGTCACCCGCACAACCGAGCCACCTCGATGAAAAACCCGCTCTCGCGCAATCACGCCAATGCTTTCTAACTTCCGCAATCTCCGGCCACTGACCTTCTCATCCACCCCCATCCAACGCCCAACCTGACCGCTCATCACAAATCCAAACCCATTGATCCATCTCAGCAGATCTAAGTCTCGCTCTGTCACTGCAACCATGCAACCCCTGCCTTCTTCTCACCGCACTCAGACCGTTTCTGTTCCCTTGTCTGCTTTAACAATCTGGAGACCTCCATCCATGACGACAAACCGTTTTCTTTCGATCACAAGCCATTGATTTACACATAGGCATGTCTGAATTTCTTAAGCTCTTCGATCCCTCCAGCTTTCAAAGAGCCCCTCTAATCACAGGAAACCCGCCGCCCAATCAATCACCCGTCTGTTAGCCATTCTTCTTTCTCACCACATGACACGTAGATGGGATGTGGTGAGAAAGAAGAATAAAGCGTTTTGCCTGCAAAAACAAGCGGGTGTAAACCAAAAAGCGGCGGGCTTAAAACACCACTTAAGGGAGCAAGTAAAAGAGATGGTATTATCGTAACTCAAGCGTGAGTTCGCGCCCGACCGCTTTGGCGGCGCGCGATAGGGTTGCCAGCGTCACCTTGTCATTGTCAGGATCAAGTAACCGATCAAGCTGAGAACGGCTCGTTTCAAGCCGTTTTGCCATTTCCACTTTGGTGATGCCTTTTTCCTCCATGGCAGATGCTAACTGAAACGCAATCACACGCTTGATCGCCCGTTCTGTAGTGGCTTCATAGGTGCCCTGTTCCTTGAGGAAGTCAGAGAACAACCCCCCTGCCTTACCTTTTTCAAGATCACTCATGTTCCAAGTCCTTTCATTCGTTTGACAGCAACGTCTAGCTCACGGAATGGAGTCTTTTGACTTTTCTTGATGAAACCATGCAGCAATACCATTGAACTGTCATGCACACAGAAAAACACCCGCGCGATGCGTCCACCTGGCAGCTTTATCCTGATCTCCCATAATCCTTTGTGACCTTGGATAGATCGACAAAGCGGCATACCAATCGGCCAACC
>CAWUJT010000135.1:0-4161 GCA_963922715.1 uncultured Thalassobacter sp.
ACCCCATGCCGATCAACCTCAGACCACCAACAACCTCCGAGACAACACATCTAATGGTATCAGAAAGTGTCGCGATTTCGCTTTCGTTTAGAAATGCCTCGAAGGGAGTAGACCTCATGTTATCGGTTTTAACTCTCATAATACCCCAGTACTCACGTTTGCACGGGGAACCTGATATTGAGCAATTGTTGCTGTCAACTTAAATTGTCAACCTGAAGTTACATCTGAGAGATATATAACGCAGCAGCCTATAAACTCTTCGAATAGCCAAGCCCTTCTAGAGCCGTTGATATCTCTTCAAGTATCACAGGATCGTCGATTGTTGCCGGCACTTTGTAGGTGCGGCCATCTGCAATGGCTGCCATTGTGCCGCGCAAAATTTTTCCCGAACGGGTTTTGGGCAACCGATCGACAACGCAAGCAGATTTAAACGCCGCAACAGGACCAATCTTCTCACGCACCAGGCGCACACATTCGCCAATAATGTCCCCATGATCCCGTGAACATCCCGCATTGAGACACAGAAACCCAACAGGCAGCTGCCCTTTCAAAGTATCCGCTGCACCAATCACCGCACATTCCGCCACATCTTTATGGTTCGCCAAAACCTCTTCCATGGCACCGGTGGAAAGACGATGGCCTGCGACGTTGATCACATCATCCGTCCGGGCCATGATATACAGATACCCATCCTCATCTTTCATCCCAGCATCTCCCGTCTCGTAATAGCCCGGGAATGTTGAGAGGTAACTTTTGTGGAACCGCTCTTGCGCATTCCAAAGTGTGGGCAGAGTGCCCGGTGGCAAAGGCAATTTGACCGCAATCGCCCCCAACGTGCCAGGGGGGACAGCTTGGCCTGCCTCATCGAGAATATGCACATCATATCCCGGCATCGGCACGGCGGGAGAGCCTAATTTGATTGGCAATTGTTCCAACCCAAGCGGATTGGCCGCAATCGCATATCCTGTTTCCGTCTGCCACCAATGGTCAATGACAGGCACCTTGAGATGCGTTTGCGCCCACGCGATGGTATCGGGATCGGCGCGTTCACCCGCCAGATAGACCGCTCTGAGGCCCGTCATATCGTAGTGCTGCACCAGTTCGCCCTGTGGGTCTTCGCGTTTCACAGCGCGCAGGGCCGTTGGTGCGGTGAAAAACGCTTTGACATTGTATTCCGAGATGATGCGCCAGAATGTGCCCGCATCCGGTGTGCCAACGGGTTTGCCCTCAAAGACGATCGTTGTGTTTCCGTTGATCAAAGGACCGTAACAGATATAGCTGTGCCCTACGATCCAGCCCACATCGGACGCGGCCCAAAACACCTCTCCCGGATCGACATTGTAGATGTTCTTCATGGTCCATTGCAGCGCCACCAAATGGCCTGCGGTTGGGCGCACAACACCCTTGGGTTGGCCCGTTGTGCCAGAGGTATACAGAATATAGGCAGGATGATTGCCCGCAACCGGCACACATGCGGCCGGTTCAACGCCAAACTGAACCTCATACCAATCGAAGTCCCGGCCCTCTTGCAGTGTTGCCACCTCTTGTTCGCGTTGCAAAATCACACAAAACTGGGGCTTATGTTGGGCAAGCGCAATCGCGCCGTCCAAAAGCGGTTTGTAGTGTACAATGCGCCCCGGTTCGATCCCCGCAGAGGCCGCGATCACGGCTTTGGGCTTTGCGTCATCAATACGTGTGGCCAGTTCCGCACTGGCAAAACCGCCAAACACAACGGAATGGACGGCGCCAAGACGAGCACAGGCCAGCATGGCCTCCAGGGCCTCGGGTACCATGGGCATATAAATAATCACCCGATCCCCCATCTGCACGCCCTTCGCGCGTAACGCACCGGCAAAGGCCGCCACCCGTTCTTGCAACTCTGCAAATGTGATCTCGCGTTTGGTATGGGTGACGGGGCTGTCATAGATGATCGCCACCTGATCACCGCGGCCTGCCGCCACATGGCGATCCACGGCATTCCAGCATGTGTTCACCTTCGCGTCCACAAACCATTCATAGAAAGGGGCGTTGTCAGACCAAAGCGCACGGCTGGGTGGCGTGATCCAATCGATCTGGTCGGCGGCGTGTATCCAGAATTTTTCAGGATCGTCGCGCGAACTTTGATACACCGATGCGTAAGACATTTCTCCCTCCGGTATTTCTATTATTCTTGACGGCACATATTATATTTAAAGTGCCATACACGGAAAGGGTACATGTCGGATTTGTGTCAAACAAGAGGTTACGTCGAGATCACATGAATCCGCCGCCCCTTTATGTTTCCTCTTCTGGCACTTTGTAGTCTTCGAAAATGCGCACCTGAAATAAGAAAAACACGAAAAGCGCAATCGGCTGGCCAAAGGTATCTGACAGAACCCAAAGATCGGTCGAGAGAAACCGCCAAATCACTTCATTGACCAAGGCAAGAATGACAAAAAACACCGCAAAGCGCCGCGTCAAGATCATCCACCCGTCATGCTGAAGCGGGAGCATTTCGCTCATCACCCAGGCCAAATAACTTTGACCGCGCCACAGGCCAAAGCCAAGGATCAGCGCAAAAAGGCCAAACACAATCGTCGGTTTCATTTTGAAAAACCGCTCATCATTGAGCCAAACCGTGAGCCCCCCAAAGACAATCACCAAGACGGCTGTGACCACCTGCATCCGGGATACTTTGCCGGTCAGCCACCACAACGTCGCAGTCGACAACAGCAAAAGCGGCACAAAGATCGCTGTTACCACAATGAAACCACCGTAGTCCTGCCCACCAATGGTGATCACATCATCGCGCAAAAGCATATAGCCGGCCAAAAACGCAACCACAGGGCCATAATCCAAAAGCGCTTTTACCGTTGGCGATAGGGGTGTTGGTGTCATAACAGATCTCCTTTCCCGCTCATCTAGGACACAAGCCGTGACATTTCTAGCCGCCCAGTTCAACAATCACAGCGCCCAAGGCAATGAGCGCCATCAAAGCCATCCGCCGTGGTCCCACCGTCTCTCGTAAGAAAAGCCACCCAATGAAGGCAGCAAACACGGTTGAAGTTTCCCGCAAAACCGCCGCCTCGCCCACACTATCAAGGCGGGTGGCCAGCATGACCGAGCCAAAACTGCCGTAGGCCACAAAGGCACCGATCAGACCACGCAGGGCAAGGTCGCGCTGGGAGACTGAGAGAAGTCTGTGCCGCAGCGGCGTGTAGAGCCAAAACATCAGCGGAAAGTCCAGGGACGCCAAAAGAAAAAACCAGGCCAGAAAGGTGAACGGATCGGCCGTTGCCCGAATACCATACGCATCATAAGTCGTATAAAGTGCCACAAAAAGTCCCGTTGCGACCGCGTATGCCAAGGCCGGGCCTAAACTGTCGCGGCGGGTTGTGAGAAAAATTAGATTGTAAATCCCCAATCCAAAGATACCAGACAGCAACACGATAAGCCCCAACCACTGAAGCGGTGTGAAGCGTTCGTCAAAAATCAACCACGCACCAATGACCGCAAAAAGAGGCCCTGTGCCGCGCACAACCGGGTAGACGACCGTATAAGCGCCACGACTGTAGGCCATTGCTTGCAACACCTTGTAGGCGAAATGAATGACCACCATTCCCAAAAACAGCGGCCACATATGGGCCTCTGGCCAGGGTACCAAAAAAATCAGCGGTAATGATAGGACCGCAAGCCAACCGTCAATCGCCAAACGGCTTAGCCAAGGATCATGACGCCCTTTTTGCAGCGCCCCAAAGACCGCATGCAGAAACGCCGCCGTCAATGCCAGCACAAGCGCAAAATTCTTGCCAGAGGACGTGCCCTCCAGCGCAACCACCCAGTCGCCTAACATTCTATCTGTTTAGCCCGAATGTGTATCGCAGATTGAAGATATAAAGGCCAAGATTTCTCATCTGTGGGATATTCAGAACATAGCGCACAGGCAGGGTCAAGCCCAGCTTAGCCACGAATGTTTCTATCTTGCCAGGGGCGGTGGCGGGCTTGCCCAGTGTCAGTGTGTCGCCCCTGAGTTTGGCGACGTCGGTGACAAGAAATAGGCGACCAGAGGGAAGAGAATGGCGCATCTGGAAAACTCCTCAGTAACGATGAAGACCCGCAAAGGCCACTTTCCGCAAGCAAAGTCTTCTTATCTATATTCAAATAGGTCTCAAATCACTTCAT
>CAWUJT010000136.1:0-4115 GCA_963922715.1 uncultured Thalassobacter sp.
GGCCTAGGAATAAACGGCCTCTTTTGCCAGGGGTATAACAAAGTGCAATCTGTTTTCTTCACCGATGCGCGTATACGTCAAATCGCAGGTTAAACTTTGGATTAAAAACCAACCAAATTCTCCTTCGGGCAAATCTTCACGCAGCACATCGATCTCAGGAGGATATCCAATCGGCAAAATATTATTTGGCATTACGCACCCGTGATCGAAGATATCCAATACCAGACCGTCTGGTGTAAGTTCTGCTCTGAGTTGGATAAAGCCGTCACATCTGTTGGCATAGGCATGTTCGACAATGTTATTGAGAACTTCTGCCACGACAATGGTCGTGTCTGTTACAATATTGCCTGTAAGAAACACCCTTTCAATATAGCCGTTTAACACCGAAAGAGCGATGCGCACATTATGCGGTGTACTCAAAAAGCGGTGATTTAAAACCGCCTGATTGGACATTAAAGATCCCCCTAAGCTGTCGTCTGATCTTTGTGTAACGCGTCTTCAACGGATGCGAAGATTTTGAACACTTCATCCATGCGCGTCAATTTTAAAACTTTCTGCACAATCGATGAGGGGCTGGTAAGTTCAAGGCATATACCTGCCGGCAATCCCTTCATGACACTCACAAGTGCGCCCAAGCCTGAGCTGTCGATAAAATCAACATGTTTAAGATCGAGGATGAGCCGACCTTTGTGTCCGTCAGACAAGCTGCGTACCTTGTCTTTGAATTGCACGGCGACAGCAGCATCAATACGGGTGTCTTGCACAAGGATGCACAATGACGATCCATAGAGCTGAGAAGATAAATTCATTATGAGCCTCTCTGAATTAAGCAAACATAAGGAAAGCTAGCGGTCATTTCTTACAAATTCGTTTCTGTGCGCATGATGTTTGAGAGGTTCATCATAGCCCGCTAACGCTGCTATGAAAGAGTGGGAGCTTGACACACTGCGCGGCTCAACGCATGGAATATGGGATTTAGAAAAGAGCCGCGAAGGAGCAACGCTGTGCTGACAATGGGCCTTAATGACTGCCATAACTTTCAGGATTTCAGGAAGCTTGCCAAAAAACGCATTCCAGGGCCGATTTTCCATTACATCGATGGTGCGGCGGATGATGAGATCACCTATCACCGTAATACGGACGCGTTTGACGACGTTGATCTCGTACCCAATGTTCTGGCCGGCGTGGAAGAGGTTGATATGCGCGTTGAGGTGATGGGGCAAAAGCTCGATATGCCGCTTTATTGTGCCCCGACGGCGTTGCAACGGCTCTTCCATCATGAGGGGGAGCGCGCGGTGGCGCAGGCTGCGACAAAATACGGTACGATGTTCGGTGTCTCGTCTTTGGCGACAGTCACAGTTGAGGACATTGAAAAGCTCGCGCCAGGGCCAAAGATGTTTCAGTTCTACTTCCATAAAGACCGCGGGCTGAATGATGCCCTTCTGGAACGCGCGCGCGCGGCTAATTTCAACGTGATGGCCTTGACCGTGGACACGATCACCGGTGGCAACCGGGAACGTGATCTGCGCACAGGCTTCACCTCACCGCCAAAACTGACGCTAGCGTCATTGATCAGCTTTGCAACACATCCGATGTGGGCTTGGAATTTCTTAACGAAAGAAAAATTCGATATGCCGCATCTATCGGGCCATGTCAGTGCTGGCACAAACGTTGCTGTGTCTGTCGGAGAATATTTTTCCACCATGCTTGACCAATCAATGAGCTGGAAAGATGCGGAAAAGCTTTGCGCGCAATGGAACGGGCAATTCGCACTCAAAGGCATTATGAGCGTTGAAGATGCCAAACGCGCCGTCGACATCGGCTGTACAGGGATCATGGTCTCAAATCACGGGGGTCGACAGTTGGATGGCGCACGCGCGCCGTTTGATCAACTGGCAGAAATTTGCGATGCCGTGGGTGATAAGGTGGATGTAATTTGTGAAGGCGGGATTCAGCGCGGCACCCATGTTCTCAAAGCGCTGTCTGTAGGGGCAAAAGCCTGCTCTGGCGGACGGCTTTACCTATATGCGCTGGCAGCTGCGGGCCAGGCCGGTGTTGAAAAAGCCCTCGGTAACCTCCGCGCAGAGATTGAACGTGGCATGAAACTCATGGGCGTCACAAAGCTTGATCAACTGCGACGAGACAACCTGAGATTTCGCTAAACTTGCTTTTACCGTCGAAGTTTTTCTAGCAACGCAAGCGAAACGTAACCATCGACAACCGCACCAGAGGCTCTTTGATAAGCCCGCACCGCCTCTAGCGTTCGCGGGCCGATCTTACCATCTATTGTGCCTGGATTGAAACCCGCATCGCGCAATCTACGCTGTAGCTCGCGCCGTTCATCACGCGCCAAAGCGCGGTCGCCACGCGGCCAAGAGCCTTGAATTTCAGGCCCGCCCGCAATCCGGTCTGCCAAATGGCCAACAGCAATCACATAGGCGTCAGCTGGATTATAGCGCTCAATGACCTGAAAATTTTGGTAAATCACAAAAGCAGTCCGGCCTGCACCAGCAGGGGCGAGAATGGATGCCGGACCGTGATCTGGGACAGCATAGCCTGAGAGGGTGCGAACACCGGCCCGTGTCCATTCGGCGGCGGATTTGCGGGTGCGCTCTCCGGTTTGGCTGTAATCAAAGCCCTGTGGCAAGCGCACCTCCATGCCCCAAGGTGCCCCGGGCTGCCAGCCATGGCGACGCAGGTAGTTCGCGGTAGACGCAAGCGCATCAGACGGATTATTCCCCCAGATGTCGCGCCGTCCGTCCCCTGTGAAATCGACGGCATATTGCAAAAACGAAGAGGGCATGAACTGCGTATGGCCCATGGCCCCCGCCCAAGAGCCCTGCATGTTGCGCGGCGATGTATCGCCAGCGTCGATAATTTTCAACGCGTTGATCAACTCGGCCTCAAAAAATGCCCCGCGACGCCCATCATAGGCCAAGGTGGCAAGCGCGGACAGCGTATTGGTTGACCCACGGAAACTGCCATAAGCACTTTCAAGCCCCCAAACGGCCACCACAATCTCTTTCGGCACCCCATAGACGCGTTCAATTTGGGTTAAAACCTGCGCATGTTCTTGCAGGGCAGCGCGTCCATTTCTGATGCGCGTGTCGGAGACAGCTGTATCAAGATAATCCCATAAGGTCTTGGTAAATTCACTTTGATTGCGATCACGCTCAATCACATCTGGAAGATAAGACACCCGACCAAGGGTCGCTTGAAGCGTCTGATGGGAAATACCGGCGCGCAAAGCGCGGCCTTGGAATGTATCCACCCAGCGCTCAAACCCTACTGGATTCAAGGCAACGGGGATCACAGCAGCCCCCAGTATGTCCGGGCGCGCCACAGGCCGCAAAGACTGTTGCGGCGTGAGTGTCAAAGCGAGTTGAAGAACGGCGACAGGCCGTTCTGTGGGACGGTGTGATTGATCTGGGGCACCAGCTAAAGCGGGCAAAGCGCTTAAGACAAAAAGAATAAAAATCGCGGATCTCCGCATATCCTGCTCCGTAAGTTTTTTATTTTATTATGGTACCGCATTTCTGCCGTCTTGGCAAAGATTTGAAGGATACGGCAGCCTCACATATTCGATATCCCGGCTGAAAGGATTTGTTGGAAAAGACGGGGCGCAAATGGGGCCGGAAGACCTTATCCATCGTAAGACCATACAAAAACAAGGAACGGAAGGGTTGCTATGCAAAGGCATGCGCCCAGGGGTTTGACTCCAAGGTTTGATGGTGTGATCTTTTCGTTGGAATGGAAAGAAGTATTATGGGGGAATTCGTCACGGCTGCGCACGACCGGGCACGCCGTCAGAGCAGCAATACAGTGAGCGCAAGCTTCGACCGGAAAGCAGAGTATCAAACACCTAGCCTAACTGGCAGCGGCCTAATACCCGTAAAATAGGCCTGCATGGACGGTCATCCCACAGGAGTACATTCTGTTTTATGTGCAGTCTCCATTTGGAGTTTTCAGAGTGATTGTTCTGATTTGGCAATACACTTAGACCATCTGAAGCTGCGCTTTTACAATAAGTGATACAGTCATTGAACACAAGGCACAGACCGCTTCGATAAACACAGAAGTAACAACCTTTGGCTCATATGATTTGGTTGCGGGGG
>CAWUJT010000137.1:0-3954 GCA_963922715.1 uncultured Thalassobacter sp.
AGGCTTGGGCCATCGCTTTCTTGTCCGCGACAGCGTTCTTAGGACGACGCTTGCGTCGGCGCTCTTCCTTGGCAAAAACACAGGCACGGATATAAGCGCTGAGCGTCATACCAGCCGCCAGTTCTTCCAACCGCTCACGCTCATCTGGTGTGAGGCGCAAGGTGACAGGTGGAACCGAGCTTCGCTTACGCGATTTACCATCCTTGGCTGATCCTGCCGACGCGATGAAATCAGCCTTTGCTTTCCGATCCTCTCCACTCATAGCGACGGCCCCCGCACTGGACGAGATACCTTGCGGCTAGTCTGTTTTTGTTGGGTGGAAAGTTTCTGTGAAGCTACGGCTTCAAACTCTTTCAGCTTTCGCGAAATCAAAGGATCAGCGCCGAGAATATGCCCCCAATCCTCAAGCTCAGCGAAGATTTCTTGGACATTTTCCGGTTCTAGATTCGTCAGATCAGGTGCACCACTATTCATCTCGATACATGTGTATTTGAGATTAAAATCATATAAGAATAAATACTTATGTCCGACGTCGGCAACCCCTTTATGCCGCGTAAAGCCCATTTTTATGCAAGTATGTTTTGCTTTGAAAATCAATGGGTCTTGTCCCAGGCATAGTCTACAAAAATGTTAATCACGCAAAGTAAAAAGACGAAATGGTGTAAGGCGGTTGACATACTATGCTATTCAGCATATTTGGCCTTCCAAGCTCTGGAACATGGATTTTCCAAAGCGTATTACTGTTAGATGGGGATCACGGCCCGGACACCTTTTGATCCGCGCCCTCTGTAAACCAACCGCGGCGTTTCGATCGGACTTCAAACGCAAGCGGGTTGAACGGTTTTGCGTTTTACGAGCACATCGGATATCGGCAAAAAACGGGGACCCGCATGCCAACAATTCAACAGCTGATCCGCAAACCACGGCAGCCAAAAATCAAACGCTCAAAGTCACAGCACCTTGAGCAATGCCCACAAAAACGCGGTGTGTGCACGCGCGTTTACACCACAACGCCCAAAAAACCAAACTCCGCGATGCGGAAGGTGGCAAAGGTCCGTCTGACCAATGGGTATGAGGTGATTTCTTACATTCCAGGTGAAAGTCATAACTTGCAAGAGCACTCTGTTGTGTTGATCCGTGGCGGCCGTGTGAAAGACCTTCCTGGTGTGCGCTATCACGTTCTGCGCGGTGTTCTCGATACACAAGGGGTCAAAGACCGCAAACAGCGTCGTTCGAAATATGGCGCGAAGCGTCCAAAATAAGGAGAGGTCGAGATGTCACGCCGTCACGCCGCCGAAAAGCGCCAAGTTTTGCCCGATGCGAAATACGGGGACATGGTGCTGTCGAAATTTATGAACAACCTCATGCTGGATGGGAAAAAGTCCATTGCAGAGCGTATTGTCTATGGAGCCCTGGACCGTATCGAAGTCAAACTCAAACGTGCGCCTGTCGATGTATTCCATGAAGCGCTTGACAACGTCAAACCCTCGGTTGAAGTGCGCTCACGCCGTGTTGGTGGGGCAACCTATCAGGTTCCCGTCGAAGTGCGCCCCGAGCGCCGCGAAGCGCTGGCCATACGCTGGCTAATTGGTGCGTCGCGCAAACGCAATGAGAACACGATGGAAGAGCGTCTTGCCGGGGAACTCATCGACGCGGTGCAATCCCGTGGCGCGGCGGTGAAAAAGCGCGAAGATACGCATAAAATGGCGGATGCAAACAAGGCATTCAGTCATTATCGTTGGTAAGGCTGCGTTTGAGTTAAAGATTATCTGGACCTTGACGGGGGTTAGGTGTAAGCCGCCCCCGATTCCTCTTTCCCACCACACAGGGACATCGACCTATGGCACGTGAATATCCTCTTGATCGTTATCGTAACTTTGGCATTATGGCGCACATTGATGCGGGCAAAACCACCACGTCAGAGCGAATTCTTTATTACACCGGCAAATCGCACAACATTGGCGAAGTGCACGATGGCGCGGCGACCATGGACTGGATGGAGCAAGAGCAAGAGCGCGGCATCACCATCACCTCTGCGGCCACCACAACATTCTGGGAGCGCACGGAAGATGGGCAAGAGGCCCAAACCGAAAAGCACCGGTTCAACATCATCGACACACCTGGCCACGTCGATTTCACCATCGAGGTGGAGCGTTCCTTGGCTGTTCTTGACGGCGCGGTTTGTGTGCTTGACGCGAATGCCGGGGTCGAGCCACAAACGGAAACCGTTTGGCGGCAAGCGGACCGCTACAAGGTGCCACGGATTGTGTTTGTCAACAAGATGGACAAAATCGGCGCGGATTTCTTCAACTGCGTGAACATGATTGAGGATCGGACCGGAGCGCGTCCTGTGCCCGTGGCCTTGCCCATTGGCGCGGAGAGTGAGCTGGAGGGCTTGCTTGATCTGGTGTTGATGAAAGAATGGCTTTGGAAGGGCGAAGACCTTGGCGCGACATGGGAGTTGCACGACATCCGCCCAGAGTTGCAGGATCAAGCCGCTGAGTGGCGCGGCAAGATGATTGAGGCCGCAGTTGAGATGGACGACGATGCGATGGAGTCTTACCTTGAAGGTGAAGAACCCGATATCGAGACGTTGCGCAAACTTCTGCGCAAGGGTTGCTTAGAGATGGCTTTTGTTCCGATGCTTGGGGGCTCTGCTTTTAAGAACAAAGGCGTACAACCCTTACTGAATGCGGTGATTGATTATTTGCCAAGCCCGCTCGATGTGGTGGATTACATGGGGTTCAAGCCGGGCGATGAGACCGAGACGCGTGATATCGCCCGTCGCGCCGATGATAGCATGCCCTTTGCGGGCCTGGCGTTCAAAATTATGAATGATCCCTTTGTGGGCTCACTGACATTTGTGCGGATTTACTCTGGCACCTTGTCCAAGGGCGATCAGATGCTCAATTCCACAAAAGGTAAGAATGAGCGTGTTGGGCGCATGATGATGATGCACTCCAACAACCGTGAAGAAATTGAAGAGGCGTTTGCAGGCGACATCATCGCGCTGGGCGGTCTCAAGGAAACAACCACTGGGGATACGCTCTCTGACAAGGCCAATCCGGTGGTCCTAGAGACGATGAACTTCCCAGAGCCGGTGATCGAGATCGCGGTGGAGCCGAAAACAAAAGGCGACCAAGAGAAGATGTCCCAGGCGCTTGCGCGGTTGGCGGCTGAAGATCCCTCATTCCGCGTTGAGACAGACCTCGAATCCGGTCAAACGATTATGAAGGGTATGGGTGAATTGCACCTCGATATCCTTGTGGACCGCATGAAGCGTGAATTTAAGGTCGAGGCCAATATCGGCGCGCCGCAAGTGGCCTACCGGGAGACGATTGGCCATGAGGTGGAGCACACCTACACGCACAAGAAGCAATCCGGTGGCTCGGGTCAATTTGCCGAGGTTAAGCTGATCATCACGCCAACAGATCCGGGTGAAGGGTATTCCTTTGAAAGCCGCATTGTGGGTGGCACCGTGCCAAAAGAATTCGTGCCAGGGGTGGAAAAAGGTATTCAATCCGTCATGGATTCCGGTCCACTTGCAGGCTTCCCGGTGATCGATTTCAAGGTGGCTTTGGTTGATGGGAAATTCCACCCTGTGGACTCGAGCGTTTTGGCGTTTGAAATCGCGTCGCGCATGGGGATGCGCGAAGGCATGCGCAAAGCGGGGGCCAAATTGCTTGAGCCCATCATGAAGGTTGAAGTGATCACGCCCGAGGAATACACCGGCGGCATTATTGGTGATCTCACTTCCCGCCGGGGCCAGGTCACAGGGCAAGAGCCGCGCGGCAACGCGATTGCGATCAACGCCATGGTGCCGCTGGCCAATATGTTTGGCTATATCAACACCTTGCGCTCCATGTCGTCGGGACGCGCGCAATTTACAATGCAGTTTGATCACTACGATCCTGTGCCACAGAATATCTCGGACGAAATCCAGGCGAAATACGC
>CAWUJT010000138.1:0-3907 GCA_963922715.1 uncultured Thalassobacter sp.
TCAGCTCGGGTCTTTGGTTTTACGCAAGTAGGGGAAGATCGTCTTGAAGGCTCCGAACTTTGCTGTGGCGTCTTCGTTCGATACCGTCGGTGGAATGATCACATCTTCACCTGGGGTCCAATTGGCCGGGGTGGCGATGCCGTGGCTTGTGCTGGCTTGCAGGGCATCGAGAGCACGTAGGATTTCTGCGAAGTTGCGGCCTACTGTCATTGGGTAAGTCATCGACAGTTTCAGTTGCTTGTCGGGGCCGATGATGAAAACAGAGCGCACCGTGGCCGAATCCGCAGGTGTACGGCCATCGGGCAAATAGGCATCAGCGGGCAGCATGTCATAGAGTTTGGCAACGGTCAGTTCTTCATCGGCTATGATTGGAAATGCGGCCTGAGCACCGGCATAAGTTTCGATGTCGCTTTTCCATTTACGGTGATCCTCTGCGCCATCTATGGAGATACCAATCACCTTGGTACCGCGTTTTTCCCATTCTTCGGCGAGTTGGGCCACAGCGCCAAATTCCGTGGTGCAAACTGGCGTGAAATCTTTTGGGTGACTGAACAGGATCGCCCAGCTGTCACCAATCCAGTCATGAAAATCGATGGTGCCCTCACTCGTCTCAGCAGTGAAGTTCGGCACGATTTGATTGATCCTCAAACCCATATCAGGTCCCCCATTATCACTTATTTCCTGATATATGCGTTTGTGCGCGGCGTGAAAAGGGTCTTAGGGGCGTTTTGCAGGTTCTGTTGCAAACATTTGGTACGAGCCGGTGCAGGCAAACAAAAAATCCTGAGTGACATAATCCGGCTGGTTGCCATGATGGCCTATGAGAAAATGAACAAGGTCGATAGCAGAAGGACGTGCTCCCGCTCTAATGGAAAATGATACAGTCTCTGCGATCCTTATGATCCGATAAGATCCAGGTCATAGGGTGTGCTTTGGTAAATCTCATTGATCCAATTGCCGTAGAGCAGATGTGCATGGCTGCGCCAGCGGTTTTGCGGGGCCTGGCTGGGATCATTGGCCGGGTAATAATTCGCGGGCACATTGATAGGCGTGCCTTTGGCCACGTCCCGGTCATATTCCTCTTTCAGCGTCCCGCTATCGTACTCGAAATGGTTGAAGATATAAAGCGCCCGATGGTTTGGATCTTCCACAAGACAGGGCCCGGTTTCGTCTGAGTCAAGCAGGATCGGCAGGTTTGCCGCGACGATCTCTGCACGCCGCAATTCCGTCCAGCGGCTCACAGGGATAACGCATTCATCTGAAAAGCCGCGCAAGTATGGAGACGCTGGGGCTTTGTTGATATGCCGGATGCACCCAAAGGCCTTGGCGTTAAGAAGGTGTTTATCAATGCCATAGAAGTGATAAATCATCGCCATGCCCCCCCAACACACGCCGAAGGTGGAAAAGACATGGGTCTGTGTCCAATCCATCACCTCCTCCAATTCATCCCAATAGGTGACATCGCCAAAGGGCAGATGTTCGATCGGGGCACCTGTGATGATCAGGCCATCAAACTTGCGATGTTTAATCTGTTGAAAGCTTTGATAGAACGCCTCCATATGTGCGGCACTTGTGGTTTTGGAGTGATGCGCCGTCATGCGGATCAGCGTCAGATTGATCTGCAAAGGGGTCGCGCCAATCAAACGAGCAAATTGCGTTTCGGTTTGGATTTTTTGCGGCATCAGGTTCAACAGTCCGATCTGCAGGGGCCTGATGTCCTGCCGGGCGGCCATGCTGTCGTCCATCACCATCACGCCCTCGTCAGATAGGGCGGCGTAGGCGGGCAGGGTTTGGGGCAAAGTGATTGGCATAATGGCTCCTCTTTGTGCGCTGTCAGCTATGTCGGAGCGGAGGCTTTGCCAAGGGCTGCAGTGACCATCTGGATAATATCAACAGCATCACGGCATGTGGCAACATCAAAGGCACTGACCTTGATGCCCCAGTTGCGCGCCATCGCGGCATAGCGCGCTTGGCGGGCGTCAATCGCGCGCGCATACGTGAACAGCATGAAGTCATCAGGGTCAACCTGATCCTCTGTGCAGCCATTCTCTTGCAGATAGGTGGCCCAGTTTTTTTCCAGAAATTGCATCCGGTAGCACATCGGCTTTGGATCGGCGCGGAAGCGGTCAATCAAAGTTTGGCGATGGACGTCGGACCCTTCGATCCAAATCATCAACGTATGGCGATGCAATTCTGAAAGGAGCGCATCAGTTGGGTCGTCTGGGTTCACAACTTCACAGATCGACCCGCCTGAGTCGCACACGAAATGCGTGTAGCCATAAAGCGCACGCGCACGGGTGATGAAATGGCTGGTGTCCATCAGCGCATTACGTTCCGCGCGGTGGTGGAGCTCTTGCCGACGGGCGTATTCGGCAAAGGGCAGCCCACCAAGGTCAGGATTTCCAGGTTTGCCAAGGTAGGTGGACAGGGGCGCGAGGTTCTCAAAGGTGATGTTTGAACCGATGTAGATTGAATCCGTACGAAGCAGGTTGGCCAGAAACGGCACCCGCATGGCCTCTTGCTTCAGGTTGTCCTTGATATGCTCGCCCATATAGGCGGTCCCGATGCGGTAATCGATCGAGTAATGAAACCAGTCCCCACTTGCACGCAACATATTGGACAGATGGGTTTTCCCCAGGCCTGACATCCCGAAAAAGAGAATGCGTTTGTTCAGGGCCGCTTCCCAAGTGGCGGGACTGTTGTAGAGCATGAAAAGACACCTTTTGTGCGTAGTTAGACGGGATTATCCCGACCTGCGCGCTCGGTCAATCCAAGCAAGACACCGCCCATCGATCAGCACAAGTCCCAATGCAAGAAGGGCAAAGCCGCCATAGGCTTGGGGCAGCAGGGTTTCGCCGCGCAACGCTGCGCCAAGCACAATCGCCACAGGGGGGATCATCAGTGTGACCAGCAGCGCATTGCCCGCGCCCGCCGTGGCCAGTACTCGGTAATACAGGAGATATGCGCCTGCGGTTGCGATCAGGGACATATAGCCCAGCGCGGCCCAGGTCACAGGCAGGTTGGGTAACATGGGGCCGTCAATCCAAAGGGCAGTAGGGATCATTATCAGGCTAGAGCCTGTCAGCATGCCCGCCGCGGCCACAGGGGCCGAGAGGTCTGAGAGGTAAATCCGGGCCCAAAGCCCTGCAATGGCATAAGCAAGCGCGCCGCCAACAACGGCGAGTTGTGCAAGACTGCGTAGATCGAAATGCAATAAATTCTCCAGGCCAATTGCTAAGGCCACACCGCAAAACCCCAAGCCCACGCCAAGCCCTTTGCGCAGGTTCACCCGCTCATCCTGAAACGCCAGAGCGGCCAGCACAACGCCCCAAATCGCCGTGGTGGCATTCAGGATCGCGGTCAAACCGGTTTCGATATAAAGCTGCCCCCAGGCCATCAGAGAGAACGGGATGACATTGTTCAAAAACCCCATCATTATCAGTGCTGCCCAGATTTTTGGATCGCGCGGCAGGGGCAGGCCACGCAGCCAGACATAAAACCACAAAACAACCGCCGCCGGGGTGACACGCCAGGCCACCGAAGTGGTAAACGGCAACTCATCAAGGGTGAGGCGGATGGAATAAAACGAGGCCCCCCAGATCAAGGACAGTAAGGCCAGATCCATCCAAGCGCGCGGGGTAAGGGATTTTTGTATGTTCATACGTGCTTTTTAGGAGAAGCGGCTGACGTGTTCGACCCGAAAGTTGCGCATAAAAAAGGCCCGCAACAAGTGCGGGCCTTAGGGTTCAAACGTGTTGTTGCCTCAGAAGCGGTAGGCAATGCGAATGCCCGCGCCCCAAAATTCCCCATCTTCCATGTCATAATCTTGGCCTAAGAAAACTGTCTGTTCTCCAAGCGTGCCGTATGTGACGCCGCCGGCCACTTCGATCCCGGTGGGCGATGTGTA
>CAWUJT010000139.1:0-3905 GCA_963922715.1 uncultured Thalassobacter sp.
ATCTGCGCGTTTGCCTGTTGTGAGACTTCCGCGATCTGTAAAGCCTGCAGCTTCGGCCGGATTGGCTGAAATTAATCTCCATGCTTCTGGCAAACCACATATGCCATCACGCACAAGCTTAAATGCGGCATGCAATGGGGCTGGATAGTAATAATCTGTCGCCAGAACGGTACACATGCCTTTTACAATTGCCTCAGTCGCTGACAGGTGCCCAGTGTGGCTACAGCCCCGCAGAACATTAGGTGCGCCGAGAATGGTATGTTCATCATGTGCACGGGCGTTAGCTGCTGTTTCTATATTAGTCGGAAATTCACTGGCACGAGCGCCAAGGTTACGGAACCACATACGCTGCTCCGGCGAGGTTTCATCATGCGCCAGCAGGGTCGCGCCGGCTTCTCGTGCGGCAGCAGCCATGCGTTCAATAGCACCATTAACCTCATCGCGGCGTTCCCAGACGCGGGCCATCAGGCCCTTGAAATCCTCGACGCTCAAGCCCGCGCGTTGTGCCATTTTTTCAATCTTACCACCTTTGCGGGTGCCTGCGATAGACTCGGTCGTATGGTCATTAAAGGCCAGAATAACGTTTGGTTCATCGGCCAGCCAACCAGCAACTTCGGCTGCCGTATCCAGTGCAAATGTCTCCCATCGAATGTGAAGATGCGTGCTACAATGCAGATTCGGACGTTCACGGTTGAGAACCTCGCGCACGGTGCGGCCGCGCTCGATACTGCGCTCGCCTGGCTCCCAGGACACTGTCAAGCCGTGATAAGCTGTTGTAATGCCATTTGCAATTAACTGGCGATCAGCTTCTCTTAGCGCCAGAGCGATATCAAAGCTGACACCGGTGCGTGGCGTGATTATATGCTCAAAAGCGTCGCCATGTATATCCACAATACCTGGCAGCACAAGGCAACCTGCTGCATCGAACTGTCTGGCATGTGTATCTGTGGGAGCGTCATTCCAATCAACTTGGCCATCGTGGAATGTGATATCGCGCTTTGTGAGACTATTATCATCAAGCACCCGGCCATGAACAATTCTCCAGGCATTTGATGTTGTCTGGAAGCTGTTTTGTTGCACATGGTTGGTGAAATTCACACTACTGTCATTCAAAGCACGTATCCCCCTTAATATTCGTTGGATGTAAGTGCATCCATTTTGTTTGCGTGTAGTATATGGGAGAGACGAAATTATGTTTCGTGCACTAATTGCAGTAATCTTTTTGATGTCTGCGGCTCCGGCATTTGCCGAAAAAGTCAAATTTGCTGTCACTGACATTGAAGGCCTGGAAGCTTTACAGCAAGAGTTTGGCCCCTTTTCAAAAGCTCTTGAAAAATCAACGGGTCTTGAAATCGAACTTTTTGCTGTAAATTCGCGTACAGCTGCCGTTGAAGCCATGCGTGCAAAGCAAGTGGACTTCGTTCTTACCGGTCCAGCTGAGTATGTTGTTATCAAATCGCTTACAGATTCGAAAATTGTTGTTGCCTGGCAGCGTCCTGACTATTTCGCTCAGATCGTTGTGATGGCCGATGGCCCGATCAAAAACGTCAGCGATCTCAAAGGTAAGACGGTGACCTTCGGTTCTGTCGGCTCAACATCACAGCATCTCGGACCAGCCCAGGCTCTGGCTGACCTTGGCTTGAAATATGGTGCCGACTATGATGCCCAAATCATTTCGCGGAATACGGCTGTGCAAGCCATGATCCGCGGCGATGTTGCAGGTGTTGGCATGAACTTCAGCCATCTAATGAGAATTCGCAAGGCATTCCCGGACAAAGCGTTCACTGTCGTCGCCCGTGGTCGTGACCTGCCTAATGATATTCTTGTTGCGCGTAAAGATGTATCTGACGAGGTCTTCAATAAGATACGCGATGCTTTTGTGAAGGATGGCGAGGCTATCATGTCCGCGGTCCTCAAAGGCGATGACAACAAGAAATACAGCGGCGGCTTCTTCCTATCTAAAGTGAGCGACACGGACTACGATTACGTTCGCTCAATGTATAAGACTATTGGCGTTAACAGCTTCTCAAAGTTTGTTGGCGACTAGGCACAGCTCTTATTATTTATAATACAGCGAAGGGAGCTTTAACGTTCCCTTCGGATATGATTTTTTTATGGGGACCTCGAAAAATTGGGTTCCAACGCCGATAAAAGAAAATTTGTCTTTTAAATTCAATGATCGCGATAGCGGTTTAATCAATTTTTCGAGGTCCCCTTATGGCTTCGAGAGAGGCGGTTTTGACATGGGGCATGAGACGCCATCTATAGCATCTGATGAGCCTTCTGTCGAAGTGAGTAGCTTAGCCAAGGCTTACGGGCGAGAGCAAGCTGTGTTTTCCGATGTTCAGCTGAGTGTTCAGCCTGGTGAGCGTGTGGCATTGATTGGTGTAAACGGTTCTGGCAAATCGACACTTCTCAAATGCATCATCGGGCTGCATGCCAGTTCAGCTGGAACCGTGACGGCATTGGGTGAGACGTTTACGGGCTATCCAGGTGTTGCACAGCGCTTGCGTATACGGAAAAAAACAGGCTTTGTTTTTCAACATCATGGCCTGGTGAAGCGGTTGTCTGTTTTATCTAACGTGGTCCACGGCATGCTCGGATATCCCGGCTCATGGCGGGCTACCGTGCAGACCCTGGCGCCGTCCGTATGGCGTGAAGATGCCATGCGTGCGCTTGAGGCCGTCGCGTTAAGCGATAAAGCAATGCATCGGGCCGATGCTCTGTCTGGCGGGCAGCAACAACGTGTTGCCATAGCTCGTGCACTTATTCGCAAGCCTGTATTGATAATTGCAGATGAGCCGGCGGCCAGCCTGGACCCGGCGGCTGGTCGCGATATTATGGATGTATTCTCTAATCTTGTGCGAAACGAGGGGATTACGTTGCTCTTTACGTCCCATGATATGGAGCACGCTGTTACATATTCTGACCGTATCGTCGCGTTGAAGCATGGCGGTGTCTTTTTCGACAAACCGAGCTCCGCAGTGACGGATGAGATGCTGGCGGAGGTTTTCGTTTAATGACGCGGCATTCAACACCGAGCCGCCTGGCAAATGTGTCAGCTGGAACGTTCACCATTCTTGTGGCTCTGGCAGCGCTTATCATTGTTTCGGCTGGCGATGTTGCGCCATCTCCGGAACGTCTGGCCAGAGGACTGCCTGCAATGGCTGATTTGGTTGGCCGTATGATGCCGCCAGAAACCGACCCTGCTTTTTTGCAGCGTATGCTGTGGCGCATCGTGGAAACCTTCCAAATAGCGCTGGTCGGCACCGCTGTTGGCATTTTTCTCAGTTTACCCATGGCTTGGCTTGCAGCGCGTGGTGTTACTCCGCTTGGGTTTGCGAGCTATCTTTTCAAAGCGCTTATTTCACTATTCCGGACGATACCAGATCTGGTTTGGGCGCTATTGTTTGTGGCAGCTGTTGGCCTTGGGGCGGTTGCTGGTACGATGACTATCATTGTAGATACGATTGGTTTCTGCGGGCGTTTTTTTGCCGAAGCAATGGAAGATGCTGATAAGGAGCCGCAACAGGCATTGGAAGCACATGGCGCCAGCCGCTTTTCAATTCTCCTGGCAGCCGTTGTGCCTGATGCCATGCCATCAATGATCAACACATCGCTTTTTGCACTTGAAAAGGCTGTTCGTTCTTCTGTTGTGCTCGGTTTGGTCGGTGCAGGTGGTATTGGCCAGGAGCTTAAAGTGGCGTTTGATCTTTTTCAGTATCAAAAAGCTTCCGCGATTATATTATCTATCTTCGTTATCGTACTTGTAATGGAATTTATCACAGATTATTTACGGACACGTATAAGTTAAAGTCGAAGTACAGCATGTTGAGCTTCGTAATGTGCTGCCGGCCAAAGCCTTGATTGGCTTGGTGTAGCTGCGAAGCTGATTTGTCACAATA
>CAWUJT010000140.1:0-3856 GCA_963922715.1 uncultured Thalassobacter sp.
GCCGCCGCCGGGCGCGGGAATCGCGCGCACTTGGGTGCCCTCTTGCTCCAGCAGCTTGGCAAAGATCGCAAAGCCAGAGCCGCGGAAATGGTCAGACACATCCTGCATTTTGACCGGATTGCGCAAATCCGGTTTGTCGGTGCCGTACCACAGTGCTGCATCGCGGTAGGAGATGCGCGGCCAGTCGGCATCCACCTGGGCGCCATTGCCAAATTCTTCAAACACACCGCGCAAGACAGGCTCGATGGTGGCAAACACATCCTCTTGGGTGACAAACGACATCTCGACATCGAGCTGATAGAAATCGGTGGGCGAGCGATCCGCCCGCGGGTCTTCATCGCGGAAACACGGCGCGATCTGGAAATACTTGTCAAAGCCCGAGACCATCAACAACTGCTTGAATTGCTGCGGTGCTTGCGGCAGTGCATAGAACTTGCCAGGATGCAGTCGCGAGGGTACCAGAAAGTCCCGTGCGCCCTCGGGGGACGATGCCGTGATGATCGGCGTTTGATGCTCCCGAAAGCCTATCTCCCACATTCGGCGGCGCAGACTGGCCACCACATCGGCGCGCAAGGTCATATTGCGCTGCATCACCTCGCGCCGGAGATCCAAGAACCGATAGCTAAGGCGCGTTTCTTCGGGATAGTCTTGATCGCCAAACACCATCAATGGCAACTCATCTGCGGCCCCCAATATCTCGAGATCGCGGACGAACACCTCAATTTCCCCTGTTGGGATTTTGGAATTGACGAGGGCCGCGTCGCGGGCCTTCACCGTGCCATCAATCCGAATACACCATTCAGAGCGCACCTTTTCCATGTCAGTAAAGACGGGGCTGTCGGGATCACACAAAACCTGGGTGATGCCGTAATGATCCCGCAAATCGACAAACAAAACACCGCCGTGATCCCGAATGCGGTGGACCCAGCCGGACAGGCGGACAGTCTCGCCCACATGGTCTTGGGTCAATTGAGCACAGGTGTGACTGCGAAAGTGGTGCATATCGGTCTCCAAACGCGATTTGTGCCGATACACCAGTCACACGCCGCGAAGTCAAGCGATGCTGTGGCGCAGGAGACTGCGCCACCCAAACATGTCATGCGGCGCAAGCCGCGCCTTTGGATTACGCCACGGCCAAAAGGGCCTCGCCACCCGACACTTCACAGACGCCAGGACCCTCTTCAAGATGCAAGACTTCTACAACACCGTCGTTGACAATCATCCCATAGCGTTGTGAACGCCCCAAAAGGCCAACAGGCGGGGCATCAAAACTCAATCCCAAAGCTTCGGTGTAGCCGCCATTGGCATCAGCAAACATCGCAACGCCAGATTGGAGTGCGCCCGTTGCCTCCCCCCAGGCTTTCATTACAAAGGGATCGTTCACAGAAATACAGTAGATGTCGTTGATCCCTTTGTCTGCAAACCCGGCCTGCGTGCGGATAAAACTGGGCACATGGGCAGAATGGCAAGTGGGTGTAAACGCCCCAGGGACCGCAAAGATGACAACACGTTTGCCCGTGGTCAGCTGTGTGATCGAAACCGTTTCTGGTCCATTGTCACCGATCCGTAACAGGCTGCCGTCCGGCAATCGGTCTCCTACAGCTATTGTCATGTTTCTGTCTCCTTTGTTGAGTTTCCTGACGCTGAGATATAGCGTATGCACACCATCTGGCCAGAGAGAGAACAAAATGACTCATATTGTCGTGATTGGCGCCGGACAGGCCGGGGCCGCCCTGGTGGCGAAACTCCGCTCTGAGGGCTTTGGCGGGCGTATCACCTTGATCGGGAATGAACCTGTGCTCCCCTATCAACGACCACCGCTCTCAAAGGGATATCTTCTGGGCGATGTGTCGCTTGAACGGCTCTACCTGCGTCCAGAACATTTTTATCAAGAGCACGATATTGATCTTCGTTTGGGTCAAACAGTGACAAAAATCGATCCTGAGGCCAAAGGCATTCACCTTGGCGCAAAGCGTATCCCTTATGACCAACTCGCGCTAACAACAGGCGCAAGTCCGCGTCAATTACCGCCAGAAGTCGGCGGGGAACTGCAAGGGGTCTATACCCTGCGCAGCCTGTCCTGTGCGGACACAATGGCCCCCGCAATCAAACCCGGTCAGCGTGTTTTGATTGCTGGTGGGGGATACATCGGCCTAGAGGCGGCGGCCGTTTGTGCACAAAAAGGGATGGAGGTAATTTTGATTGAGGCAACGCCGCGTATTCTGTGCCGGGTTGCGGCCCCTGAAACCGCCGATTATTTCCGCGCTTTGCACAACCGCCATGGGGTGACGATCCGTGAAAACATCCGCTTGGTGCGGTTGAAAGGGGCCGCCCGTGTCGAGACTGCGGAACTGAGCGATGGAACAAAGATCGACCTTGATCTGGTTTTGGTGGGCATCGGGGTGACCCCCAACACCCAGATCGCGGAAACGGCAGGGCTAAGCATCGACAATGGCATTGCCACAGATGCCCAAGGCCGCACCTCAGCCCCCGGCATCTGGGCCGCAGGCGATTGTGCCAGCTTTCCCTATCAGAACCGCCGCATCAGATTGGAAAGTGTGCCCCATGCCATCGAACAGGCCGAAAACGTGGCTTGCAACATGCTGGGCCAAAATATTGATTATGAGGCCAAGCCTTGGTTCTGGTCCGATCAATATGATGTGAAACTCCAGATCGCGGGGCTGAATACCGGCTATGATCGCGTTGTTGTCCGGCAAACAGACCGCAGTTGTTCCCATTGGTATTTCGCAGGCGACACACTGCTTGCCATCGATGCGATGAATGATCCGCGCGCCTACATGGTGGCAAAACGCTTGATCGAAGCTGGCCAATCTCCCCCCCTGACGAAACTCACAGATCTATCCTTTGATCTTAAACTGCTCTTGCAATGAGGATTATCGCCGGCCAATGGCGCAGCCGACGTCTGGCCGCTGTTGGTGCCGGGGATGCCAGGGCGCATCTGCGTCCCACCGCGGACCGGGTGCGTGAAAGTCTCTTTAATCTCATCGCTGCAAATTATGATACCGCACTTCCCGGGGCGCGGGTGCTCGATCTGTTCGCGGGAACCGGGGCGCTGGGCCTAGAGGCACTGTCCCGCGGCGCTGCAGAGGCTGTGTTTGTGGACACGGGCCGCACAGCGCAGGGGTTGATCCGGGAAAACCTCCGCCGTCTCGGGACCACCGCAATAATCGTGTCACAAGATGCAACAAAGCCTTTGTCGTATCCTGGTGCCCCATTTGATCTGGTGTTTCTCGATCCTCCCTATGGCCAAGACCTTGGCGGGAAAGCACTGAGTGCGCAAGCACAGCACATAGCCGCCGACGCCCTGATTGTCTGGGAAGACAATGCCCCGCCCGTTTTACCCTCTGGCTTTACCCAAGTTGATCAACGTCGCTATGGTGAGACAGTTATCACACTTTGCCACAAAGACGGATGAACGCTTATTGGGATGTCCACCTCAAAAGACCTGGCACAAGACCAATACGTCCCCTATGTAGGCGAATATGATTGTCAGACTGATCCATAAACTCACATCCCCAAACCAAGAACCGCTTGAGCCGTTGGACGTGCGGGTGGCTTTAGCGGCGCTTTTGGTGCGGGCGGCCCGCGCAGATGGGGACTATGCCCCAGAGGAAGTGCGCCAGATCGACCGTATTCTCATCAAACATCACGCCTTGGGGCCGTTTGAGGCCACAAAGCTACGTGCAGAAGCCGAAGCGCTGGAAGCCCAAGCCCCAGACACAGTGCGATTTACGCGCGCCATCAAGGAGGCTATCGCCTTGGAGGACCGCATCGCGGTGATCGAGGCGCTTTGGACCGTGGTTTTAGAAGACGATGTGCGTGATGAGGAGGAAAA
>CAWUJT010000141.1:0-3779 GCA_963922715.1 uncultured Thalassobacter sp.
TTCGCGGGCGGCATCATCGGCTGGCACAGGGGCGCGCGGGGTCGCCGCCACAGCCGGTGCAGGTGCAGACGTGGCGCTGGAGATCGCCCGGAGCACGTCTTCTTTCATGATCCGTCCATCGCGGCCTGTGCCTGCCACAGCGCTTGGATCGATCCCTTTGTCTGCCATCATCTTTGTTGCAGAGGGGGCGTTCTCAATGTCTTTGCCTGCGGGCGTTTGTTGGGCGGCAGGGATTGGTGCAGAGGTCGCAGGCGACGGGGCCACGCCCGCAGCAGTCGCCCCGCTGATCACCGCAAGTTTCGCATCGGCCGCCACGGTTGTGCCTTCGGGGGCGAGGATCTCTGTCAGCGTGCCCGCCGCTGGCGCAGGGACCTCCACCGACACTTTGTCGGTCTCTAATTCACAGAGCGTTTCGTCTTGCGCGACGGTATCGCCCACCGCTTTGAACCAGGTGGCGACGGTGGCTTCTGTCACAGACTCGCCCAGTGTCGGCACCATCACTTCCACGGCTTTGTCGCTTTGCGGGGCAGCCGTTGCCGCCTCTTTTTGCAGGGCAGGGGCGGCGGTTGCCTCGTCGCCTTCGCTCAACGTAGCCAGTAGCGCGTCTACGCCGACGGTCTCCCCTTCCGCGGCCACCACCTCGGCCAGAGTACCTGCGGCAGGTGAAGGCACTTCAACCGTCACTTTATCCGTCTCTAACTCACAGAGCATTTCATCCACGGCCACGGCATCGCCGGGCTGCTTAAACCAGGTGGCAACGGTGGCTTCGGTGACAGATTCGCCCAAGGTGGGCACACGCACTTCGATGGTCATGGGGTTAGTCCTTTAGGTTCAACGCTTCGGTCACAAGCGTGTTTTGTTGGGCTTTGTGGGTGGAGGCCAGGCCCGTTGCGGGGGAGGCCGCCGCCGCGCGCCCCACATAAACAGGCCTTTGGTGCGTGGCATCAATGCGGGTGAGTACCCATTCGATGTTGGGCTCAATAAATGTCCACGCCCCTTGGTTTTTCGGCTCTTCCTGGCACCATATCATTTCGGCACCTTTAAACCGCTCCAGCTCTTTCATCAAGGACAGGGCTGGGAAGGGGTAAAACTGTTCAAGCCGTAACAGATAGATGTCCTGGATCCCAGCGTCGTCGCGGGCTTCCAGCAGATCATAATAGACCTTGCCCGAACACATCACCACACGTTTGATCTGTTCATCGGCAACAAGATCAGTGGCGGAATGTCCGCGCTCGGCATCGTCCCAAAGCACCCGGTGGAAGCTGGATCCTGTTGTGAAGTCCGTAGCATCCGAGATGCACAGCTTGTGGCGCAGCAGCGATTTTGGTGTCATCAAAACCAACGGTTTGCGGAAATCGCGGTGGAGTTGGCGGCGCAGGATGTGGAAGTAATTCGCAGGCGTTGAGCAGTTGGCCACGATCCAGTTGTCTTGGCCGCACATCTGCAAGAACCGCTCCAGTCGGGCCGAGGAATGTTCCGGCCCTTGTCCTTCGTAGCCATGGGGCAAAAGCATCACCAGCCCCGACATCCGAAGCCATTTACTTTCGCCCGAGGAGATGAACTGATCGAACATAATCTGCGCGCCATTGGCGAAATCCCCGAACTGCGCCTCCCACATGGTCAGGGCATTGGGCTCGGCCAGGCTATAGCCATATTCAAACCCAAGCACCGCGTATTCCGACAGCGCGGAATCGATCACTTCAAAAGCCGCTTGGCCTTCGCGGATATGGTTCAAAGGATTGTAGCGTTCTTCGGTGTCTTGGTGCACAAGGGCCGCATGCCGCTGAGAGAACGTGCCACGGATGCTGTCTTGTCCGGCCAGGCGCACACGGTAGCCCTCTGTCAGCAAGGCGCCAAAGGCGAGCGCTTCTGCCGTGGCCCAGTCAAAACCCACACCGCGTTCGAACATCGCGGCTTTGGTCTCAAGCAAGCGGGTCACTGTGCGGTGCAGGGCAAAACCTTCGGGCGCACGGGTCAGCGCCGCCCCCACCTGCGCCATTGTTTCAGCAGAGATCGCGGTTTCGCCGCGCACGTAATCATCTTTGTGTTTCTCCAGGTGCGACCAGCGGCCATCCAGCCAGTCTGCCTTGTTGGGTTTGTACGTCTTTCCCGCCTCAAACTCTTCATTGAGATGCGCTTGGAACGCCGCCTTCATGTCCTCAATCTCGCCCTCTGGGATCAGCCCGTCTTGCACCAGCCGGTCTGTGTAGAGCGAAAGCGTCGTCTTATGGCTTTTGATGCGTTTATACATCATCGGATTGGTGAACATCGGCTCGTCGCCTTCATTGTGCCCGAACCGCCGGTAGCAGAAGATATCGATCACCACATCCTTGCTGAAGAGCTGACGGAACTCGGTGGCCACTTTTGCGGCATGGACGACGGCCTCTGGGTCATCGCCATTGACGTGAAAGATCGGTGCCTCCACCACAAGCGCGTTGTCTGTGGGGTAGGGGGAAGAGCGCGAGAAATGCGGCGCGGTGGTAAACCCGATTTGATTGTTCACAATAATATGGATTGTTCCGCCGGTGCGATGCCCCCGCAAGCCAGACAGGGCAAAGCATTCTGCCACCACACCCTGGCCCGCGAAGGCGGCATCGCCATGGAGCAACACCGGCAGAACGGCCTTACGCTCTGCATCAGACAGTTGGTCTTGCTTGGCACGCGCCTTGCCCAGCACAACGGGATTGACCGCCTCGAGGTGTGAGGGGTTTGCGGTGAGCGACAGGTGGACCGTGTTGCCGTCAAATTCTCGGTCAGAACTGGCACCCAGGTGATATTTTACATCGCCCGAACCATCCACATCCTCGGGTTTAAAGCTGCCACCTTGGAATTCGTTGAAGATCGCTCGATAAGGCTTGCCCATCACATTGGCCAGGATATTAAGCCGCCCGCGGTGCGGCATGCCGATGGCGATCTCCTTGACCCCCAGATTGCCACCGCGCTTGATGATCTGTTCCATCGCTGGGATCAGCGCCTCCCCACCGTCAAGGCCAAAGCGCTTGGTGCCGGTGTATTTGACGTGGAGGAATTTCTCGAACCCTTCGGCCTCAACCATCTTGTTGAGGATCGCCTTGCGCCCCTCGCGGGTGAAGGTGATCTCTTTGCCAAAGCCTTCGATGCGTTCTTTCAGCCAAGAGGCTTGGGCCGGATCGGAAATATGCATGTATTGCAACGCGAAAGTGCCGCAATAGGTGCGCTTGACGATCTCCATGATTTGCCGGACAGAGGCCATCTGCAGGCCCAGAACCTGATCGAGGAAGATGGGCCGGTCCATATCGGCCTCAGTAAAGCCATAGGTTTTGGGATCAAGCTCGGGGTGCGGGGTCTGATCGCGCATGCCCAAAGGGTCGATGTCGGCAATCAAATGGCCCCGAATGCGGTAGGCCCGGATCAGCATCAGCGCGCGGATGGAATCGAGCACCGCCCGTTTGATTTGATCATCCGTCACTTCAACGCCCTTTTCCTGCGCCTTAGCTTTGATCTTCTCGCCCGCAGCCTTCGCTTCGGGGGCGGCGGGGGGCCATTCCCCAGTGAGTGCTGCGGTCTGTTCATCCTGCGGCGCGGGCGGCCAATCGGTGCGCGCCCAAGAGGGCCCATCTGCCTCGTGCGTCACATTGGTCGCATCATCGCCCAGCGTTTGGAAGAAATCGGCCCAGGCTTGATCGACCGCCGCAGGGTCTTGCGCATAGCGGGCATACATCTGCTCAAGATAGGCGGCGTTATGCCCCTGCATGAAGGAGGACGCGTGGAAGAGATCATTCGGGGAGTGGTCGGTCATG
>CAWUJT010000142.1:0-3737 GCA_963922715.1 uncultured Thalassobacter sp.
GCAACGGTGCCGGGTAACGCCCGGGCGGGGCAACCCGACGGACAGCGCCACAGAAAACAAACCGCTCTGGCAGGCCAGAGTAAGGGTGAAACGGTGCGGTAAGAGCGCACCGCCGGTTTGGCAACAAACCGGGCAGGGCAAGCCCCACCGGGAGCAATGCCGAATAGGGACCGCGCGGCGCGCGCGCCCGGGCCGCCCTGGCCCGATGCAGGTCCGGGTTGGCAGCTTGAGGGAAAGAGCGATCTTTCTCCCAGATGAATGGTCATCACCTTCTTACGAAGGCACAGGATCCGGCTTATAGGGCCTCCGCGTTTTTCACGTTTATTGTGGTTATCGCACAAATGGCGCAAGCGCGTCCCTGACATTGTACCCAGCTGCATCGGTGGCTGTGATGATCTCAGACAGGGGTCGGCCGGCTTTGGCCTGGGTCAGTGCCCAGATGGTGGCGGACCGTGTCCCAGAACCACAATAAGCCAAAACGGGCTTTGGCATGTTTTCAACGGCTTGGGAGAAGTCCTGAAGTGTTTCTTCTGTCAGGGTAAACGCGGTAAAGGGGATAAACGCAATCTCTAGGCCAGCAGCTTTCGCCTGTGCGGCGATCTGATCATAAGTCGGCTGGTCAGGCTTCTCTCCATCGGGGCGGTTGCAGATCACGGTCTGAAACCCTGCCTGAGCAATTTCTGCAATATCCTCGGGCCAAATCTGCGGCGCGACCGATAGCGTCTCATCGATTTTGCGTATCTGCACGTGCGTGTCTCCTCTGTCACAGACCGTTCACAGGCACTTTGAGAAAGCGTTTCCCGCTGTCGTCGGCGGGCGGTAGTTTGCCTGCGCGCATGTTCACCTGCAACGAGGGTATGATTAGCTTGGGCATGTCTAGCTGCGCATCGCGGGTGGTGCGCATGTCAACAAATGCTTCTTTAGAGGCATTGCCGCCCACATGGATATTGGCCGCTTTTTGCGCGGCCACGGTTGTTTCCCATACAAACGCCTCGCGCCCTTTCGGCAGGTAATCGTGGCCCACGAAAATTCGCATCTCATCGGGCAGGGCAAGGAGTTTCTGGATCGATTCAAACAGCATCTCGGCCGAACCACCAGGGAAATCACAGCGCGCCGTGCCGAAATCGGGCATAAACAGCGTGTCCCCCACAAAGGCGGCATCGCCCATCACATGGGTCATACAGGCGGGTGTATGGCCCGGTGTGTGCAACACAAAACAAACCATTTGCCCCACCTGATAGCTGTCGCCATCCACAAACAGACGATCGAATTGGGAGCCATCGCGCTGAAACTCGGTGCCTTCATTGAAGACTTTGCCAAAGGTTTCCTGCACCAGGGTGATATTCTGGCCGATGCCGATTTTGCCCCCCAGTTTGCCCTGGATATAGGGCGCGGCGGACAGGTGATCGGCATGGACATGGGTCTCAATCAACCACTCCACAGTCAGATCATGGGCTTGGACATAGGCAATCACGTCATCTGCATGGGCAGAGGTGATCCGGCCAGCGGCATAATCAATATCCATCACGCTATCGACAATCGCACAGGCCTTGGTTGCGGGATCCTGCACCACATAGGTGATTGTATGGGTGGCGGTATCGAAAAAGCCTTTGACCTCGGGCTTTACAGACAGGTCGAGGTGGTGAGTGATCATCATATCCTCCACGTACATCAAGCTGTTTTGGGCGCGCCGCTGACATATCGCGGGGCTATGCGCGCCAGCCACATGCCAACAAGCAGTGCGGCCACAAAGAGAAACACATTTGGGGTCAAGGTGCCCAGGGCGGGCAGGGCGCCACCTGGACAAAACCCTGCGATGCCCCAGCCAATCCCAAACAACGCGGACCCGCCAATCAGCTTGGCGTCAACCGCTTTGGCTTGCGGCAAATGGAACGCGGTATCAAAAGCCGGGGTCGGGCGTTTCAGGATGAAAAAATAACCCGCCATGGTGGTCAGCATCGCACCCCCCATGACAAAGATCAACGACGGGTCCCAAGTCCCTGCGATATCGAAGAAATTCAGAACTTTGGCGGGATTGGCCATGCCGGAAAGCGCAATGCCCAGCCCAAACACAAGACCTGTCAGATAGGTGAGAACGAAGCGCATCTGTCAGCCCCCCAAAACGTGCCGGACAACATAGACGGTCAGGAACGTCATCACCATAAACGTGCCGGTGGCCACAAAGGAGCGCAGCGAGAACCGCGCCATACCGCACACACCGTGGCCCGAGGTGCAGCCGCCGCCCCAGGTCACGCCCAGGCCCACAATCACGCCCCCCAAAATCAGCGCAGGTGTTGAGATCGGCACCTCCACCACCGGCAGCGATCCGGTAATAAGCCACATCGCCGCGGGTCCACTGACCATGCCCAGAAGTAAGGCAAACCGCCAGGCGTTATCATTGTGCACGCCGTTGAACACGGCCCCGGCCAACAGACCCGTGGCGCCAAAAATGCGGCCGCGCAGGGCCATCAACAAGACAGCGGCCACCCCAATCAGGACGCCGCCAACCAAGGACAGAACGGGGGTAAAATCTGTTTCCATTGTTTGCCTCTTTTTCCAGACCAATCCCCTGTATCATAGGCCCGGAAACGAATATCGCCAATCCTATCTGTGAGCGCCTGGCAAAAAAGTTGCGGCGTCCCACTGTCTGAGGCTTGTCAACCAGGCGGTCCTTGCCGGATATACCCCCATGCGCGCACGGCCCGAGAAACATTCCTTGACCCTGCAGGGGCATCGCACCTCTGTCACGCTGGAGCCGCTGTTCTGGGCCGCCTTTCGTCAGATCGCGGCGGCGCGCGGGCTGTCGGTCAATCGGCTGGCGGCGGAAATCGATGCCGCCCGGGCCGAGGGTGAGGGCCTGGCCGCCGCCATCCGGGTGTATATTTTGACCTGGTCCTGGCCCGAGCTGGAAGATGCGGATGAAGGATAGGCAATTGACGTGTGCCCTTGCACCTTCGACCCCTCTGGTGTGAAATGAACCTAAGATGGACAAGATCATAGACAAAAAGAGCGCCGAGGCTTGGCTGGAGACACAACCGCATCAGGTGCAGGTGTGGATTGCCGCGCGCGCGGCCCTGCGTGCTGTGCCCGTGCTCATATTAGAAGAAGAGAAGGACTTTGAAAGTGTAACCTCTGCAAGCTTTCGTGCTTTGATCATCTCAGCAGCTGCAACCCAAATGCCAGCTGCAGAGATAAAAGTATTGGAAGATGCTGCCCATGCAGCGAGTATAGCAAGTTTTTCTGCGACGCATACATCTCCACAATCGGTTGTTTCCTCTGCTGTTGATGCAATAATTTCTCGAGACTCAGCAGCCGATGCTTTGAGTTTTTCAGTGCTTCTCGAACAGCACTATAGTTCTATGTTGTTGGATCAAAGCGGATCAATGCTGCTTGATCATGCTGGTGATCCATTAATGTCTTCCGGGATTAATCAACCCAATTATGTTGTCATTGAAAATGATAAACAAAATCTCAAACAAGGCTGGCCGCCGCTGTGGCCGGAAGGTATGAGCGAGCCGGAAGCCCTCCGCGCCCTATGGCCCAAGCTCAAAGCCAGGCTGTTGCAAGACGAACCCACTTGGGGGTTCTGGGTGACGTGGTATGAGGCGCTGTTGGACGGCAACCCACCGCGAAACCTGTTGGACCTCACCATCGCCATCGCCAAACAGATGACTGTTGAAGACTGGGAGCATGAAGACGGGCCCGCCCATGTCGCCCAGCGGATCAGGGATATTCAG
>CAWUJT010000143.1:0-3720 GCA_963922715.1 uncultured Thalassobacter sp.
CCTGCAAGCGCTCTTGCGCCTGTCTGCCAAGACGCTTATTTGTCTCAAAACTTTGCCCCGTTCGGGGCCGTTACGTGCACGAGGTTTATTGATGTTCGCCACACCTGCTTATGCCCAAGCCGCCGGGGGCGGGGCGGGGGCTTTCGGCTCTCTGATCCCGTTGATTTTGATTTTCGCCATCATGTATTTTCTGCTGATCCGGCCGCAGCAAAAGAAGATGAAAGAGCATAAAACCATGGTGGAGGCCTTGCGGCGCGGCGATCAGGTGATCACCCAGGGCGGTTTGATCGGCAAGGTGACCAAGGTGAAAGAGGGCGATGAGATCGAGGTCGAGATCGCTGAAGGGGTGAAGGTGCGGGTGGTGCAATCCACCATCGTCTCCGTCGTCAATAAAACCGAGCCTGCCACCTGAGCCCGCATGCTACAGATCGGCCTTTTCAACAGAATTCTAATTCTCTGCGTGTGTCTTGTGGGCCTGACCCTCGCCCTGCCGAACGCCTTTTACAGTCGGGTGGAGATGCACAACGATGCGTTGACGCGGGAGGCGCAGAATTTGCCCCTCACACCCGAAGAGCGCGCGGCGGCTCAAGCATGGCCGGGGTTTTTGCCCAGCGCGCTGATGAACCTAGGGCTCGATTTGCGCGGCGGGGCGCATCTGTTGGCGGAAATTCAGATTGAAGAGGTTTATGCCAGCCGCATGGATGCCTATTGGCCCGAGGTGCGTGATGCGCTGCGCGACGAGCGCCCGACAATCGGTACGATCCGCCGCCAAAACGGCCCGGAGGATGAGCTTTGGGTGCGGATCGGCAATCCTGACGGCTTGGCTGTGGCGCTGCAAACCGTGCGCGGCTTGGCCCGCCCGATTGTGGATGTCAGCGGCCTGGGGGCAACCGACATTGAGGTGACGGGCCTTGATGATTTGGTTGTGGTCACATTCAGTGAGGCACAGCGCGTGGCGATTGCGGAACAGACGTTGCAAACCAGCCTGGAGGTCATTCGCCGCCGGGTGGATGAGGCCGGCACGCGGGAGCCGACGATCCAGCGCCAGGGGGCTGATCGGATTTTGATCCAGGTGCCGGGTTTGGGCTCGGCCCAAGAGCTGAAAGAGTTGATCGGCACCACAGCACAGCTGACCTTTCACCCTGTGGTTCGTGTGGGGGCGGATGCCAATGCGCGCGTGTCCAGCACGGAGATCCTGCGCCCCGACGCGGATGAGGCGGGACTGTATTACGTGCTAGAGCGCACGCCGATTATCACCGGCGAAAACCTTGTTGATGCCAACCTCGGCTTCGATCAAAACGGGCTGCCGGCGGTGACGTTCCGGCTGAACCCTGCGGGCGGGGCGGCATTTGGCCTTTACACCACCGAAAACGTCGGCGCGCTGTTTGCCCCCGTTCTGGACGGTGAAGTGATTACTGCGCCGCGGATCAATGAACCGATCACCGGCGGCTCGGCCCAGATCACCGGAAATTTCACGGTGCCGACGGCGACGGCCTTGGCCATTCAACTCCGCGCAGGCGCCTTGCCGGCTGAGCTGGTGTTTTTAGAAGAACGCACCATTGGGCCGGAATTGGGCCAAGACAGCATCGATGCGGGTCAAACCGCCGCGATTGTCGCGTTGATTGCCGTGATCGTCTTTATGATCCTCAGCTATGGTCTGTTTGGGGTGTTCGCCAATCTGGCACTGTTGATCAATGTCGGCCTGATCGTCGGGATCTTGAGCCTTTTGGGCGGCACGCTCACCCTGCCGGGCATTGCCGGGATCGTTTTGACGATCGGGATGGCGGTGGATGCCAATGTGCTGGTGTTTGAGCGGATCCGAGAGGAGATGAAAACCGCGCGCGGTCCGGCGCGGGCGATTGAGCTGGGCTATGAAAAAGCGCTGTCGGCGATTTTGGATGCCAATATCACCACATTCATTATCGCTGCGATCCTGTTTGTCTTTGGCTCTGGCCCTGTGAAAGGTTTTGCCGTGACCCTAGGCATTGGGATTTTAACATCTGTCTTTACCGCTATCTTCGTGACCCGGCTTTTGATCGTGGTCTGGTTTGAGTATGCGCGGCCCAAGAAACTGGAGGTGTGAGGATGCGGTTGCGCCTTGTCCCCTCGGAAACTTCCTTTGATTTCTTTCGCTTTCGTCACATCACCTCTGGCCTTTCTGCCGTGGCCGTGGTGGGCAGCGTTTTGGCTTGGCTCTTGATCGGGTTGAACTTTGGGATCGATTTCTTAGGCGGTACGACAATTCGCAGTGAAAGCCCGAATGTGGTAGATGTGGGGGCCTATCGCACAGCGCTGGAGCCGCTGGCCTTGGGTGATGTGAGCATTACCGAGGTGTTTGACCCAACCTTTGGACCCGAGCGCAATGTCGCGCAAATTCGCATTCAGGCGCAAGCCGGGGCCGAGGCCGTCACCCCTGAAACACTGGCCGCTGTCGAGGCGGCGCTTCAGACGCTCGACCCTGACATCACCTTCCCAAGTGTGGAAAGCGTCGGGCCAAAGGTTTCGGGGGAGTTGGTGCAAACCGCCCTGTTGGCCCTGGTCGCGGCGATTGCCGCGATGCTGTTTTATATTTGGTTGCGGTTTGAGTGGCAGTTTTCGGTGGGCGCGGTGGCGGCCCTGATCCACGACGTGGTGCTGACCATTGGTGTGTTCAGCCTGCTACAGATCCGCTTTGACCTGGCCACAATTGCCGCCCTTCTGACGGTGTTGGGCTATTCAATCAACGATACCGTGGTGATCTTTGACCGGCTGCGGGAGAACTTGATTAAGTACAAGAAATCCCCGTTGATCGAGGTCATGAACCGCACCGTGAATGAGACCCTCAGCCGAACGTTGATGACATCGGTAACAACGATCCTCGCTTTGTTGGCGTTGATTATTTTGGGCGGTGACGTGATCCGGGGCTTTGTGTTTGCGATCCTTTGGGGCGTGATCGTGGGCACCTATTCCTCTGTCTATGTTGCGAAAAACATTGTGCTTTTGCTGGGGGTGCAAAGGTCCACAGACAAGAGTAATGAGTGAGGTGTTTCTGATCCCAGGCGTGTCCTGGGTGGCGCTGGCGGCCCTGTTGGCGGGGTTGGTTTATGGCTTTGCCGGGTTTGGCGCGGCTTTGATCTTCATGCCCTTGGCAACGATTTTTCTGGAGCCTGCGGTGGCGATTGCCGGCTTGTCGGTGTCGGCACTTGCATCTTTGGTCACGGTTGTGCCTGGGGCGTGGGCGGCGGCGGATAAACGGCAAACCGTGCTGATGGTGGGCACCTCTTTGGTGTTCATGCCGCTTGGGATTGCTCTGCTTGGCTTGGTGTCTGAACCTACAATCCGCACCGCAATCAGTGGTTTAACCCTGATCACCCTTATGGTGCTGCTGTTGGGATGGAAAATCACGGTGCGCGGCAAAGCCTTGCCTTTGGGCGTGGCGGCATTGGCCGGCATCACTGGTGGATCGACGGGATTGAACGGGCCGCCCGTGATCTTATTCAATCTTGGCAGCGATCAGCCGGTGGCCGTGACGCGCGGCAACCTGGCCTGTTTTTTGACCTTAAATGGTGTATTTTTGTTGCCGATGATGCTGCTTTTGGGGGCAATTGATGCTTCTGCTGCCCTATTAGGCCTTGTTCTTCTGGTCCCTTATGGACTGGGCACCTGGGCCGGCACACAGGTCTTCGACCCTGCAAACACACGGCTTTATCGCAGGGCTGCGTATGGGCTTATCGGCGCATC
>CAWUJT010000144.1:0-3672 GCA_963922715.1 uncultured Thalassobacter sp.
CTTATCAAAAGGTTTGCGCAAACACGCCCTATCCTTTTCCAAAACAGTTGGCCCCAGAGCTTAAAATTCCTCCACCATCGCCACACCGGGGATTGACTTCAAGCCGTTCTTGAAATCAGCCGTCACGGCATATTTCTGCGGCAATGCGAGTTCCACCTCACCAGGCAGCGATGTATCAAACAGGCAAAGGTGAACAGGGGCCTGACGCTTCACGGGTTTTTCTGCGGATATACGCTCCAAAAACTGCGCAAGAGAGGGCAAAGCCTGTGGTGTTTCCACAAAGACGCGCAGTCCATCCACGGCCTCTGTGGGCACAGCGCTCTCTAATGGAGAGGCCGACCGGCATAAAAGCTTGAGTTGGTCGGCCTCCTGCGCGGCCTCAACCTGAAGAACAACCCGCTGGCCAGGCTCCAGATGCTCTCGTGCGGCTTCCAGAGCCTCTGAAAAAACGGTCACCTCATAGGCTCCTGTTGGGTCGGAAAGTTGCACAAAGGCAAACCGGTTGCCTTTCGCGGATTTTCTTTCTTGCCGCTTGGCGACGATGCCGGCCATTTTTGCGAGGAACGGCCCGTGTTGTGCGCGCAGAGTGACCTCTGCAAAGGTCTTGATCTCATTGCGCTTCAAACGCCGCATGTCTTCGTCAAGCGGATGACCCGAAAGATAAAAGCCCACAGCGGCAAATTCTTCGTTCAAGCGCTCAGTCAGCAGCCAATCGGACACATGGGACAGGCGCGGGGCGGGCATATCGTCGCCCACCTCTCCAAAGAGAGACACTTGGTTAGAAGCGCGTTGTTCATGGATAGCCGCAGAGTAGGCCACCAACATATCCAAGCTCTCAAACAGCTGGGCACGGTTTGAGGTCAAACAATCGAACGCGCCTGCCCGCACCAACATCTCGAGCGGACGCTTTCCGACGCGCTTCAAATCAACGCGTTGCGCAAAGTCGAAGAGTGTCGTGAAAGGGGTTTCCTGTCGCGCCTTGACGATCAGATCCATCGCGTCAACGCCAACATTCTTCAACGCCCCTAATGCGTAGACGAACGCGCCTTCCTGCACAGCGAACTGTGCGCGCGATCGGTTCACACAAGGGGGGATGATTTCTATGCCAAGCCCGCCACGTTCTTTGGGCTTGCGGAGTTCTTCTGCATAAACGGCCAGTTTGTCGGTCAGGTGAATATCGCAATTCATCACACCGGCCATAAATTCAACCGGATGATTGGCCTTCAGCCACGCGGTTTGATAACTCACAATCGCATAAGCTGCAGCATGGGATTTGTTGAAGCCATAATTGGCAAACTTGTCCAGAAGGTTCCATACTTCGAGCGCTTTTCCCTCATCGACACCATTATCCGCCGCACCTTTGAGGAATTTTGGCTTTTGGGCATCCATCTCCGCTTGGATTTTTTTCCCCATCGCACGGCGCAACAGATCCGCACCACCTAAGCTATAGCCGGCCATCTGCCGGGCAATCTCCATCACCTGTTCTTGATAGACGATGATCCCTTGGGTCTCATCCAGAATATGGTCGATTGACGGATGGATATACTCCCGCTCAGAGAGGCCGTTTTTCACCTCACAATATTTGGGGATGTTTTCCATCGGCCCGGGCCGATAAAGTGCAACCAGCGCGACGATATCCTCGATGGAGGTCGGGCGCATACGGCGCAGGGCATCCATCATCCCGGTACTTTCCACCTGGAACACCGCGACCGTCCGTGCCTCACTATAAAGCTGGTAACTGGCTGCATCGTCTAAGGGAATGGCGCTGATCTCATTCTCCGTCCCGGGCTTTGGTTCATAGAGCACATGTCCATCCGCCGCGATATGCAATGGGCGCCCTTGAGCCTGGATTACCTCTAGCGCGTTTTGAATAACGGTAAGTGTTTTCAGCCCCAAGAAATCATATTTCACCAACCCCGCTTGCTCCACCCACTTCATATTGAATTGGGTCGCAGGCATGTCAGAGCGCGGGTCTTTGTAAAGCGGCACAAGCTCATCCAGAGGGCGGTCGCCGATGACGATGCCTGCTGCATGGGTGGACGCGTTGCGCAGCAAGCCTTCAACCTTTTGCGCGTAGTCCAGAAGTCTTTGCACCACATCCTCAGCGCGCGCGGCCTCCCGCAATCGTGGCTCATCGGCCAGTGCCTTTTCGATGGACACTGGCTTTACGCCCTCGACCGGGATCATTTTGGACAGCCGGTCCACCTGGCCGTAAGGCATTTGCAAAACACGGCCAACATCACGTACGGCTGCCTTGCTGAGAAGCGCGCCAAAGGTAATGATCTGGGCAACGCGGTCGCCGCCATATTTGCCTTGCACATAGGTAATCACCTCCTCGCGGCGATCCATACAAAAATCGATGTCAAAGTCTGGCATGGACACGCGGTCAGGATTGAGGAAGCGTTCAAACAACAACCCATATCGAATCGGATCAATATCGGTAATTGTAAGGACATAAGCCACAAGCGACCCCGCGCCCGAGCCCCGGCCAGGGCCAACCGGAATTTTATGCTGCTTGGCCCATTTGATAAAATCCGCAACAATCAAAAAGTAGCCTGGGAAGCCCATGTTCTCAATGATCCCAAGCTCATAGCGCAAACGGTCTTCATAATCGCGGACAGAGGCCGCTGGTTCTATCACCGAAAGACGCGCTTTGAGCCCCTCCTGCGCTTGTCGGCGCAACTCCTCGACTTCATCATCGGCGAATTTCGGCAGGATCGGCGCCCGCGTTGACGCCATAAAGGAACACCGCTGGGCAATCTCAACCGTATTTTCAAGCGCTTCGGGCAGATCGGCGAACAAAGTGGCCATTTCAGAAGGCCGTTTGAAATAATGATCAGGGGTCAGCCTGCGGCGGGGGTCTTGTTGATCGACATAAGCGCCCTCGGCGATGCACATCAACGCATCGTGGGCTTCAAACATCTCCGTATCTGGGAAATAAACATCGTTCGTCGCCACCAACGGCAAATTATGGGTATAGGCCAGATCCACCAGCCCCGCCTCTGCCGGATCAATGCCGCCATGGCGGTTCAACTCAACATACAGCCGATCAGGGAACGCCGCCTTCAAATGAAGCGCTAAGGCCTCTGCTTTGGCATGCTGAGATTGGCCTAGAAACTGTCCAAGTGGCCCATTGTTACCACCGGTCAGGCAAATCAATCCGTCCGACAATTGCTCTAGCTCGTCGCGCATCACAAAGGCCCGAGCATTGGGGCGTTTGAGATAAAGCACCGAATTCAGTTTCAAAAGATTGGCATAACCCGCCTCATTTTGCGCCAAAAGAACGAGCGGGGCAGGGGGGCGCTGCTTTTCGCCCAAATCAGCGGGATCGTGCAGCAGATCAGCTTGCAAACCAAGGATCGGTTGAACCCCAGTTTTTGCAAGTGTGAGCGACGCTTCAAGCGCTGCAAAACAATTGTTGGTGTCCGTGATTGCCACAGCGGGCATCTCGGCTTCCACACACAACTGCGGCAGTTTTTTTAAACGCACCGCCCCTTCGAGCAACGAGTATTCCGTGTGGAGGCGCAAATGAATGAACTTTGGATTTTGTGCCATGCACAAAATTTAGAGAACAATCGCTCCTGTGGCCAGGTCTTACGAAGCTCTATAGATCAAAATTTTCAACGATCTCAAAACGGCGTTATGATTATGTTGCAAACAAGAATGAACTAG
>CAWUJT010000145.1:0-3591 GCA_963922715.1 uncultured Thalassobacter sp.
GCCTCAAGTGCGGCTTGCTTTTGGTCAGAGGATGCAGTGGCAAGCATCTGGCTGGCAGATTTTGCACGCTGGCCCATCTCAGCCATTAGCGCGGGTATGTCATAATCCGTGTCTTTCATGGCGCCCTTTCAGTGTAACTCTGGTGTCTGTGTTTTTGTCAAAACCCACCCCCGGGCGAGTCCAGCTTTTTTGATCCCCGCCGCAAGCCGGGGTGAAACGAAAAGACCGCGGACAATGCGCGGGTCCATCCAGATGTCCGGCCCCTCCAACGCCGCGGCAGAGACGGTCACCCAAGCTGGGCCGCTAATGCTGTAGATTGGCCGTCCCAGGCCCGCATCTCTAGGCTTGCCCCGCTCATAAAAGGCATATTTATGCGGTTGTTCCACCACCACGGCTTCCTTTTTGTTGCCGACATTCATGATATACACCTGATCTTTTGGCCACGCCGTTTGTTTCAGCCCGGCATTTTGCACGGTGATCGGGAAAAACTGGATCTGGCCCAGATCGAAGGTCTCTAACAGGTCTTTGCTGGCTTGGTTGACAGCCATATATCTGCCGCCAAAACACATGAAATTGGGGGCCATGTCGCCTTTGGGATTGCCGTCGTGAAAAGCCCAATCGGGCCCGATCAACGCGGGATCGACCAGCTCTCCATACTCAACCTGTCGACCTATGTGACGAGAAGTCGCTGCGATTTTCTTGATCTCTTCTCGGCTCAACCCTTGAATATCATCGTCGCGTGTGCCGATCTGGCTGACCGACTTCATATACTCCGACCTGATCATTGCCGAAACGTGCCAAGCGTGCGTCATGCGGCATCTCCTTTACATCAGAACCATATCATCGCGGTGGATCAGGGCAGCCCGTCCCGCATAGCCCAGAAGGGGCGCGATGTCACGGGTTTGGTGCCCTTTGATGATCCGGGCTTCTTCGGCCGTATACCGGCAGAGCCCTTTCGCCATGGCTTGCCCGTCAGGACCTTCAATCGAAACCGGCTCTCCGCGTCCGAAGGTCCCGCCCACATAGGTAACACCCGCAGGCAAAAGCGACTTGCCCTGCTTTAAGGCGGCCACTGCGCCGGCGTCGATGGCCAAAGCGCCTTTGGGCTTCATCGCCGCAATCCAGCGTTTGCGCGCCAGTTGTGGGTCGTCCTTTGGTTTGAACCATGTCACCCGCGCGCCGTCTTGGATGGCCGTCAGGGGATGGAGGATATCGCCTTTGGCAATGACCATGGCACAGCCCGCGTCCATCGCCGTACGCGCGGCCATCAGTTTGGTCACCATGCCGCCTTTGGACAGGCCGCTGACCCCGACCCCGGCCATAGCTTCAATGTCAGGGGTGATCCCCTCAATCATGGGAAAATGCTGGGCCGCAGGGTGTGTCATTGGATTGGCCGCATAAAATCCATCCACATCTGACAGCAAAACCAGGCAATCGGCCGAGGCCATCACCGCGATTTGCGCCGCCAGGCGGTCATTGTCGCCAAAGCGGATTTCATCGGTGGCAATGGTGTCGTTTTCATTGACGATGGGGATCACCCCCAACCCCAGCAACGTTTCCAGCGTCGCGCGAGAGTTCAGATACCGGCGTCGGTTCAAGGAGTCATCTAACGTCATCAGAATTTGCGCCGTTTTCAGACCAAAGGGTGCCAAAACCTCTTGATAGGCTTGGGCCAAGCGGATTTGCCCCACCGCCGCTGCCGCTTGGGCGTGTTCCAAAGCGAGATCAGACGCGCCCAAGCCCAAAACACCGCGCCCCAGGGCGATCGCGCCCGAAGACACCAAAATGACCTCCTGTCCGTTTTGATGCGCTTTGGTGACGTCCTTTGCCAGGCTTTGGAGCCAGTGTTCCCGCAGCTCACCTGTCCCAGCCGCCACCAGAAGGGATGAGCCGATCTTGATCACCACACGACGCGCGGTTTGCAGATTTAGACCGGAGACCATGGCGCAGCGTCTTCTTTGCGGGTGTCAGCCCTCTGTGCTTGATCAATGTGTGTGCGCAACGCTCGCAGCACCTCTAAAACGCCGTTTTGCGTGACACCAGACATTGTTAGAACAGGCTTACCTAAAGTCTCCGCCAGAAATGTGCGCTTCTGTGCCAACTGCTCTTTGGATAGCGCATCGCTTTTGTTCAAAACCGTCACGCGCGGTTTCGCTGCTAAGTCAGCGGCATACATCTCTAACTCATGCACAATCGTTTGATGGTCTTGCACGATATCTTCTGCCGTCGCATCCACCAGATGCAGCAAAACCGCACAGCGTTCCACATGGCCCAAAAACTGCTGCCCAAGACCGCGCCCTTCATGGGCCCCTTCAATCAGTCCAGGGATGTCTGCGACCACGAATTCAGTGCCATCCACCCCGACAACGCCCAGGTTAGGCACGAGCGTTGTGAAGAGGTAATCGGCGATCTTGGGACGCGCGTTGGATGTTGCCGCCAAAAAGGTGGATTTGCCTGCGTTGGGCAGACCCACAAGCCCCACATCCGCAATCAGTTTGAGCCGCAGCCACAGCGTGCGCTCAATCCCTGACTGGCCGGGATTGGCATGACGGGGCGCTTGATTTGTGGACGTTTTGAAATGCAGGTTGCCAAATCCCCCATTGCCGCCTTTGGCCAAAACGAAACGGGTTCCGATTTCGGTCAGATCAGCAATCACGGTGTCTTGGTCTTCTTCAAGAATTTCTGTGCCAACCGGCACCCGCAGCACGATATCCGCGCCATCCTTGCCGGTGCGTTGACGCCCCATGCCGCCTTGACCGTTCTTGGCAAAGAAATGCTGTTGATAGCGGAAATCGATCAGAGTGTTCAACCCATCCACAACCTCTACAACAACATCGCCACCACGGCCCCCATCACCGCCATCGGGGCCACCGTATTCAATGAACTTTTCGCGACGAAACGATACACAGCCATTGCCCCCGGACCCTGAGCGGACGTATACTTTTGCCAAATCGAGAAATTTCATTCATAGGCTCCCTCGGCCAAGCTTTAGCGGGGCGGGCCACCGCCGTCTAGTCGTGGGCACTCGCCATCCGGCGCAGATAGGTCCAGGTGGGAATCGTTTGCCCGCGTGCAACGGAAAAGCTTTCCGCATCGCCGATGTAGGTGAATCCCGCCCGGATCAGCACCCGGCTTGAGGCCGGATTATCTTGATGAACAGAGGCAAACAACGTTTTGTTTTGCAACGGATTTTCATGCACCAAAGCGGTCACGGCTTCTGAGGCGAGGCCGGTGTTCCACACAATCGGCGCCACCCAATAGCCAATCTCGGATTGGTTGTTGCCCATGTCCATAAGACTGATGACGCCAATCAACTCCCCAAGACCCGCGCGTGTGGCATCCATGGCCCAAACCACCTCTGGCGCGTCGCCATAAAGCACACGCTCCACATAGGCCTCGGCCGCGCCTGGGGGATAGGGGTGTGGGATCGAACGGGTCATCCCAGCCACCCGTTTATCCGCGCAGAAATGGTGAATCGGCCCCGCATCAGACAACCGCAGGGGGCGCAACTCAAACCGCGATGTAGAGATTACAGTTTGGGTGAGTGTATCGCTATTGAACGCATTCATGGACTAGACCCTCCAATCAACA
>CAWUJT010000146.1:0-3481 GCA_963922715.1 uncultured Thalassobacter sp.
AAGAAGTCATTGTCTTCAAACCCTCCTATTGTATCGTTACCCGAGCCTCCATAGATTGTATCATGGCCGTAAGAGCCCCAGATCTCATCGTTACCAGCACCGCCATCCAGGCTATCGTTGCCATAATATCCGCCCATCACATCGTTGCCGTCGCCGCCGCGTAATGTGTCGTCGCCCCATGCGCCCCAGACCCGATCATTGCCATCGCCCCCATAAAGATAGTCATCTCCGTCTCCTGCGCCCAAGAGATCATCTTCACCGCCACCATCCAGACTGTCTTGGTTATCCTTTCCCCAGATCGTGTCGCTGCCACTTCCCCCACTCAGATTATCGCCAAGATCACTTCCTATGATGACATCGCCATTTTCGCCTCCGACCACCAAAAATCCTTCACCGGGGAGCAACATCCGGTCCGCACTGTCCAGCACGGCATCGTAAAAATCGTCAGATGTTAAGGGGCCGCCGTCGTTGCTCTCAATCTCGACAAGCAAGAGATCGTTCCAATAAACGCGCAGCCCGTTGTCTGTGGTCTGAAATACCAATTCACCCAAATCATAAAGCGAGGGGATCATCGACAGATCAATCTTATCAAAACCCACCTCAAAGTCGCCGATGAAATGGCCCTCTCCGGGTAAATTCAAGACAAAAATGTCTTCCCCCGCGCCGCCAAACATCTGCGCCGCTTGGTTTGTGTCAGCGACAAGAATATCCTGACCTGCGCCCCCTTGGAGTGTATCTTGACCAAGAGCGATGAGGATATCATCCCGCGCTGAGCCGGTGAGTGTTTGCCCCCCCGGGTCTGTGTTTTGTAAAACAAGACCCAAGTCTGCAAGGTCAGCCGTAAAATGTGACAGCCCCGCTTGGGTTTGCGAGGCGGCAAAGACGTTCAATTCGGTTCCAACCATCTGCGCCTCAAGCGTGGTGATATTGTCAAGGCCAAGGCCCGTCTGATCCACCAGTGTTTGTCTGAGAACAAGCTGTCCATTGGGCAACAAAGAGAAAACGCTCAGCCCGTCATCAGCGCCAGAGACGATCACAAAGACTTGGCCGTCAAATACGATGGTTGTGATGCAAGAGGCCGCATCAAACCGGGTGTTTAAGTTATCGACAATATGATCGCGCGCCGTGACTTGACCTTGCTCGTTGATCTCGAGGACTGTCAGCGAGTTTGAGCCCGCCGAGGTGAGCAAAATTAAGGTCTTGCCAAAAGCCTCTATGGTGTCAATTTGGCTGATATCATTTACCCCAAGCCCATCTTGCGCCCCGATTTGTGTGGTTTCGGTCAAGTCACCCATTCCAGAGACGCGGTAGATAACCAATGCGTCGGTGGCTTCATCAACAAGGGAAAGAAATGTTGTTTGGCCAACTGTGATGCTTTGCAAAAGCGTTGTGCTTTGGGCAAAAGCGATTGAACCAGATGGACCCACCAGTTGTGGCGCGGGAAGATCGACAAAACCATAAAGAAACTGCTGTCCTGCTGTCTCAACCACCTCTAAGGCCACCAAGCGCGCACCAGGATCGACAAAATTCTCTTGTGTGTTTGTTGCGCCGAATGTGCCATTGTTGGCAATTTCGACACTCAGAAGATTGCCCGCTGCATCGACGCCATAACTCAATTGTGGTAGACCGCCCTCTGGTGTCCAGACCGTAAATAGGTTTGTTGACCCATACATCGGGTCGATGGGGTATTCCATATGGTCCCGCAGGACCGCCCCATCATCCGTGATTTCCCATAACGACAGGCCACCATTGACGCCTGTTGATGTGGCCAGATACGTCTTTCCATCAAGATCGATGGTGGCAAGCGTTTGTATATCGGTATCGAGCTCCGCAGTGCCTACGGAAAGATTGTCTTCGTGGGAGAGAACCATGGGTTTTGGGCCACCTGTTTTAGCCCCCGCTGATCCTATGCCAACACAACAGGATCGACATTGGAACGATATTGTGGCGTATTTGCGGACTTCCCCGAGAAATTAAGATAACAGGGCGCAGACTTTTTAGAGCCTTCTTAACCATGAACTGTCTTCCTGCCGAGGCACAGAGAACGAAGGCCGCTTGGAAGATGTTGATTGGGCTGGAAAAGAAATTTATTTTCGTTGCGAATTCTAAGGCAGCTTCAACAGCAATTGAAACGCTTCTCAGGCCTTATGCCGATATCGTCTACCAAGGCACGCCAGAGCGCAAACATCTCCCCCTGTCACAGGTTCAGGCGCGGTTTGCGTCTGAAGTTGGTGACCTAAAGGCGTATTTTATCTTTGGTGTTCTCCGTGATCCAAAGGATTGGATTTTGTCTTGGTATCGCTACCGCAAAGGAAATGCGGTGGCGGCATCGCTGCCACCCGATATGACATTTGCAGAATTTTGGGCGCAAGGGGATTGGAATATCTGCACACCAGATGGGGCGCCCTTTTCACAAAGCACCCTGTTCTTGGATGAGGCCGGTCACTGTTTGGCAGATGTGATCCTGCCCTATGAAAACCTGACCGCCGGATTAGCGCGCATTTGTTCTGCTTTTGAGATTCCGTTTAATTTGGCACATGAAAATGTCAGCCGTATCTCATGTGAAACGCCGCCAGAGGATTTAACCGAAAACCTCCGGGCACATTACGCGCAAGATTATGCTTTGCGCGCCAAGCTGCCGGAGATCAACGCCCGCGGATTTGAAAAACTAGAAGCGCGGCGCGCCAAGTCTTCCCCGGTCATCCTGCCGGACAAGCCTTCGGTGTCTATCGTCATGCCTGTCTACAACATTGCCAATTATGTTACAGAGGCTTTGGTGTCCTTGCAAAAGCAATCGTTCGAGACTTTTGAGGTTTTGGTGGTGGATGATGGTTCAGCAGACCAAACCACAGATGTTGTCGCAGCCTTTGCGAAACAGGATAGACGGTTTCGCCTGATCCAACACCCCCATCAGGGGTTGTCTATTGCACGTAACATTGGCCTTGCGGAAAGCCGTGCCGCGGTGATTGGCTTTCTCGATGGGGATGACGCGTTTGCGCCAGACTTCTTGGTGCGCATGTTGCGTGCCTTGCAGGAGACTGAAATCGACTGGGTCGCCTGTGGCCTGGCCTTTTGGCATCCCGATGGTCGTTTGATCGGGCATTCCGGCCATCATTCCCGTCCTGATTTGGCACAAGATTGGCCGCCCGTGGTGCAAACATTGCCCTTGCAGAGTTGGACAGACATTGCCGATATATTCCCGTCGGTTTGGAATAAAGTGTACCGCCGCGCGGCCCTAGAGGGTCACACCTTCACGGAAGGGGCCATTTATGAGGACCATGAGTTTTTCTGGAGCCTGGCGGCGCGCCTTGGGCAATTGGCATATATTCCACGTGCTTTGTATCATTACCGGCGGGGGCGCACAGACCAAATCACTGGCACCGCCGGGGCGCGTGTTTTTGAACAGTTTCGCGTTTTAGATCGCCTTGCGGAGATCACAACCGAGTATAATTTGCCAAAGGCATCAGAAGCGCTTTCCCAG
>CAWUJT010000147.1:0-3370 GCA_963922715.1 uncultured Thalassobacter sp.
GCACCGGTTGCTCTGCCACCTTTTGGGCCGAAAACGTGGAGCCTTCCTCAAGGTCAGGGACTTCTGTTGACAGAAAAACGTCAATGTTGAAGGTCTTGAGATCATTAAGAAGCGACTGTTTGCTACCGGACTTGAGAATAAACCGATAGCTGCCATCGGCAAAAAGGGGGCGCAGGAAATGAAGCTGAAAATTTCGCGAGAGTGTCGAAATCGCCCCCACACGTAAGGGAGGTTGAAATGTCCCCCCTTCTCCCAGTGTTGCCAGTAATTGATCACCCGCCCCAAAAATCTGATCGGCATGATCCAGTGCAATGCGTCCTGCCTCTGTCAGCACCAGCTTGCGTGAGACGCGTTCGAATAACGCCACCCCGAGGCTGTCCTCAAGTTTTTTGATTTGAATAGACAAAGCCGATTGTGACACATTCAGCCGGTCGGCTGTCCGCCCAAGTTGCCCGTCAACAGCAACCTCTCTGAAATAGCGCAGGTGGTGATAATTGAGATACGGCATCGTTCACTAAAATAGAACACTTTGGTGAAATATATATATTTTTATTGATTTGCAAAGGGGCTTATGTGGAGCGCTAAAAAAGAGAGTGCCATGGATATTATCGTCAGTTTTCTCGAAACCCTTGTGACACAGTTACAACGGCCCACATTGGCGTTTTTGATTGCCGGGATGGTGCTTGCGGCTTCTGGAAGCAAATTCGAAATCCCCGAGCCTGTGTATAAGTTCATCGTTGCCTTGCTATTGTTAAAAGTCGGGATGAACGCGGGGATTTCTGTCCGCAATGCTGATTTTGTGTCGCTTTTGGTGCCCGCGTTCGGGGCAGCGCTTCTTGGCATCACAATCGTCGTTCTGGGCAGTCACGCATTGGCGCGCAGCAGTGGCGTGTCCCGGACAGATGCTTTGGCCACAGCAGGGCTTTTTGGCGCGGTGTCGGCGTCGACGCTTGCTGCTGGTATGGTTATACTTGACGATGCAGGTATTGCTTATGAAGGCTTCATCGGGGCGCTTTATCCTTTCATGGACATGGCGGCTTTGATAACTGCGATTGTGCTGGCGAAACTGAATGTTGCATGCGCGCCTATGACCGTTTCAGTCAGCGCAGGCGGTGCGTTGGCAGCGGGTGCACCAGCCGGGGGACCCAAGCTGCGTGAAAGCCTAACGGTCTTGAAGGATATTGTGATCGATACGCTGCGCAGTCCGGCCATTTCAGCACTGATCGCGGGGTTGGCGCTTGGTCTCTTGGCCAGGCCAGACCCCGTGTTTGAAAGTTTCTATGAGCCGTTGTTTCGGGGACTTTTGTCTTTGTTGATGTTGATCATGGGGATGGAGGCTTGGAGCCGCCTCTCAGAGCTGCGCAAGGTGGCGCATGTGTATATCCTCTATGGAATTTCAGGGCCAATCATTCACGGCCTGCTGGGGTTTGGGGTTGGCTTCATCGCCCATGAGCTGACAGGATTTTCGGAAGGTGGTGTTATCTTGCTGGCAGTCATGGCGGCGTCAAGCTCTGATATTTCTGGTCCACCGACGATCCGGGCGGCATTGCCCGAAGCAAATGTCTCGGCCTATGTTGGATCCTCTACAGGGTTGGGCACGCCGGTGGCGATCCTCAGCATCCCACTTTTCATGAGCCTGGCAGAGCTGGTTTTGTAAAAGTTCGATCCTCTATCAACACGGGGCTTCGTGGTTGCGGGCTGACCTGTTTGGACTGTTCTTGGTGTTGGCTTTGTCCCATGATAGTGTCTTAGCAAGGTGTTTTCTAAGAGCATAGCGTGATGGCCTTTAGTGACTGGGATGAATTACGGACAGCTTACCACGTGGCCCGTCTGGGAACGGTGAGCGGGGCGGCCCAGGTTCTGGGTGTTCACCACGCCACGGTCATTCGCCATATCGACAGTTTAGAGCAAAAGCTTGGGGCGAAACTCTTTCAACGGCATCCCCGCGGCTACACGCCGACAGAAGCGGGTTTGGACGTGCTGAAGGTTGCCCAAGCCACAGAAGATCAGTTTAACCAACTGGCAAGCCGCATCAAAGGGCGCGGAGATGCCATGACAGGGGATCTGAACATCACCTCTCTTAGTGTACTTGCGCCACTGTTGATCCCCGCACTCGCCGCTTTTCAAGAGTTCCATCCAGGCTTGCGTGTGAATTTCCTAACCGATGAGCGGCTGTTCCGGCTTGAATACGGGGAGGCCCATGTGGCGATTCGCGCTGGTAACCCGCCTCAGGAGCCTGACAATATTGTGCAGAAATTCCATAGCCAAGGGTTCACACTCTATGCCGCCGCAAGCTATGCAGAGCAGCACGGCCTGCCGGACAACCTGGACGATGTCGGCACGCATCGCTTTATCGGCACGACCGACGAAACCGTGCGTGCGCCTTTCCTGAAGTGGCTGCATCAAAATATCCCTGCGGCCAATATCTGCTTTCGGGCCAATCAAGTCAGCGCGCAGCATGCGGCGATCTGTGCCGGAGTGGGCATTGGCTTTTCCACCTCGATTACAGAGGCCCCGGCGACAGAGTTGATCCAAATCTGCCCGCCGCGCCCCGAGTGGCGGTCTGAGCTTTGGTTGGTCAGCCATGTGGATTTACATCGCACCCCCAAGGTTCAAGCGGTTTTGACATTTCTGAAAGACTGGGCAAAACGCTGGCCAAAGGATTGAGGTCACTCACCACCCAAGAATGGTGGTTAATCCCAAAACCTGCCAGCCTTTTAAAGGGACAGTCTTTATAGGACTATTATTTCTCCCCCGAATCTGCCACCGCCCGATGCCCAGCCATCGCCCTTCTCCACGCGCCCCCGCCACGTTCAATCTGTACCGCCGCGCGCGCGGTTTGCAGAAGCTGGTCAAACGCCGCCGCGCTCGCAAATCCATCGGACAGATCAATGCCATTGGGCACCGCGCGACAGGCTCCCGCCCCATCATCGACACTGTTCCCGCCGTATTCCTCATACCAAAAGCACTGATTGCCCCAGCAATTGCGCCCCGTTTGCAGGGCGACAGGCCTGCCCCCGTCATAAGGGTGGTGTGATGTATCCCCATAAAGCTCGGGCCAAGGGCACGAAAGTGGGGCTGCTGTTGGCCCGCACTTGCCTTTGAGACGTTTTTACAAGTGAGATCATCGAAATTTAGCAATCAAACGTTGTATAGGTGAGGGAGGGTCTTTCGCTTTCTTTGTAGATGGGGCCTGTGTTTTTTGCATCCGGTTTGATTTATTCGGATCTGCTGTTCCAACGTTTGTCTTTAAGCGAGAGACCTCCGAGGAAAAGCGCGCCAGATCACCGTTGACAAGATGCGGGACACTCTTGCTTAAAGCCTGTGTCAAATCATCAAGCCAGGGCTGATCGGCTTTGGCAAAATCAGA
>CAWUJT010000148.1:0-3256 GCA_963922715.1 uncultured Thalassobacter sp.
CTGGTGGCCTGGGGCGTCAAACGGGTTTTCGGTATGGTGGGCCATTCTAATCTTGGCCTGGCGGATGCGATCCGGCGCCGGGTCGCCGATGGCGAGATGGCCTATGTCGGGATCCGCCACGAAGGGGGGGCGGCATTCGCGGCCTCGGCCTATGGGAAGCTTACAGGAAAACCTGCGGCTTGTTTGACCATTGCCGGGCCTGGGGCCACGAACCTGCTGACAGGATTGTGGGATGCCAAGGTGGACCGCGCGCCTGTGCTCGCATTGACGGGCCAAGTGCAAACCCAAGTGTTCGGACCGGGGGCGTTTCAAGATATCGATCTGGCCTCTGCCTTTGATGCGGTCAGCCGGTTTTCACAGCCGGTGCTGTCGACCTCAAACCATACCGAATTGACATCACTGGCGGTCAAGACCGCGCTGATTGAACGTGATGTGGCCCATCTGATTTTCCCCGATGATGTCCAAACTCAACCAAGCCAGGCGCCTGCCAAAGGCCCGGATGGCCGAATGGGCGGTGCGGTTGTCAAACCATCCGATGCAGATGTGACAACGGCCCTAGAGATGATCGCAGCAGCCAAGCGTCCGATCTTTGTGATTGGCCATGGCGCTTGGGAGGCGCGGGAGGCGATCATCGCTTTGGCTGAAAAACTGGGCGCACCCGTGACGACGACCTTCAAAGGCAAGGGCTTGATCCCGGACAGCCACCCCAATGCCGCTGGTGTGATGGGCCGTTCGGGCACGCCGATTGCCAGTTGGTTCATGAACGAATGCGATTTGCAAATCGTGCTGGGGGCCTCATTCTCGAACCACACTGGCATCAACAGCAAAAAGCCCACGATCCAAGTGGATTTCGAACGTATGCAGTTGGGCAAATTTCACCCTGTAACTTTGCCCATCTGGGGGGAGATCGGCGCGTTTTGTGAGGCGATTGCGCGGGAGGTCACTCCACACTCCGAGGCTGAGGATCAGATCAGCGAACTTGCGGAACGGTGGCGCATTTGGCGGGCCGAGAAGGCCCGCCGCTTGCGTGAAGAAGGCAGCCGGGGTGTACATTCAGCGGCTATTTTTGCCGCGCTGCAAAAGGTGGCGCCTGAAGATGCGATTATTGCCGTGGATGTGGGCAACAACACTTACTCCTTCGGGCGATATTTTGAGACAAAAGGCCAGCGCGTGCTGATGTCGGGTTACTTGGGCTCGATTGGGTTTGCTTTGCCGGCCGCGATGGGCGCTTGGGCCGCAACGCAAGACTTCGCGGCCTTCAAGGGCCGCAAGGTGATCTCGGTCTCTGGCGATGGGGGTTTCGGGCAATACGCGATGGAGCTGACAACCGCCGTCAAATATGGCATGGATATCACCCATGTGCTCTTGCATAATGATGAGCTGGGCAAAATCTCGAAAGAACAGCGCTCGGGTGAATGGCCCGTGTGGGAAACCTCCCTTGTGAATCCGTCCTTTGCTGCATTTGCGCGCCTGTGTGGGGCGCAAGGTACAAAGGTCACATCCGGCGCAGAGGTCGAGGCCGCCTTGCAAGAGGCTTTGGCCCATACTGGCCCAGCCCTGGTGGAAATCATGACCGATCCAGAGCTGATTTAAAGGAGATCTGAGATGCAAAGGTCCGATTTTAGCACCCCCGAAACCCTTGGCCCGGCACGCACCGAGGCGCATGCGGCGGTGCAGCTTCTGTTTCGCGCCGCTGTGGCCAATCTGGTGCCGCGTCCGGGCCATGAGCACACAAACCTTGGCTGGCATGTGTCTGAGGCACAATTTGAAACGCACGCCTTGAATGCGGCAGGCTTGAAAGCAAGCCTTGCGCTCGATCCCCTGACCTTGGTCGTTGGGTCTGAGATGCTGCACCTTGAAGGGACATCTGTGTCAGAGGCGCTGGCATGGCTTGACGCTCAACTTCAAGATCAGGGGTTGCAGCCTGCAAGTGGTGTGGCGATCACCTATGATCTGCCTGAGGCAGTGACAGCGTTGACGGTATTCTCTGATGTGCCAGGATTAAGCGCGTTGGCCGCTTGGTTTCAGCTTGCCACCCAAAGCCTAGAGGCCCTTGCGCAAGAGCTTTCGGACATTACGCCGGGGCCGAGTGCTGTGCGCTGTTGGCCGCATCACTTTGACATCGCCACTTATGTGAGCTTGGAGAGTGGTGACCCAGAAACCGCCCGTGGTGTCGGTGTTGGTCTGTCCCCAGGCGATGGCAGCTATGATGTGCCCTATTTCTACGTGAACGCTTGGCCGCATCTGGGCGTGGATACCCTGGGCGATCCTGTTGCACCGGGGCATTGGCACACGCACGGCTTCGTGGGGTTGATTGCAACAGCGCCAGAGATCCTCTTGCTGGAGAATATCCCAAAAGGAACAACTGTGTTTCTCAGGCAAAGTTTTGCGACAAGCCGCGCCAAGCTGGGTCTCTGAGCGATGGCGGGGGCGCTCGCGCTCTTTGTTCTGCTGGCGATTTCGCAGTTTGTGGTGCGGACAGCCGGTGTGGCCTTACGCATGACCGGCGTGCCGCGGCACATCGCGCGCTTTCAAGCGGTCTCGGCGCTGACGGGGTCGGGGTTTACCACCTCTGAAGCAGAGTCGCTGATGCATCACCCCACCCGTCGGCGCATTCTCATGATCCTCATGGTCACTGGGCATTTGGGCATCGTCTCATTGGCGTCCACGGTGATCTTGTCGTTGGCCTCTGCCGGTAGCAATATGGGTATTATCATTCAACTCTTGGCGCTGATCCTTGCGGCGAGTGTGATCTATGCGCTCAACCAAAGTGAGACACTTGACCGGGTGTTTTGTGATATCATTGGCAAGATCATGATCCGGCGTGGTTGGGTCACACCCAGCCAAGAAGTTGTGCTTTACCGCCATTCCAGCGGATTGGTGGTTGCGGAACATATCGTGCCACAAGATATTGTCCTTGACCCAAAAGATTTGAACCTACAAATCCTTGCCCATAATGAGCAGTCTTGTGATCCCGCGTCTGACGCGCCTTTACCGCTTAAAATCCATGACAGTTTGCTGTGCGTTGGGCCACAACAGGCGCAAGATAGCTTGCATACACGCTTGCAGACGACAAATACCCAAAATTAGAAGGCGTTACTTGCGATCTCATGCCAATCTTAGACGAAGATTATATCCTCTTGTTGGAAGTCGTCCAAACTCACGCCATTAAGCTCAATAACGCCTGCGTCTGATGTGAGGATCAAGCCATCCGGGCCTTCTGTTATGGTAATGTCATCTGCGGACAGGCCCGTCC
>CAWUJT010000149.1:0-3018 GCA_963922715.1 uncultured Thalassobacter sp.
TGGGCGATGGGTCTTATACGATCACGAATTATGATGATAATAATCGTCAAGATACGCTGAAGTTTGTTGATCTTAATTTCAGCGATATAATCTTTGCGCGGGAAAACAATGATCTAATTGTGATCTCCAGCGTTGGCGACGAAGTGCGGATAGTGCACCACTTCGATAGTGACAACGACTATCGCATGGAGCAATTTGAGTTTTCTGATGACACTCTGGCCACGCCAGACGACATCGCAGCGGTCGTCGTTCCTTATGCTGAGGTTGTATTGACGCCCGTAGACGGTGATCAGGCGAATGATCGTTTGACCGGCACTGAAGCATCTGAAATTCTCACAGGGGGCGAAGGTGATGATCTTATTTCTGGTGGTGGCGGCAATGACACTTATGTTTTTGCCAAGAGTGATGGTCAGGACGTCATCATAGAGACAAGCGGTTCAGATCGTTTGGTGATCTCGGGGTATGACTATGCGGATATTTCTATCCAGCAGGATGGCCGTCATGGCTCTGACATGATCTTGACCTTCGCGGGCAGTGATGACCAGATCACGATCCGCGATTGGTACGTCAGCAGTAATAACCGGGTGGAGACGATCAGAATTGAGGATGCGGATCTGGATCTATCACTGATCGACATTGTCAGCGGGTTGGTCGTGGGCGTGTCAACAGATGGCGATGACGTGATCCTAGGCTCAAGCCTATCTGATACTTTGGAGTCTGGCCAAGGTAATGATCTGGTCGATGGCCAAGGTGGCAATGACATCATCCGCTATAACGCCACAGATGGCGATGATCGCATCGTTGACACAGGGAACAATAGCGGCGACGTGCTCGAGTTGGTTGATCTCAACCCGGATCATATTCGCCAAATCGAAGCTGTGGGCGAGGGCGCTGCGGATCTCGTTCTGTACTTCCAAGAGCAGCAAGACCGTGTGACCCTTGTTGGGGCGTTGAATGACGCACATGACGGAATTGAGATGATCCGCTTTGCAGATGGGACCGAATGGACCAAAGCGGATATGCGGGCCGCGTTCATCGCGTATAACACCACGTCTGAGCGTGATGATGTACGCGGGTTCTCTGGTGCAGATGAGTTCACCTCAAGCCTTGGAGATGATATCATCGAAGGTCTGGCCGGGGCGGATGTGTATCGCATCTCGCGTGGTGCGGGCGATGATACAGTTATTGATAATAGCACAGACAGCGCAATCGATCGTGTTGTTTTTGCGGATTATGTGTCCTCCGAAGTGTCGGTGACGCGTTTGTTTAAGGGCAGCGATACGGTTGTTATGTCTTTCGCAACATCTGAGGATACGGTGACGATCCAAAATGCGCTTTCCGCAACCAACAGCGGGATCGAGGCGTATGAATTCTCAGACGGCGTCATTTGGTCGAAAACAGAGCTTCTAAACGCTACTGAAAATACCGTCCCAGTGGCAAAAGATGATGGGGTATATTCCGCTGTTGCTGGCGAAGATGTCATTATACTTGCCTCTGAACTTTTGGCCAATGATTATGATCCAGATGGCAATCCGGTCTCCATCATCACGGTCGATGGCGGGGAGCACGGTTTTGCGGAAATCAATGCTAACGGTAATATAGTGTATCGCGCGAACGAGGCGTTTTCAGGTCCAACCCAGCTCCGATATACGATTTCTGACGGTCAGAATGGCCTTGCAAGCGCCTTTGTTGATCTGCGCATTAGACCGGTAGCCGAAGCACGCGATGACACTGGATTTGATGTCGAAGAAGACGGCTTCCTGGTCATACCCAGCGAAAGACTTTTGTCGAATGATGTAGATGGTGATCGTATGGTCATCGGCGAAGTGTTTGATGCCCAAAACGGTGAGGTTTCTTTGACCTCTAATGGGGATATAAACTTTACGCCGGATGCAGATTTCAATGGAACCGCAAGTTTTACATATGCCGCCAACACCCCAGAAGGGGGCCGTGCCGAAGCGACTGTCTATATCACTGTCACACCAGTGAATGATGCACCTGTTGCTGGGAACGATTCAGGTTATGTTACCGATGAAGATGTGGCTTTCCTTATTTCCGTGGATGAATTGCTGGAAAACGACATCGATATCGATGGCGATACACTTGCGATCACAGAAGTTTTCGGGACAGCAGATATTGATGTCTTTTTGACAGATGACGGCTATGTGCAAGTAACACCACGCCAATATTTCTTTGGAAACGCCTATTTTGATTATGAAATTTCCGATGGAAATGGCGGCACATCAACAGCGCGGGTATCTTTGACGGTCAATCCGGTGAACAATGATCCGGCCCCGGTCGATGACCATTTCACAGTTGTCGAAGACAATATCCTCTTTATGTCAACCTCGGTGCTGTTAGAAAATGACATCGACAATGATGGTGACAGTCTAACAGTCACATCTGTTTCAGACGCTTATGGCGGCGAAGTGCGTTTGCTGGATAATGCGACCGTTGAATTCATAGCAGAAGAAAATTTCACTGGTGAAGCAAGCTACACATACACCGTTGACGATGGACAGGGCGGCAGTGCCTCTGCCACGGTGACAATCGATGTGACGCCTGTCAATGACGCCCCAGTCGCGCAAGATGACGCTTCAAACAGGCTCCCCTATCTCTATGGCTTCGAAGATACACCGATTGATATAAGCATCTCTGATCTTCTGGCGAATGACAGCGATCCGGAGGGGTCCCCGCTGACGTTTATATCTTTTGATGAAGTTCTTAATGGCACGCTTGAGCAGATTGATGACAACACGTTGCGCTTTACCCCTGATCAGGATTATTCGGGTGAGGCCTCTTTCTATTACAATATCTCTGATGATGAAGGCCTGACAGATTCCGCTAGAGTTGATATCTATCTTGAAGATATTGAAGATGCGCCGCCTATTGCGAACAACGACAGCGTGGATGTTTATGAAGACGTTGTCACGGTAATCTATGCCGCAGATCTTCTGGCCAATGACACAGATGCTGACAATGATCCGTTGCGCATTACTCAAGTGCGTTATGACCCTT
>CAWUJT010000150.1:0-2963 GCA_963922715.1 uncultured Thalassobacter sp.
TCCGGTTCTAACTTGCACCACACCACCCGCCCGCGCCGTTCCTGGGTGATCAAACCTGCCTGCGTCAAACTGCGCAGATGTTTTGAAACCGCCGCCAGTGACATATCAAATGGGGCTGCCACATCCGTTACAGCCATGTCATCCTCAAGCAGCATGATCAAAATCGCTCTGCGGGTGCGATCAGCTAGGGCAGCAAAGATGCCATCAAGTGGGTCAATCATACCAAAATGAAAAGCGATCTGCGCAAGATAGTCAACCAATCTGTTGAATATCAGGCTCTCTTATTGGTTCACGTCATAAGTCATTTTTATTTTAAATTTCAGTAGCTTGAATATGAAAATCATAGCATTGACATATCTGTGGTCCCTGCATAAATTGCGATCAAATTTGGAGGGGGTATGACCAAAGAACCCGATCCTGAACGCCTGAAGGCGCTTAAAGGGCGTATTGCGAGTTTCAAGGATCGTGACAATGGCAAGTCTCACCAAGAAGAACACTATTCCCAGGCTCAAGTGGCCTGGAGGATGGTTACAGAGTTGGTTGCAGGCCTCGGTCTTGGTTTTGGCATAGGATATGGATTAGATATCCTTTTGAAGTCCACACCGTGGTTGATGGTCACATTTACGCTGCTTGGTTTTGCGGCAGGGGTGAAAACAATGATGCACACAGCCCAAGAGGTGCAGCAAAAACAGACTAACACAAGTTCCGGTGGAAAGGTCGATTGATATGGCAAGTGAATCTGGTGGCTTAGTCTTTAAACCCATGGACCAATTTATCGTCTCTCCCCTTTTCGGGGGAGACACAATTGAACTTTGGACAATCACAAATGTCACCCTTTGGATGGCGTTTGCTGTTCTTGCCGTGGTTCTTGTCTTTGTTGTGGGCACCCGGGGGCGGGCGATTGTCCCATCCCGCAGTCAATCTGTTGCAGAGGTTTTTTATGGTGTCGTCTATAAGATGCTTGAAGACATAACCGGAAAAGAGGCCGTTGGATATTTTCCGTACGTCTTCACGCTGTTTTGCTTCATCTTCTTTGCAAATATGCTGGGCCTTATTCCCACATCGTTTACAACCACATCGCATTTCGCCGTTACAATCGTTCTCGCGCTTGCTGTGTTTCTAACGGTCACAATCGTTGGATTTGTAAAAAACGGCGTGGGCTTTTTAAGCCTGTTTTGGGTGAGTTCAGCACCTCTAGCCCTGCGCCCCGTTTTGGCAATGATAGAGCTCATCTCCTACTTCGTCCGTCCGGTCAGCCATTCTATTCGCCTTGCTGGCAATGTCATGGCAGGTCACACAGTCATCAAAGTCTTTGCGGGGTTTGCTGCCGTTGCTGCACTGTCTCCGGTGGCTGTTCTTGCAATTGTCGCCATGTATGGCTTAGAGGTCCTGGTCTCGGCCATTCAGGCGTATGTCTTTACAATTCTCACATGTGTTTACCTCAGGGATGCGTTACATCCACATCACTGATAACGCTGCGAAACAAGCGCAGCATTCTCTCAACTTCCAAGCGTAAGGAGATTTCAACATGGAAGGCGAACTCGCACATTTAGGCGCAGGCCTAGCAGCAATTGGCTCAGGCTTTGCAGCCATCGGCGTGGGCAACGTCGCAGGTAACTTTCTTGCCGGTGCTTTGCGCAACCCCTCTGCAGCTGGGGGGCAAACAGCAACATTGTTCATCGGAATTGCATTTGCCGAAGCGTTGGGCATCTTCGCGTTCCTTGTGGCACTCCTTTTGATGTTTGCAGTCTAAGGCACGCACTCAACCTTACGCACCTGGGCAAGCATTATACGGCTTGCCCACATCGCGTGATTAAAGAGTGAGCTTCACAGGAGGCACATATGGCAACAGAGCCCTCAGTTCTCAGCGCATGCATTGACGCCAGCGGAAGTGCGATTGGTATGCCACAACTCTGTCCAGAGTGGATCGGAAATCAAATCTTTTGGTTGGTGCTGACCCTTCTTGCCATTTTCTTTGTGCTATCACGCATCGCTTTGCCCCGTATCGCGGCGGTTTTGTCAGAACGTGCAAGCACAATATCGAACGATATCGCATTGGCTGAAGAGTTAAAACTTAAAGCTGAGGCGGCGGAGGTGGCTTACACAAAGGCGCTCAATGACGCGCGGGCAGAAGCACAATCCATCGCGGCACAAACGCGTGCGGACATTCAAGCAGAGCTTGATGAGGCGTTGGCAAAGGCGGATGCAGAAATCGCTGCGAAAGCGGCTGAAAGCGAAACCCAAATTGCCCTCATACGCGAAAACGCCATGCAAAATATTGAGAAAATCGCTAACGATGTTGCTTTAGATATCGTCGCCGTTCTTGGCGGTAAAGGGTCCGCCAAAGACGTGTCAACAGCTGTCGACGAACGTTTGAAAGGATAAGGTTATGAGCCGCATTTTTCTACGCGCGTTTGCTTTTGTTCTGTTGGCCCGTCCGGCACTTGCCGCAAAAGGTCCGTTCTTGTCTTTGAACAACACGGATTTCGTTGTCCTTCTGGGGTTCATCGTTTTTATTGGCATCCTTGTCTACTTCAAAGTGCCGAATTTGGTTTTAGGTATGCTCGACAAACGTGCTGAAACCATCAGATCAGAACTAGAGGAGGCACGGATGCTCCGGGAAGAGGCACAGTCTATTCTCGCCTCCTATGAGCGGAAGCAGGTTAATGTTCAGGCGCAAGCAGATGCCATTGTCTTGGCAGCTCGTGAAGAAGCTCAAGCCGCCGCCGCAGTTGCGAAAAGGGATATAGAGGCTTCTATGGCGCGGCGTTTGGCGACTGCGCAAGATCAAATCGCCTCAGCAGAGGCCTCTGCGATCAAAGAAATTCAACAAAAAGCGATTGAAATTGCCATTCAGGCTGCGGGTGATGTGATGACCAACGGCATGACGGCGCAATCAGCGAACAAACTGATTGATGAAGCAATCGGCACTATTGGTCAAAAATTAAACTAAATATTTTAAG
>CAWUJT010000151.1:0-2870 GCA_963922715.1 uncultured Thalassobacter sp.
GCGGTGGCGGTTGAGATATTGAGCGTGCCTTTGCCATCACCGCCGGTGCCCACAATATCCATCGCACCGTCCGGCGCGCGCACTGGGATGCATTTGGCGCGCATCACCTCGGCTGCTGCTGCATACTCCGACACTGCCTCCCCCCGCGCGCGCAACGCCATAAGAAGCCCGCCAATTTGGGCAGGCGTGGCGCGGCCGGTAAACAGCTCTTCAAACGCTGCTTGTGCTTGGGTGCGGCTCAGCGGTCCTTCAGAGGCCGCAAACAGCAAAGATTTCATAGCGTCGCTCATGCAGGCTCCTTAGCGGTGTTGAGAAAATTTTGCAAAAGCGCATGGCCCTGTTCGGTGGCGATACTTTCAGGATGAAACTGCACGCCATGGATCGGCAAGGCGTCGTGTTGCACTCCCATAATCGTGCCATCGACGGTTTCTGCGGTGATGTGCAAGCATTGCGGCAAACTTTCCCGCGCCACCACCAGCGAATGATAGCGTGTCGCTGTCAAAGGCGAAGACAGCCCCGCAAAAAGGCCTTGCCCCTGATGGAGGATCTGATCCGTTTTCCCATGCACGATTGTATCATGGCGCTTGATGATACCGCCAAAGGCCTGGCCGATGGCTTGATGTCCAAGACAGACCCCCATAAGCGGTGTTCGGGTTTCCGCGGCGGCCAGAACCAGGGGCAGACAGATCCCAGCGCGATCGGGATCACACGGTCCTGGAGAGAGCAAAATCGCAGACGGGTTGAGCGCCATGGCCGATTGCACGTCAAGCGCATCGTTCCGCACGACATGCGCCTGTGTTCCCAATTCACCGATGTAATGAACAAGATTATATGTGAAACTGTCGTAGTTATCGATCAAAAGCAGCATCACGTTTTACTCCCAGCCATGAAAAAGCACAATGTTTTATGGACACGCTCTTTGGGGGGTGCTTCAAAAAGCATATTGTATTATAATCCTTTAAAGGTTTGGATAAACACAGAGTATCGGCATATTACGCCGAAACTTGCAAGGAAGGTAGAGCATAATGCGCGGATTTTTCGTGGGGTTTATTTGGGGTGTGATAATTGTTGGTGCAGGGCTTGTGGGGTTATCGCTTTACGTGCCTTTGCCAGCATCGGATGAAACGATTCAAACAGCTGCCGATAACTCAATCTCTCAAGCGAAAGAACCGACAGATGACCAAACCTCCATTGACGTTTTGATTTCGGAAGGCCCACAGAAAAGTGTCCTGCCTTTGGAGGTCATGGAAAAAGAAGACGAAACCATTTCCACCACACCCGAGCAACAATCGTCACAGCCCACCGCTCAGGTTCAAAGTGCCCAAAATAGCAATGTAAATCAGCAGGAGGCAGAAAACCCAGAGACTTTATTTTCTGTGGAAGAAAGCATTCCAACTGATGTAAGCCTCGATATTCAAGATGCATCTCAAGAACCCCAAGCTGCTTCTGAAAACCCACCAGCCATTGATATAGCTGATATCGTTGAAGAAACAGACGCAAATGATACAGACGCAAATGATAACGTCGGTAGCGATGAAATTATCGAAAATACACAAAATGAAGACAATGCTCCGTACCAAGAACCCGGCACCGGCGTTGCATTGGTCGACAACGCAAAAGAGATCGACTTAAGCACCGAAACCCGCCCTTATCTTTCAGTCATTCTAACCCATCGTGATGACAGCAACATTGATCAAGCCATACTCGAAAATCTACCCTTTCATGCTGCGGTTGTTGTAGACCCGGAACATGAAAATGTGACCGAGATTGCACAGACCTACCATGAGCTCGGCTTCGAAATCATGATGAGCGCGGATGCTTTTACATCATACTCCGATCCGACCGATTTAGCCGTTGCGTTTGAGGCCGCCAGAAGCATGGTGCCGAATGCGGTGGCTATGTTTTCTTCAACATCAAGCAACGCCCGTGCCTTCCAATCCGTGATTGCCGAGATGGCTTTGTCCGGTCATGGATATGTCAAAATACCTGCGGGCTTGAACAGTGATTTGAACCAGGCCAATGACAACAACGTTCCCGCTCTGCCAGTTTACCGCGTTCTAGATGCCCAGGATGAAGCAGCATCCGTGATCATTCGCTATCTCAGCCGTGCGGCGTTTGAGGCTTTGGAAGACGGATATGTAATTGTCGCGGGCCAGATGCACACTGAAACACTCTCCGCACTGATTGAATGGCATGACACAGACCGCGCCCAAACAGTTGCCTCTGTGCCAATTTCCGCCGTGTTGCAGGAACATGGATTGCAATAGAGCTGGTTTACATCGCGTGCCAGCGACATCATACGTTTGCATAAATCCATTATGCCGATGGTGAAGGTAGGTAACGCATATAAACGGCAGCAGAGCAGATAAATGTTATATCTGTATAATTGCCTTGTTTATGTTGCTTCTTGAAGAAAAATTCTGTGACGTGAACAATCGTTGATCTACCTACCCTCGCGCCATGGCGGCCACGCCGGTGCGCGCAATCTCTTGCAAGCCTAAGGGGCGCATCAGATCGGCAAAGGCGTCGATCTTCTCAGAGGCACCGGTCATCTCAAACACAAAACTCTCCAGCGTGGAATCGACCACATTGGCGCGGAAGATCTCTGCCAACCGCAGCGCCTCGATCCGTTTGTCGCCGGTACCTGCAACTTTGAAGAGCGCAAGCTCCCGCTCCACGCTGGGGCCCTCCACGGTGAGGTCATGGACACCGTGGACCGGCACGATCCGGCCAAGCTGTGCCTTGATCTGCTCGATCACCTGGGGCGTGCCGATGGTGACGATGGTGATGCGGCTTTGATGGCCGGTGTGATCGACCTCCGCCACCGTGAGGCTTTCGATGTTATAGCCCCGCCCTGAAAAGAGCCCGAT
>CAWUJT010000152.1:0-2860 GCA_963922715.1 uncultured Thalassobacter sp.
GGGCCAGAGAAAGCAGCGACAAGAAGCGGATAACAGGTGAAAATTGCATGGCTTTCCACCAGCCCCAGAAGTGTAAAGGCTGTCACCATCACACAGATTTCAGCGGCTAACAAAACACCACGACCGATTTGAAGTAAAGGTCGTTTGCTTGCAGCTGTCGCCCTGATCCCGCCTTTATGTCGCGCGCTAAGGGCCAGGACGAAGGCTGCAAAAAACCAATAGCGGATCATCACCACCATCCACACATTGTATTCTCCGGCAAGATGGCGGGAGATACCGTCTTGGGCGGCAAAGATCATGGTGGTCACTATCATTAGGGCAATCCCAAGTTTCGCGTTCACGGCTTCACCGCTTTCGTCATATGTTTTTTGCGGCCATATCCTGTGTCGCGCCTGACCATAAATCCCGCTTGGGAAAGCGCATCGCGCACATGGCCTGCGGCTGTGTATGTGGCGCATGTCCCCCCGGGTTTTGTATGGTCATAGACAGTTTGTAAAAGCGCAAGCTCCCACAATTGTGGGTTCTTTGCCGGGGAAAATCCATCAAGAAACCACGCATCTGCCGTTTCCATCCAACTTGGCAGGGTCTGACGCGCGTCACCGATCACAAGGGTAAGCGTTATGGGCCCAAAATCATAAGGTGCTGTAACGGGCCAAGCCTGTAACAAGCGGTCAACATGAAGGTCCGGAAAGCGCGCCAGTGCGCGCGCGCTTTGTGCGCGCGTCAGCGGGTAGGCCTCAAAACTTGTGAAATGGATCTGCCCTGGGCGGCCCGTGCTTTCCCAAGCACGCCAGAGGGCAAGGAAGTTCAACCCGGTACCGAACCCAAGCTCGGCAATATGAAATCCATCGCACAACCGCGCGGGCAAATCGTTTCCCGACAAAAACACATGCTCTGTTTCTCTAAGCCCGTTTTCAAGGCTGAAGAAAGGATCATCAAACCGATCAGAAATGGGCGTCGCGTTGTCACGCCAACTTATAGGGTGGTCTTCGCTCATTTCGATCTCTAACGAACACCCTTAAGCTAGACCGCAATTCTCGGAGCTTTGCAATGATTGATGTTACCATCCGCGGCGCAGGTATTTTTGGCCTCAGTGTGGCCTGGGCCTGTGCCAAGCGCGGCGCCAAGGTGCGGGTTGTTGACCCCAATGGCGTGGCCGCGGGTGCGTCGGGGGGCCATGTTGGTGCGCTTGCGCCCCATGTGCCAGAAAATTGGAATACTAAAAAAGCCTTTCAGCTTGAAAGTCTGCTGATGGCTGAAACCTGGTGGGCAGAGATCGCCGAGGCGAGTGGCCTTGATCCGGGCTATGCGCGTCATGGTCGGCTGCAACCCCTCAACACTGACCATGATGTTCAGATTGCACAAGCCCGCTCTGAAGGGGCCATCAGACTTTGGGATGGAAAGGCACACTGGAAGGTCACAGATAGCCCAGGTGAATGGGCCCCTTTCAGCCGAACCGGTCTTTGGGTGCGCGACACGCTTTCAGGAAGGCTGCATCCCCGCTGGGCCTGTGAAGCCCTGGCAAAAGCTGTGGGCGGGGTTGACCGGGAAGCGCCTGATGCTGGGGCTGTTGTTTGGGCCACTGGATGGCAGGGGCTTTTAGAATTGTCTGAGCATTTTGGACAACCTATCGGCAACGGTGTCAAAGGGCAATCTGTGCTTTTGAAGTATAAGGCTGCCGATCAACCACAAATCTTTGTCGATAGTCTACACATTGTACCGCATGCGGATGGCACTGTGGGCATCGGTTCTACTTCTGAACAGGCGTTTCAGCAGCCCGATACGACGGATGAGCGTCTGGATGATTTGATTGCCAGAGTGCGCGACCATATGCCAGCGCTGGCGGATGCGCCGGTCATTGCGCGTTGGGCCGGGGTGCGGCCCCGGGCGAAAAGCCGTGCGCCGATGTTGGGGGCATGGCCAGGACGGCCTGGACATTTTATTGCCAATGGAGGCTTTAAGATCGGGTTTGGAATGGCGCCAAAGGTGGCCGATGTGATGGCCGATCTGATTTTAGAAGGGCGCGATAAGATCCCAGAGGACTTTCGTGTTCAGGATACGCTTTAAGACTTGTTCAGTGGGATCAAGTCGATTAGCAACGCATCAATTTGCCCAAAGCAAGGAGAGTTTCATGCCTACAGATGACCGTTTGATCGTCGCCCTTGACGTGCCCAATGTTGTGCAAGGTTTAGACTTGGCCAACCGCTTGAATGATATCGTGTCCTTTTACAAAATCGGACTGGGTATGCTGACCGGTGGCGGGCTTGCCTTGGCCAACGAACTGAAATCTGAACATGGCAAACGTATTTTCCTTGATATGAAATTCTTCGATATTCCCGCCACGGTTGAGGCGGCGGTACGTGGGATCGCGCAATATGACCTCGACTTTCTCACCGTTCATGGTGATCCACAGGTGGTCAGCGCGGCCATAGAAGGGGCGGCGGCCTCAAATCTCAAGATTCTGGCGGTCACAATTCTCACCTCAGCTGATCGTGCCGATCTTGATGCCGCCTGCATCAAGGCGGGCACAGTCCCTGAGTTGGTGATAGAGCGTGCCGCGCGCGCGTTTGAGGCAGGCGCTGATGGTGTCATTGCCTCCCCCCATGAGGCGGCGGCAATCCGCGCCTTGCCAGAGTCGTCAGGGCGTTTAATCGTTACACCCGGGGTGCGCCCAAAAGGAGCGGATTACGGTGATCAAAAACGTGTCGCCACACCAGCCGAAGCGCTTTCCGCTGGGGCCAACCACATCGTTGTGGGGCGTCCTATTTGGGCCGCACAAAATCCAGCTTTAACCGCCCAAGACATTGTGCAAACTCTGCCATGAGTCATGTTGCACGTTGCCTATTGTCAAATCTAAGTA
>CAWUJT010000153.1:0-2835 GCA_963922715.1 uncultured Thalassobacter sp.
GCGGCGGCAAAGCCGCGCGCGCCTGCGCCAAGGTAGGCGCGATTGAGATAAATACTGAGGATGTCATCTTTCGTGAATTTCAATTCAAGCGCCATTGCATAGGGCACTTCCTTAATTTTTCGCCACAGGCTTCCCCGTCGGCAGTCTGCCTCATACTCTGATTCAGTCATGCCGGATGTGGGATCGAAGGGCACGCCCAGACACAACAATTTCGCCACCTGTTGTGTAAGTGTGGAGCCACCATTGCCGGAAAACGGCCCCCGCCCTTCACGTAGGTTAATGCGGATTGCCGAAGCAATGCCCCTAGGGTCAATTCCAGGATGCCAGCGAAACCGCCTGTCTTCTGTTGCAATGATGGCGTTGACAAGATGCGGTGTCACCGTTCCGGCCCGTATCGGTCCGCCAAATTGATCCCCGCGCCAGGCAAACACTTTATCATAACGATCCAACAGAGTGACAGAGCCGCGCACGCGCCCATCAAACAATGCATCCATATCAGGTAGCTGCGTGTAAGATACGCCGATCGCCAATGCTAAAATCAGAGCAACGGTGACGACCCCACGCCAGAACAGCCCCCAAAAGATAACGAGTGAAAACTTAAAGAATTGCCTGACAAAAAGCCAAACACGGCCTAAGAACGTTTTGGAACGGCGCAAGCGTCCATTTTTGCCCCGGGCTTGCGCCGCTGCCCATTGGGCAGAAAGCCGCTTTGCCAGTGTATTCTGCGGTTTGCGACGCCGCTTGCGCACAGTCCGGGAGGGCTGTCCACGGCCCTTCAAAGAACGTTTTCCAGGGGTGACTTTGGTAGGAATGGCCATGCGTGTGTGATATTGCCCGATTTAAGTCTTTGTTTGTGAAATAGTACCGTACTCTTACGAATAAGGAAAACCTGATCATCGTTGAAAGCATTTGAGTTTTGCACAAAAAACAGTCACCACTGATGATTTATGCATCGATTGTCATGTTTTCCCGATCTTAAGATGATCAAATTCTTAACGTATGTGGACGCAAGCCCGAAACCCGCCGCTTAGTTTACCTCAGCCTGAGCAAGGCTTTCATATAAGTGGAAGGGGATGTAGAAAGTGAAACTTGTCATAGCAGCGATCAAACCGTTCAAGCTTGAGGAGGTGCGCGAAGCGCTTACCGCTTTGGGTGTGCGCGGGATGATGGTGACTGAGATTAAGGGCTTTGGCTCACAATCTGGTCATACTGAAATCTATCGTGGCGCAGAATACGCCGTGAACTTTGTGCCTAAAATCAAACTGGAGCTTGTGGTTGCCGAAAGCTTGGTGAACCAGGTTGTCGAAACCATCCAATTCACCGCCAAAACCGATAAAATCGGCGATGGCAAGATTTTCGTACTGCCTGTGGAACAGGCCGTGCGTGTGCGCACCGGCGAAACTGATGACGACGCGCTTTAAACGTCTCTAGATATTAAGGAAATGATAGCCATGAAATTTATCAAATATCTGCCTTTAGCCACACTGGCTGTTGTGCTCCCAAGTATGGGGTTTGCACAGGAAGAAGGCCCGGTGCCAGGTGTGAACGCCTCCACCGACAGTGTCTTCATTTTTAACTCTCTGCTGTTTCTCATCGGTGGCTTTCTTGTGTTTTGGATGGCCGCGGGTTTTGCGATGTTGGAAGCTGGCCTTGTGCGCTCCAAAAACGTCACAATGCAGCTCACTAAAAATATCTCCCTTTTCTCACTCGCCGCTATTTTCTATTATCTAATCGGCTACAATCTGATGTATCCACTGGGCACATGGATGTGGGACGGCGTGCTTTCTGGCGTTTGGGGCTACGGTGTTCTTGAAGCCGTTGGTGTCACAGCAGATGCCGCAGACGATTATAGCTATGCCTCAACCGGGTCCGACTTTTTCTTCCAGTTGATGTTCTGTGCCACAACAGCCTCAATCGTTTCAGGAACTTTGGCCGAGCGGATTAAACTCTGGCCCTTCTTGATCTTTGTGATCGTGCTGACGGCTTTCATCTATCCTTTGCAAGCCTCTTGGAAATGGGGCGGTGGGTTCCTTGACGAAATGGGCTTCTTGGACTTTGCGGGATCGACCGTTGTGCATTCTGTTGGCGGTTGGGCGGCTTTGACCGGCGCCATTATCCTTGGACCACGTCTAGGCAAGTTCAAGGATGGCAAAGTGAACCCCATCCCGGGATCTAACCTTGCTTTGGCCACACTGGGTACATTCATTCTGTGGCTCGGCTGGTTTGGCTTCAACGGGGGGTCGCAACTTGCCATGGGAACTGTCGGAGATGTGGCAGACGTGTCACGTATCTTTGCCAACACCAACACTGCGGCGGCGGGTGGTGCGATTGCCGCGCTAATCTTGACCCAGGTGATGTATGGTAAAGTCGACCTGACCATGGTGTTGAACGGGGCGCTTGCTGGGCTTGTGTCGATCACAGCAGAGCCATTGACGCCAAGCCTGGGCATGGCCACCATTATCGGTGCAATCGGTGGCGTGATCGTTGTGTTCACCGTGCCACTGCTGGATAAACTGAAGATTGACGATGTTGTTGGTGCCATTCCCGTTCACCTCTTTGCAGGTATCTGGGGCACAATTGCTGTGGTCCTCACCAATGGTGATGCATCACTTGTCGTGCAGCTTTACTCTATCCTCGTTGTAGGTATCTTCGTTGTGGTGACATCCGGCATCGTTTGGTTTGTCCTGAATGCCGTGATGGGCATCCGTGTCTCTGAAGAGGCCGAGATCACAGGTCTTGATATGTCCGAATTGGGCATGGAGGCCTATCCGGAGTTCTCAAAAGGCTGATTGCTCCTTCACAGCCTTTATCCAAACCCGGGCGGGACATCTCGCC
>CAWUJT010000154.1:0-2805 GCA_963922715.1 uncultured Thalassobacter sp.
CAGCATTCACTGGACACATGCCCAGTTCAATCTCTTTGGTTGACAGCCAGGGAAATCGCTTGTTGCATAGTGCGGTTGCAGGATCGGCATCTCGAAGGAGATCTTTCAAAAGATCACGGGTATTCGGACCTGCCAGCGCAAAAACGCCCCACATGGATGTGACGTTTGAAATGGATATATAGCCAAAGTCATCCCTTTTATCTTCAGCCGCTTTACGCAAATAATCTCCATCATAATCGGCCCAAGCCCCAGCGGAAACAAGGTAATAGGCGTCCGGCCCAAAGCGGACGATGGTATATTCAGTGCGCGTGGTGCCCGCAGATGTTAGCGCATAAGTCAAGTTAATGCGCCCCACCTTTGGCAAGCGGTTGCAGGTAAACCAATCTAAGAACGCCGTCGCCCCAGGGCCCTTGACAACGTGCTTGGCAAAGGCTGTGGCATCAATCAATCCGACTTTTGAGCGCAAAGCTTCGGCCTCGGCCTTGGCATACGCCCACCAACCGCCCCGCCGGAAAGACCGACTGTGATGGTCAAAATCTGCAGGTGCTGCAAGAGGTCCATAGTAATTTGGCCGTTCCCAGCCATTGACCTGCCCAAACTGCGCCCCAAGGGCCTTTTGCCGATCATACGCCGGTGACGTGCGCAAAGCACGACAGGCTTCGCGTTCCTCGTCAGGATGGTGTAAAATATAGACGTGGGCATAAGCCTCCTCGTTCTTGCGCGCGGCATATTCCGTTGTCATCCAGTGCCCGTAGCGCTTAGGATCGAGGGAGGCCATATCGATCTCCGCCTCACCTTCCACCATCATCTGCGCCAGGTAATAACCCGCGCCGCCTGACGCCGTGATGCCAAAGGAAAAACCTTCCGCCAACCACATATTGCGCAAACCGGGCGCAGGCCCGACAAGTGGATTGCCATCAGGCGTATAACAAATCGGGCCATTATAATCATCTTTGAGACCGACATGCTCTGATGAGGGCAGACGGTGAATAAACGACATATATTCCGCCTCGATCCGCTCCAGATCGAGTGGGAACAGATCCGCGCGGAAGCTTTCCGGCACTGCATACTCAAATCGGGCGGGCGCACCATATTCGTAAGGTCCAAGGATCCAACCGCCACGCTCCTCGCGGACATACCACTTCGCATCGGCATCGCGCAGCACCGGGTGCTCGCCATTTTCCTTGCGCCAATCCGCCAATGCAGGATCGGGTTCGGTGACGATGAACTGATGCTCAACAGGGATCGCAGGCATTTTGATCCCCAAAAGCCTGGCCGTGCGCTGCGCATGGTTGCCGGTGGCGGTCACCACATGCTCGGCCTGGATCACCATTTTTTCTTCTGTTGGGACTAAGTTGCCGCCTTGATCTGTCATCTTGGTGATCGTCACAGCCCAGTGATCACCCTGCCACACATACCCATCCACTTGCCACTTGCGCTCGATCACCACCCCCCGCTGCCGCGCACCTTTGGCCATGGCCATTGTCACATCGGCAGGATTGATATAGCCATCGGTTGGATGATAAATCGCCCCGACCAAATCCTCAGTCCGAACCAATGGATAACGCGCCCTGATCTCAGCGGGTGAAAGCCATTCATAGGGAATGCCAACCGTCTCAGCAGTACTCGCATAGAGCATATATTCATCCATGCGATCTTGTGTCTGCGCCATCCGCAAATTGCCCACAACAGAGAAGCCCGCGTTCAGACCTGTTTCTTCTTCGAGTGTTTTGTAGAACTTCACCGAGTAATCGTGGATGTGAGAAGTCGCATAGCTCATGTTAAAAAGCGGCAAGAGGCCAGCAGCATGCCAAGTGGAGCCGCTTGTCAATTCGTCCCGCTCCAGCAGCAAAACATCTTCCCAACCGGCTTTTGCAAGGTGGTAGGCGATTGATGTTCCAACAGCCCCGCCCCCGACCACAAGTGCTTTGACATAGGCTTTCATCGACATCCCTCCTTGCGTATGTCGATTCTACATAATTAGCAGGGGTTCTCAAGCGTGACACACAGCCGACATGAATCTTCTCGTTGCCGACCTTTGTGGTTCTGAATCTCATGCTGCAGAGGGTTATTTTTCAAGCCGCTGGTCCAATTTTGACATAAATCGCACAATCATGTCAAAGTTTAGACAGTTTACATGGATATTATGTCATGGAATTTGATACCTGTCAGATGAGCTTTGATCTAATATGAGTGTACGTTATACCCGAAAGCCGTTTTATAAAAACCGAACATCTTTTTTCACGCTGATTGTTCTGACACTTCTATGTGTGATGATATCTGGCCGCGCAACAGCCAACACAATCATGTCTCCTCAAGACATCTACCAACTCCTTGAAGCCTTGCAAAGCAATCCTGAGTATCTTGCACAACAACAAAGTACCATAGGAAACCAAAAGGCCGAAGAAGCGCTTGCAACAACTGAAGATACGATTAACAAAGCTCTTCAAGATATTCAGAACGGTTTTGACTGGGCACACAGTCAACTTGATGCTGTAGATCTCAATTTTGGAGCTCATCAACAAAACCCCCAACAAGCAACTTCAACCTCAAAGCGAAACACTGCTCAGGTACCGGCAGACATCAGTGGACTTGTTGACGACATACGAACACAAATACGCGCCAGCGCTCAGCAAACCACAAGCGAAATATCTCATAATGGTACAACCAATATCGACATATCATCCCCGTCTGACGCACAAACAGACATTCAACTGTCCAATCAGGTAACAACCAGTTTTGTCGATACTCAAAACATCGCTGATGTGGATGTATCCCCAGATGAAAATACGGAATCCGCTCCAG
>CAWUJT010000155.1:0-2734 GCA_963922715.1 uncultured Thalassobacter sp.
GCAAGGATCGCATGCCGCAATGGATGCACCACCTCGGCGGCTTCAAGATAAGCCGCGTAATAGGGTTCATCCCAGACCGCACAATCACCACGGGCGGCAAAACTATACATCAGGGCCGTTGAAAGATTGCGCGGACCAGACCAAGCGGCGATTTTCATGGGCGTTCCTTCTCTAAAACATGGGTTGCGGATTGGGCGCGCTTTGGCAAGGGTATTCTCAATCAGGGAGGATAGATCATGCGTCATGGCGGGGATATTTTGATTGAGAGTTTGATCGCTTTGGGGGCGCGCACATCCTTTGGCGTTCCAGGGGAAAGTTTTCTGGCCGCGCTCGATGCGATGTATGACAGCGCGCATCGGTTTGTTCTGTGTCGTCAGGAAGGCGGGGCCGCGTTTATGGCTGCGGCCTGGGGCAAGCTGACCGGCACGCCGGGGATTTGTTTTGTCACCCGTGGACCGGGTGCTACGAATGCGGCAATCGGCGTGCATACCGCGATGCAGGACTCCGTGCCGATGCTTCTGTTCATCGGTCAAGTGGGCACAGACCAAAAAGGCCGCGAAGCGTTTCAAGAACTCGACTACCGGGACGTTTTCAGCTCTATGGCGAAATGGGTTGTGGAAATAGATGATGTGACTCGTCTGCCAGAACTTCTGGCCCGCGCCTGGGTCACTGCCCAGTCGGGCCGCCCTGGTCCCGTGGTGATTGCTCTGCCAGAGGATATGCTTTCAGGTCCCGCCATGAACATAGAACCTCTGACCAAAATCCGCCTGCCAGAGCCACCTCACCCCCCTTCTGCCGCGCTAGAAGAGGCGCGCGCGATGCTGGGGGGTGCACAGCGGCCTTTGATCCTCATAGCTGGTGCAAATTGGAGCCCTGCGGCACGCACGGCGCTAGAGGCATTTGCGAAAAGCTCAGATATTCCTGCCGTCTGCGCCTTTCGGTTTCAAGACATGATCGACAATCATGCCGCAATTTTCGCAGGTGAAGCGGGTGTTGCCATGCATCCTTATGTGAAAGATTTGATCCAAGAGGCCGATGTCATCCTAGCCCTCAACCTGCGCTTTGGGGAGATGGTCACAGATGCCTGGCGGCTTTTTGATGTGCCGGAGCCGCAGCAGCGCATTATCCATGTGCATCCTTCCTCTGAAGAATTGGGTAAGATTTACCAAACCGCTTTGCCTATTCATGCAAGCCATGAGGCTTTTGTCACGGCATTAGAGCCTGTCAAAGGCGGCTGGAGCGCCTGGCGGCAAGCGGCGCGGGAGGCCTATGAGGCAAGCTTTGATCTTTCCCCCCAGCCCTCGCCCGTTGATATGGGGCAGGTCACGGCGCATCTGCGGTCGGTCCTACCTGAGGATGTGATCGTGACCCATGGCGCGGGAAATTTCTCGACTTGGCCGGACAAATTCCTGCGCTACGGTCCCAAAGCGCGCCTGCTTGCGCCGCAATCGGGGGCCATGGGATATGGCGTGCCTGCTGCGATCGCCGCAGAAGTGGCCGCACCAGGGCGGCGGGTGATCTGCTTTGCGGGCGACGGCGACTTCCAGATGACCTGTCAAGAGCTTGCCACCGCTCGTCAAGTTGGGGCAAAACCCGTGATCCTGGTGGTCAACAACGGCAGCTATGGCACAATCCGCGCCCATCAAGAACGACAATATCCTGGCCGTGTGTCCGGCACCGATATGCTCTCTCCCGATTTTGTGACACTGGCACGGGCCTATGGCATCTACGGAGAACGCGTGGTGTACACAGATGATTTCCCAAGTGCCTTAGCCCGCGCCCTGGCGTCTGAAACAGGTGCGGTTTTGGATTTGCACGTTTCCACAGGCGCACTAGGATCATAACCCTTTGATTTTTGCTTGGCTACGTGCCTCACGGTCAAAGAAATGAGTGGTGAACATGTCAGATCTATTTTGGCTATCGGATGCGCAGATGGCGCGCCTTCGCGGCCATCATCTAGAGCCAGCACATCCGCCATACTGCGCGCTTCAAACGACACTTGGTAGCTCTCCCCGTCCGGCTTGATGGCCATTTCATAAAGACCGGGCGCAAGCGCTTCGATCGTTTTCACGACAGAGGTGATCTGCTTATGTTGCTTTTGTGCGATCTTCGCGAACACGAAGATGCCCAGATGGCCAACGCTGTCATGCAGGGTGTAGATGATCACATGGCCCTTGGCGCGCAGGGCCTCTGTGCTGTCATAGACATCGGGGATCCAATTCAGTGCCTGTTGTGGCGGGTGATGTTGTCGCCATGGCTGGCAAAGACGATAACCGGCACCTTGATCCGGGTCAGATCGATTAGGGTGCTGTCATTCAGGCGAGCTTCTCCACGGGTCAGCTTGTTGCCAATAAAGTGGTTCTCCAAAATCCATCGGATTTCAGCTTCATTCATGAAGTAAAACCCAGACCACCAGCGTTCAAAATCCAAAAACCGGTCCGCACTATTATTCATTGTCATACAGGTCATAGTTCTTGCGCCACCATGTGCGCGCGGGATTAAGTGTCTCAAAGTTGAACACCAGATTCGCGCCGTCAAAGACCCCACCGCCGAGATCTGATGAGAACAGGGCCGGAACCGCGCCCCCCATGATGCCCCCAAGATAGCGAAACGGGTTTTTGCCCATTTCACCGGCCCAGTAGGACATGGGTGCCCCCGCAATCACAATCGGCTCCATCAGATCGGGATGGGTGGCCGCAAGGATCATAGACGCCCACCCGCCCTGACAATTGCC
>CAWUJT010000156.1:0-2716 GCA_963922715.1 uncultured Thalassobacter sp.
TTCACCATGTGGCGCTGTTTGGGTCCATCCCCACCATCACAACCTTGAGTATCCTGTCGATGATCGACGTGAAGTCATCAAAAGATTTCACTCCATCACTTGCCGACACAATTCCGTGAGGGTGCATATAACAAAGCAGCTGATACTGTTATCGCTTCTGTTAAGCAGCGTTGAGAGCTGACAATTAGCAGTGGTTAAGAATGATCTTCAAGCGACACAAGATACAGATGTTTTTCACCATTACCTTTCTGCTGATTGGTCTTGGAATGTTCTCATCGCTGACGGTCACTCCCCAGGCGGCTGTTAGTTGGTTTTACGACATCGCGAACCATGGCGTGTCGCAGGAAAGCATATCTTCAAAGCCGCTTGCTAACTCCAAGCCATGCACAAAACTTCGTGCTCCAGATCCATACCGCAAGCAATGTGGTGGCAAAGTAAATATTGCGCCGGCCAATGCGCGCTCTCGCACCCATGATGATAACGAGCGGTTGGCATTAAATCTGGGTGACGCTCAAGGCTTTCCGTTTTTTGCGCACCTGCCCTGGCATTTCAGAGAACTCGGCAGATGGTATTATAAAATTCGTGGGCCCACGAATAACGCACGAGCTGTCTTCTGGGCCATTTACGCCATTGCGCTGCGGATGCGCAATTAGACGTTCCTCGACGATGCTGATAATCCACGGGCCGGCGGTATATAGATATGCTGTCAGATCCCCGTGGTGCTTTCCCCATGTCCTTCAATCTGTATTGAACGCATCTCTTCATACGAGATGTGAACGAGGATCTTTACATGAAACATAAATTTAATCCCGCCTGGCTTGTTCTTGCAGCAGCCCTTGCAACATCGGCGATCTCAACACCTGCAATCGCGCAGTCGACCTGGCTCTTTAAGCCGCAGGAGAACTCGGTTGACGACAAGCTTCTTGTCCGTTTTCCGAAAAAGCATGCGCCCGGCGATATTATCGTCAGCTTTGGCGATCGCCGTCTCTATCATGTCACTAGTCGCGGCCGCGCGGTGAGCTATCCAATCGCGGTTCCGCGTGCTGAAAGCCGCTGGCATGGCTTTGAGCGGGTTACCCGCAAAGCGGTCAACCCGTCGTGGACGCCAACTGCTTCCATGCGCAAAGAAAACCCTGACCTGCCGGTCTTTGTGCCAGGTGGCCATCCCCACAATCCCATGGGTGTGCGGGCGCTTTATCTCGGCAATACGCTTTACCGCATTCATGGCACCGATGCGCCCTGGACGATCGGACAAAACGTATCCAAAGGCTGCGTGCGAATGCATAACGCGCATGTCATCGAGCTTTACAACCGCGTGAAGGTCGGCACACGTGTGCTTGCGACGTGGGACAAGTTCGAAGCGCGCGCATTGCATCCCGAACCGCAGGCAGACGACTTCGCCAGCATTTTCGATACCACCAGATAGACTAAGCAAGGCTTACGCATTGCGTTCTCAAGGAACACTGAAATGACATCTGAAAAATCTCAAGCAATCACCTCGCAAAATACTGATAAAAAATCTCTTCAGATATTAGCTATGACGGGAATGCAGGATATGGCAACGGTTGCCATGGCCATCCGTCTTGGTATGGGAGCCCTATTTATTGCTGGCGGCTGGAATAAGCTTTCCAAGTTGCTTTTTCCAGGCAGCAGTGAGCAACTGGTTGCCAGCTACACTTCAACCACCGGCTATATCAATGAGTTCTTCATGGTGTGGCTATTCGGACCTGGAAGTATTTTGACGCCGTGGGCTTTTCTGACGACACTATCAACCTTTGAGCTGATCACCGGCATCATGCTGGTGGCTGGCCTGCTTGTACGCCCGGTTGCGCTCATCTATGCGTTCCTCCTGTGGTCGTTCGTTATCGCCCTTCCTGTCGTGACCACCAATGGCATCGACCCTGGCGTGAAGACTTACATGGCACCAGCGATCCTTGTTCAGATGAGAGATGTTGCCCTGTCGGGTATGATGTTTGCGCTCTATGGCCTCGGGTCCGGTCATAACGCGCTTGACCGTCGTCTATTTGGAGATGCAGCCCTGAAACCCGTTATGGACTGGGAAACCGCCGGTGTTCTGCTGCGCCTGTCGCTTGCATCAGTCTTTATTGTCGGCGGTGCCTTTGCCGGCATGCCCAACATCAAGTCATTCCTGGAGCCAGGCTTTATACTTGTCGCAATCGGCGTGGCAATGCTGTGGGGCGGCACTGTTAGTCGCTATGCGGCCATTGCAGCCTGTGTCGTATTGATAATCTATATGTTCAACAAGATTGGTTTCTCCAAGGGGCTTGTCGGCAGTCTCAACGCTATCAAGCGTGAGATCGCGTTGTTCGCCGTTGCTGTGGTGATTTCAATGCGGGGCAGCGGTGTGCTTTGGGGCGTCCCGGATGTGTGGCAACGCATGCTAAGCGGCATCCAGGCTGCAAAGCAGAATGCGGCTAGAACGCCGGATATTTCCGGCCAATCAACCTAAAATCAGAACCTGTTTGAGACGGTTGTGATTATACCGATAAGACGGCGCGGCAGGCGGAATTTTGAGCATAAAGTATAACATTACATCAGCTATGCTGACATGCCATGTTTCTCTTGCCGCATCTCTACCGAACCGGCCGCGCAAAATATGCGCGCATTGGCATTGCCAACTTGTTTGGTGTTTTCATATCGGCTATTTAACTGATGTGAAAAATACAGTCCTCTTTCCCTCACCTCAAAGGTTACC
>CAWUJT010000157.1:0-2491 GCA_963922715.1 uncultured Thalassobacter sp.
CGCACAAAGCAATACCTACCCTGAAGATAAACTTGAAACACATACGCGGAATGCCGGCGTACCAAGTCTGAACACACTGGAAAAAATACAACGTGCCGATGATAAGAAAATTGAGACCGTAGCCGATGCGCGCCAGAAAATATCTTCAAGTCAGAAAACATCCCTCAACGCAAATGATACACATATCAATGGATTGGTGGATGTTACCCCGGGAATGGCACCAAAACAGAGATATTATTTCAACTCAGATGACAATTTTCAACAACGTGCAGAGACAATACAGTCACTCCAGCCTTACATGCCTCAGTCTCAGGATGGCATAAATCAAGACTTTACATTACAAACGAAGCCCACAACGCTTGAACATCCTGAAACTCAAAAATCGACGGCACAGCTTCTAAAATCAGATGAAGCAGTGCCGCAATACACAACAGCCAAAAATCAGATAGAAACCAAAACCCCAAAATTGTTTAATAATGTAACGAACATCGGTGAAACCGTTCCTGCGGTAGAAGGCAAACTGCAGCTCAGTGAGTCTGTGAAGCACATCAACACTGATTTTGATCGCCAAACACAATCTGATCCCTCTGAATACAAAGACGATACGAAACTCAGCTCTTTGAATAGGGGAACTTTTGTGTCAGAGACCACGTCCAATCCATTTGATTTTAAAATTGAATTGCTGGAAAAAGGAGCATTGACCTCTTCCGATCCCGTTTTTAGATTTGAGCCTGGCGAAAATATAATCCGCTCCGAGCCTACCCTGTTGCGGACATCCGTTCCAATAAGTCCCGAGATCGCCTCCAAAGTCATGGAAACCGTATCTCAGGTCGCATCTGAACGGCGTTTTCCGATAGAGATTGCCCTTGATCCGCCGGAGCTTGGCACTGTGCGCATCTCGATTTCAAGCCAAGACACAGGTGTTCACTATATATTGCATGCTGAGCGCCCTGAAACACTCGACCTCATGCGTCGCAATGCGCACATGCTCTTTGAATCTTTGGGGGAACGCCCAGGGGTACAGGTCAACATCAGTTTCTCAGGTCAGGATTTGCACTCCAGCGGCTCTCGCTCGGGGCACTCCGAAGGTGCGCCACAACAGTCCCTGCCGGATGACACACAAGCCGACCCCGCTCAGACATTAAACGCCACACCACTCACGCAATCAACGACAACCCTCGGCCAAACGATGACTGGCCGTCTAGATATGAGACTGTAACACATGAACGTAAGTGCCTCCTCCCCTGCTCAAACCAGCACAAACACTCCTGCGCAAAGCCAAAACGACAGTACACTGGCGATTGATCCGGAAGAAATCTTCCAACTGATGACCGTGCAGCTTCAAAACCAAGACCCCACAGAACCTGTCGGCACAAATGAACTGATTGAGCAAATGCTCACCGTCAGCTCGTCGCAGATGCAGATCGAAACCAACATGCTTTTGGAAGATCTGATGCAATTGGTTCAAGAGCAAGCAGATGCCCAAAGTGTTGGGCAGCTAACAGCGCTGGTCGGTATGGACGTGAAATCAGACGCTCCGATAAATTATACCGGAAGCGACCTTACCCTTTACCTCGATATTCCACCGACGGCTGACGCTTCTGATCTTGTGATCCGTAACGAAGACGGAGAAGAGGTCGCCCGCCTCGACGTTGCCCTCGATCAAGACACGTTCATATGGGATGGAACCGACCAAAACGGCTTAGACGTGCCCCATGGTAGCTACACGTTTTCTGTAGATGCTTTTGTGAATGGAGAATTTTCACAAACCACCGCAGTCAGTTCTTATCAGCACGTGGTCGAACTCAAGATCGCTCAGGACGGCGCGCATATATTGGTTTTTGAAGAAGGGGGCGAAATCCCCGTTGAACGTGTCGAGAGCATTCGCACACCCACGAGCTAGACACGGTCACGTGCATCGACCATCGCACTGAGGGTATCGGCAAAAACCCGCGTCTGTGCACTTGGCAAAAGACCCCCTATTCCAACACGCGCACCGATGCGCCACCACAGCCCCGGCACCCACTTCCAAGGTTGTGACCTGCGCAACCGGATCAAAAATCCATTTGAAGGCTTAAAGCTGAACACGCCACGATCAATGCTGGTGATTTCATCTAAGGAAACGATGATGTCGCCGGATTCCTGAAAAATGCCCTCTTTGCGTAACACAATGCCGTGTTTTGTACTCTGCCAAACAAATAAAGCCGCCAGCAGCGCCAGAAGACCGCAGCCCATTAAGATGAGAGACCAAAAATTATTTTCACTCGGGGCGTTCAGAGCCACCTCGATCAAAAGAACGCCAAGAACAGCTTGCATCCCCACACTTAACGTGCGCCGCACAACGGAAGGACGCGCAATGTAGATCGGGTTATCGAAATCGAAGTCCATTTGAATTTTCTGTTTCTCCGCGTTCTGTGTTGTTAAAATGTGCAACATGAGAAAGCAACGCAGCACGCACCACTAAGTATAAGCCTTTTAATCATTTACTTGA
>CAWUJT010000158.1:0-2438 GCA_963922715.1 uncultured Thalassobacter sp.
CCTCTGCGTCCGCAGAGGCCGCGAGGGCAGAGGCCGCCCCTGTGGCGGTTGAGGAGGCCGCCGCGCCCCCTGCCGCCGTCGCACAGACACCGGTCACCGTGGTCTCCAAAGCCACCCCGGACTACCCCGAAGGCACACCGGTGAAAACCCAAACGGTGCGAGAAGCGTTGCGCGATGCTATGGCCGAGGAAATGCGCCGCGATGAAACGGTCTACCTGATGGGGGAGGAAGTGGCCGAATATCAAGGCGCCTATAAGGTCAGCCAGGGCCTGTTGGATGAATTCGGTGCCAAACGCGTGATCGACACACCGATTACAGAGCACGGTTTTGCCGGGATCGCCACGGGCTCTGCCATGGCAGGCCTCAGACCTATTGTTGAGTTCATGACGTTTAACTTTGCCATGCAAGCTATTGACCAAATTGTGAATTCAGCGGCCAAAACGCTTTATATGTCCGGCGGGCAAATGGGGGCACCGATGGTGTTTCGCGGCCCGAACGGCGCGGCGGCCCGTGTTGCGGCCCAGCATTCCCAGGATTATGCGGCCTGGTATGCTTCAATTCCCGGCCTCAAGGTGGTGCAACCCTATTCTGCCGCTGATGCCAAAGGTCTTTTGAAAACCGCCATCCGCGACCCCAACCCGGTGATTTTCCTAGAAAACGAAATCCTTTATGGTCGCAGTTTCGAGGTGCCTGATTTGGAGGATTTCACCATTCCTTTCGGCAAGGCGCGCATTTGGCGCGAAGGCCAGGATGTCACCCTTGTCAGTTGGGGCATCGGCATGACCTACGCGTTAGAGGCCGCCGATCAACTGGCCGATGACGGCATCTCTGCAGAAGTGATTGACCTGCGCAGCTTACGCCCCCTCGACTATGACACTGTCCTAGCGTCGGTGATGAAAACCAACCGCTGTGTGACGGTTGAGGAGGGCTTTCCCGTTGCGTCACTCTCCAACCACCTCAGCGCTGTCATCATGGAGCGCGCCTTTGACTATCTGGATGCGCCGGTGATCAATTGCACAGGCAAGGATGTGCCGATGCCCTATGCCGCCAATCTCGAAAAATTGGCTCTTGTCACCACCGCTGAGGTGGTCGCCGCCGCCAAGCAAGTGACCTATAGATAGGAGCGCCCCACTCATGCCAACAGAAATTTTGATGCCCGCGCTCTCGCCCACTATGGAAGAGGGCACGCTTGCGAAATGGCTGGTGAAAGAAGGGGATGAGGTCGCCTCAGGCGATCTTTTGGCCGAAATTGAAACGGATAAAGCCACGATGGAATTTGAAGCTGTTGACGACGGCGTGATTGGCAAAATTCTGATTGCTGAAGGCACCGAAGCGGTAAAAGTCAACACACCCATTGCGGTCCTGCTGGCCGAAGGCGAAACCGACAGTGATATCGCAGCACCATCTGCCGCAAGCCCTGCGGCGGCATCGCCCGCCGCTGCGGCTGCCGAAGCCGCCCCGACAGGGGCGTCTGAGAAGGCCGCGCCCCCTGCCCCGACAACTCAAGGTCAACGCATCTTCGCCAGCCCCTTAGCGCGCCGCATTGCCGCTGACAAAGGCCTTGATCTCCGCCAAATCAAAGGCTCTGGCCCCCACGGTCGTATCGTGAAGGCCGATGTTGAAGCCGCGCAACCACAAGCCAAACCCTCCCAAGATGACACGACACATCCCGCGGCTGCTCCAGCAAAGCCTGCTGGTGCTGGTGCGACAAGTCCAGCGGCACAGGGGCCCACCACGGAGCAAGTCCTTGCCATGTATGAAGGGCGTGCATTCGAAGAGATGAAACTCGACGGCATGCGCAAAACCATCGCGGCCCGGCTGACAGAAGCCAAACAAACCGTTCCGCATTTTTATCTCCGCCGCGAGATCGAGCTTGACGCACTGCTCGCCTTCCGCAGCCAACTCAACAAAACACTGGAACCACGCGGTGTAAAACTCTCGGTCAATGATTTTATCATCAAGGCCTGTGCACTTGCGCTGCAACAGGTTCCTGACGCCAACGCTGTCTGGGCGGAGGATCGGATGCTCAAGATGCAAGCCTCTGATGTGGCTGTGGCTGTCGCGATAGAGGGCGGACTGTTCACCCCCGTGTTAAAAGATGCCGAGGTCAAATCGTTGTCTGCGCTTTCGGCCCAGATGAAAGATCTGGCCGCCCGCGCCCGTGACCGCAAACTCGCCCCCCATGAATATCAAGGGGGCAGCTTCGCAATCTCAAACCTGGGCATGTTCGGCATCGATAATTTTGACGCCATCATCAACCCACCGCACTCTGGGATATTGGCGGTGGGCAGTGGCGTGAAAAAACCCGTTGTTGACGCCGACGGGGCGATCAAGGCCGCAACGATCATGTCTGTCACCCTCAGTTGTGATCACAGGGTGGTTGACGGAGCTTTGGGCGCGAAACTTTTGCAAGCGATCAAGGATAACCTTGAAGCCCC
>CAWUJT010000159.1:0-2254 GCA_963922715.1 uncultured Thalassobacter sp.
TTTCTGGCGATCGTGTCAGCGCCTCTGACAGGGCTTGCATGCCAGACGTAAATCCAAGCAGAGATATCGTTGCGTCCACAACCTGTCCCGGAGCACGTGCCGGCGACAGAGAGAGTTTTGCCGTTGTCCCGGTAGAAAACGCTTGCATTTCGAGGGCTGTCAAAGGCACGCGCGCCACACATCCCCCTTGATCGCAATAGGTAAAGGGCGCACGCTGAACTGGGCCGTCATCAATCGCAATACCCAAACCTGCTGTCAGAAGCGTTTGCAAGGGAACGATAAATTCAGCGAAACTGACATATTCTCCGCCCTCTGGCACGGCAAAAAACAAAGCCTCCGCAATGGCATTGCCACTTGCCCCAAATAGTCTCTGATACAGATGGCAGACATCGTTTTGGCCTTCTGGGGTTCGGACACAGCGGGTTGACCAATTACCGTGAATTGTGCCCAGGTAAACTTCCCCAACACGATTTGCACCTTCGGATGAGTCAGGTGCGGGGGCAGATAGACTTGGTGTTTGTTGGGCCGCCGCATTCAGAGAGGCGGACAGAAATACTATGCTTATAAACACAAAGCGCAAGAACATTATGAGGTCTCCAAATCTAAAAAAGAGCGCGAAGCAACAGGGATGCCCTTTTATTAGTATCACATAAAGTGCTTATCTCGTGCCGACAAGGCAGCATGCGCTGTGTCAGCATATTGAAGCCAAAGTAGCGCGGTGCAAAAGAAAAAAACCGCGCCATGAGGCGCGGTGTAGTCGACAGGGAGGAAGTGTCTGAGCGATAGCTCTCGCCAAGACAGTTCCTTTATTCGCACAAAGAGGTTAGCAAACCGATAACACGGAGGATGGCATGATAGATTGTATTTTTGTTGGCGGTGGTGGGCCTGACTACAGCATGCCCCAAAACCTAAGCTTAGCTTATGCAAACCGCCATGGACTTGTGGCTGGGGCAACGGGCACTGGAAAGACCGTAACACTGCAAATCTTGACCGAAAGCTTTTCTGCACAAGGGGTGCCGGTGTTCTTGGCAGATGTCAAAGGAGATTTGGCCGGTCTTGCAAAGGCTGGTTCGGTGGATTTCAAGTTGCATCAGGCGTTTCAGTCCCGTGCGGCGAAAATCGGATTTGCAGATTATCGGTATGAAGCCTTTCCCGTGATTTTCTGGGACTTGTTTGGACAATCTGGCCACCCGATCCGCACCACCGTGTCAGACATGGGGCCACTTCTGCTTGCACGGCTTTTGGACTTGTCCGAGGCCCAGGAGGGCGTGCTCAACATTGCCTTTCGTCTGGCCGATGAAGAGGGGCTAGCCCTGTTGGACTTGAAAGATTTACGCGCTCTGCTTGTGTTCGTCGGTGAGGAACGCAAAGCCCTTGCGCTCCGCTATGGGGCGATCTCCACGGCCTCGATCGGGGCCATCCAAAGACGCCTGCTTGTGCTGGAAAATCAAGGGGTCGAGGCCTTCCTGGGTGAGCCCGCCCTCGATCTGGCCGATTTGATGCGGGTTGATCCAGATGGACGCGGGCGCATTTCCATTTTGGCGGCTCATCGGCTCATGCAGTCTCCGCGCCTTTATGCCACAGCTTTGCTTTGGCTGTTGTCGGAGCTTTTTGAAACCTTGCCAGAGGTGGGCGATCCCGACAAACCAAAGCTGGTTTTCTTTTTTGATGAGGCGCATCTGTTGTTTGACGATGCGCCCAAGGCCCTTGTGGACAAAGTCGAACAAGTGGCGCGACTTATTCGCTCCAAAGGGGTGGGCGTGTATTTCGTGACGCAAAACCCAGAGGATGTGCCCGAAGATGTGCTGGGGCAGTTGGGCAACCGGGTGCAGCATGCCTTGCGCGCCTTTACCGCCAAAGATCAACGCGCGTTGGCGCGCGCGGCGCAAAATTATCGCCCGAACCCCGCCTTTGACACGGCAGAGGCGATCCGCGATGTCGGCATCGGAGAGGCCGTGACGTCGTTTCTGGAGGCCAAAGGCACCCCAAGCATTGCAGAGCGCACCCTGATCCGCCCCCCGTCCTCCCAGCTTGGCCCGATCACAGAGGCCGATCGGGTCGCCGTGATGGCGGCGTCACCACTTTCGGGCAAATATGACCAGGTGGTAGACCGCCACTCTGCCCATGAAATCCTTATGGCCCGTGCGGAGAAAGCCGCCGCAGAGGCCGCAGGGCAGATAGACGCCCCGGACGATCCCCTCGAGGTGCGCGAATACAAGGCGGCACGCCGCTACAGCGGCACCCGTGTCAGCCG
>CAWUJT010000160.1:0-2110 GCA_963922715.1 uncultured Thalassobacter sp.
GCCACCGGCACCGGCAAAACCTACACCATGGCCAAGGTGATTGAAGAGACTCAGCGCCCGGCCATCATCCTTGCCCCCAACAAGACCCTTGCCGCCCAGCTTTACGGGGAGTTTAAGGGCTTTTTCCCAGAGAACGCGGTGGAGTATTTCGTCAGCTACTACGATTATTATCAGCCCGAGGCCTATGTGCCGCGCTCCGACACCTACATTGAGAAGGAGAGTCAGATCAACGAGCAGATCGACCGGATGCGCCACTCCGCCACCCGCGCGCTTCTGGAACGGGATGATGTGATTATCGTGGCCTCGGTCAGCTGCATCTACGGCATCGGCTCGGTCGAGACCTATGGCGCGATGACGCAAGACCTGATGGCTGGGGAGGCCTATGACCAGCGCAAGGTGATGGCCGATCTGATCGCCCAGCAGTACCGCCGCAACGATGCGGCCTTCCAGCGCGGCAGCTTTCGGGTGCGCGGCGACAGCCTGGAAATCTGGCCCGCCCACCTGGAGGATCGCGCCTGGAAACTGTCGTTTTTCGGAGAGGAGTTGGAGAGCATCACTGAATTCGACCCACTCACGGGCGAAAAAACCGGCACTTTCGAGAAAATCCGTGTCTATGCTAATTCGCATTACGTCACACCGCGCCCGACGATGCAGCAGGCCATGAAGGGCATCAAGGCCGAGCTGCAAAAGCGGCTTGACCAATTGGTGGGCGAAGGCAAACTTTTGGAGGCCCAGCGGCTGGAGCAACGCACCCAGTTCGATCTGGAAATGCTTGAGGCCACGGGCGTTTGCAACGGCATTGAGAATTACTCACGGTATTTGACAGGTCGCGCCCCGGGGGAGCCGCCGCCGACCCTGTTCGAATACATCCCCGACAACGCGATTGTCTTTGCCGATGAAAGCCACGTCAGCGTGCCGCAGATTGGCGGCATGTATCGCGGCGATTACCGACGGAAGTTCACGCTAGCCGAACACGGCTTCCGTTTGCCGTCGTGCATGGACAACCGCCCGCTGAAGTTCGAGGAATGGGATGCGATGCGCCCGCAATCGGTGTTCGTCTCCGCCACGCCTGCGGGTTGGGAATTGGAACAAACGGGGGGTGTGTTCACCGAACAGGTGATCCGGCCCACTGGCTTGCTTGATCCCGAGGTGGAAATCCGGCCGGTGGAGATGCAGGTGGATGACCTGCTGGATGAGATCCGCAAGGTGACGGCAAAGGGCTACCGCACCCTGGTGACGGTCCTGACCAAGCGCATGGCCGAAGACCTGACCGAATACCTCCACGAACAGGGGATCAAGGTGCGCTACATGCACTCTGACATCGACACGATTGAGCGCATCGAGATCCTGCGCGATCTGCGGCTGGGCGCGTTTGATGTGCTGGTGGGGATTAACCTCCTGCGTGAAGGGTTGGACATTCCCGAATGTGGCTTGGTGGCGATTTTGGATGCAGACAAAGAGGGTTTTCTGCGCTCGGAGACCTCGCTGGTGCAAACCATCGGCCGGGCGGCGCGCAACGCGGAGGGGCGGGTGATCATGTATGCCGATCGCATCACCGGCTCTATGGAGCGTGCTTTGGCTGAAACGAACCGCAGGCGTGCCAAGCAGATCGCTTATAATGAGGCCCATGACATCACCCCGGCGACAGTGAAAAAGAACGTCGAAGATGTGCTGGCAGGGCTTTATAAAGGCGACACCGACATGGCCCGCGTCACCGCCAAAGTCGACGCGCCGCTGGTGGGGGCAAACCTGCAAGCGCATTTGGATGGCTTGCGCACCGACATGCGCAAGGCCGCCGAGAACCTGGAGTTCGAAGAAGCTGCCCGCCTGCGGGATGAGATCAAACGCCTGGAGACGGTGGATCTTGTCGTCTCCGATGATCCCCTTGCCCGGCAATCGGCAGTAGACCAAGCGGTTGATGATGCCCGCAAAGCAGAAGGCCGTAGCAAAGCGGGACGGCCCGGGCAGAGGGGTGGCGTGAAGCGAAGGAAGCGTTGAAATGCCAGAACATGGTATCAGGTCAACATTCTCACAGTGTCCTTTTCAAATTGAAATGCATGGTGAAAAAGGGAAGGCATCTTCTGGAACGGCTTTGTTGCAAACTTTTCTA
>CAWUJT010000161.1:0-2067 GCA_963922715.1 uncultured Thalassobacter sp.
TGTGGCAAGACGCGATCACCGATGGCTGGGCGGGCAACGCTGCACATTTCAGCGATCCCGACGATCCACGCCGGTTTGAGGTGCTGCTAGAGGAGGTGAATGTCGCCTTACGAGGGGCAGACCGCTTGGACGCGCCGGCAAACCTCAGCACAGCGGAATGGGATTACACAACACTAACAGATGGGCTGAGCAACCTTGATGAACGTCAAATTGCCGCCTTCAATCCTGAGGCCGCGGCGGCGGCGGTTCAACGTTTGCGCCGCACCGGGCAGTTGGATGCAAACACGAAGATCGATTTCCAAGTTTATTTTGAACCCGACAGCACGTCATTTCCAATCGCTCTCTATGCCTCGGACTTTGAAGAAATCCTGCGCTTGGCCTCGACCTATTCCGGAGCGATCATCACGGTGGAAGGGCACTCTGACCCGCTGCATTTCCTGCGGCGTGAACAAGATGGCGCAGATAATGCTGAGCTGCGAGCGATCCGCACCTCCACACAAAACTTGTCACTTGATCGTGCCATCGCTGTGGTCGATGCGCTTGAGGGCTACGCACAGGATTTGGGCATCCGCGTAAACCGGGAGCAATTTACAGTTGATGGGGTGGGTATCAGCAGCCCGGCACATAATCCACCGGCCACCGAAGCGGAATGGCGTGAGAATATGCGCGTCGTCTTTCGCGTGCTCACAGTACAGGCCGAGGCCACAACCTTCTCGCCCTTGCAGTGAAGGGGGCCTTCATATGAAATCCCAAGATACTCTGGTTTTACTCCTCGCGCTCGGTGTGGTCGGTTTTGTTGTCTGGAATAACACTCTACGTGATTATGTGATACAAGTAGACACGAGCCCAGTCACGCCGGATTGGACAGCCATTGCCACCTGGCCTGGGAGCGATGCGGGCAATGTTGAAGCGCAACCCGATCCTAATCGCCGCATGACAGTGATTGTCTTGGACGACAGCGGCTCAATGAGTGGAGATATCCGGGCGGCCAAGCAGGCTGTGGTCGAAGCACTTGAACCGATGGCCGATGACGATCGCGTGGCCGTTGTGGCTTTGAACACAGGTGTGGTTTTACCCTTCACATCCGTGGCCGAGGCGAAGGGCACTCTGGCGCAAGTCCTCCGCCCGATCCGCAGTGATGGCTCGACCCCGCTGACCCGAGCCATTCAGACCGCGCAAACGCTTTTAGCGGAAGAGGCAAGCCGCGTACGTAGCTTTGGAACCTTCCGGGTGATTGTCACAACCGACGGCGTTGCGGATGACAGTCAAGCCCTTGACGCAGAAATTAAACAGCTTGCCGCGACAACCCCGATTCAACTTTCAACCATCGGAATTGGTATCTCTGGCAGCCATGTCTTACGCCGCTCCGACTTAGGCACGTTTGTGGATGTGGCAAACGTGAGCGCCCTCAAAGATGCCTTACAAGCTGCTGTGGCAGAGAACACCGACTTTGCAGCGATCACCGATTTTTCTGCGCCGGGGAACTAACGGCATGGGACGGCGGATTGATCTAAATTGGGATGAATGGACCCCTGGACTTGATACCGATGACATGACCATCGCAGAGGTTCTGGCCACCATGCCTGCCGCCGCAGCCGAGGATGTGCCGGACATCATCAAGCGCTACGAGAACCCCGAAAGCCCCGAGGCTTTGCCAGGTGCTATCAGCCTCGCGCGCCACGATTGCATCCATGTGCTTTTGGGCAGAGGCCTGCATGTGCAAGACGAGGCATTTGTGATCGGGGCCACCATGGGGGCAGCATCTGACATTAGTGAGTCCGCGGTTGATCTGTTTATAGAGGTCTCCACCACGCTTTACCCAGAACACTGGCGGTTCAAGCAAGAGCATATCGCCTCCTACCGCCTCGGCATTGGTTATGCGGTTGACAATCTGCCCAACACAGACCTGCACCTCATCCCATTGGAGGCCGCGCCTTGGCAATCCATGACTGTCCGGGCCGCACGGCGTCAGTTGGGCATCGTGAAAGAAGAATTACGGGCCTATTTCAGAAAAGCAGAACTGCTCGTCCCTGGGACACGCGCGTCTTTGCGTTTGGATACGTCGGC
>CAWUJT010000162.1:0-1988 GCA_963922715.1 uncultured Thalassobacter sp.
GGCGTGGCGGATGATTTCCATCTGCAAAAGGCAACAGTGATCGACAGCCCATAGCCATGGCTGTCAGAAAGGATTTTAATATGACTGATTATGTTTGGTGGATCGCTGCATTTTTGGGACGGGGGAGATCCAAGAAGAAGGTTTGCATGGAAGCGTCCCACAAATCGCGCGGATGAGAATAGCAAAATTGCCCGTGATAACTCAAAAAGATTTCTCGAAGCTGTCCGGCGGGGCGAAACGCCGAAACCGCCCTTTGGACTTTCTGAAGGGCTCTATTCCATTAATAGATACGAGTATGAACTTGAGGAGATGGAGGAGATGCGGCGCCGTCAGGGGGCGGCCTTTCGCCGGTTGCCGGGCTTTGTGCGCGAGGATTGGTTCACCGCCGCCAACGATTGTCTGGCCCTCTTGCAAAACGCACATCTGCCGGATGCGGTGTTTTACCCCGTCGCCCCGATCATCGACGATGACGGATCGGTGATTGAAGAACCGGCGGCGATTGTTGTGCCGGGGGTGATGAAGAATACGATTGACTGGACGCAATCAAAGCATCCGATAGTGGTTAAAATAGAAGGGCAAAACAGGCCGACATCTATCTCCTATGAGGCCAAAGATGATGACGTGGTGGTATCCCAACAGGCCCTGCTGGGCGCCGATCTGTGGGTCGAGAAATTCATCAAGAATACAATGTTCATGTCGCAACGGCTGTATGATGCTGTGGCCGAGGCCGGATTGCTGGAGGAGTTTCGCGTGCGCAGAGTTTTGGTGAAATAAGGCGGCGGCTTCAATCTTCACCAAAGCTGAAGTTAGAAAATGTCGCTCGCTTTACATAAAATCGTCCATTTTTAATTTTAAGCTTTCGATAAAGTTGATTGTAGAAAGGTTAAATAAATGGGCAGCATTTTTCTAATGGGCGCCGGAGCCGCACTTACATTTACACCAATGGGCGGTAAGAGCCCGGGCATATTTCGCCGTATTCTCGGGGTATCTATATTTCTATTTGCTTTCGTAATATATGTACTCGGTGCCTATGTACGTGGCGTGAGCAGTGGTGCATTTTGATCAATGCGTAAAGCTGTCTAACCATTTGCGACATTTTCAAATGATCCACTAACGGATCATTGACGCAAATGAACCTCTCGATGACAGAAGAAATGTCTCAATCACTCTTAAACTGTGGCCAGGGCAGAGGTTCAGGCGGATGGGGATAGACATCCAACTTGCGGTCTTGCGCGCGTGCAATAGTACGCCATTCATCAAAGGCCGGATCGGCCAGATGGGCGGACACATAAGCTTGTGCCGCCGCTGAGACAGGCAAACGGTAGCACGCAATCCGTGCCGCAACCGGGGCGAAGAACGCATCGGCAATTGTATACTCACCAAACAGCCAGTCCCCTGCCGAGGCTTTGTGCGTGCGCGCGGTGGACCACAGAAGCTCTAGCCGTGCAAGATCGGCTTTGACAATGTCCGAGATATTAAAGGCAGGCCAAACTTCGCGTAAGTTCATCGGACAGGCTTCGCGTAGGGCCGTAAAGCCACTGTGCATCTCTGCCGTCAAAGAGCGCGCGAAGGCGCGGTCATGGGGGCGTTCTGGCCAGAAGCTCACATCAGGATGGGCTTCAGCCAGTCCTTCTGCAATTGCAAGGCTGTCTGTCCATAGCCCCCCGCGCGGCGTGCGCACGACCGGAACACTTTTGGCAGGTGCCCAGTGCGCCAAATCGGACTGAAACGATGGATCGTAAAGTTTGGTCCACTTCACGCGCACGGGGATGTCAAATTTCCGAAATAAAAGCCAGCCTCGGAAAGACCAACTGGAATAGGCGGCATCGGCAACAAGAAGATCATATGTCATATGCAAATCGTAGCTTGAAAACAAACATCATTAAAATGACAAATTGTCATGTCACACATTTCAACGCATTATCAAAAACGTATGTTGAAAAGGAGGTCGCGTGATGGCGGATGACTGTGTGTGGTGGGTCCGTGGG
>CAWUJT010000163.1:0-1970 GCA_963922715.1 uncultured Thalassobacter sp.
CCGTCTCTTGGATCAAACGATCCGCCAAGGTGGATTTGCCGTGGTCGATATGGGCAACGATGGAGAAATTGCGGATGTGGGAAAGCTGGGTCATAGACTGGGATATGTAGAGGTTTGCCAAGCCGGTCAAGACACCATAGAATTCCTAATTGGTTGGTTGTGTAAGATACAGGATTGAGCTATCTGTAGTGAGATCAAAAAGAGAACACATCTACATGCTGTCTGACCGTCTGCCGCATTTTATCGCCACGCACTATCAGTGCCAGGAATGGAAACACGCCAGCGCGATCCTCTCGCAGGATTTTCCTCGTGAATGGCAAGACATTCTGGATGTTCTCACAGCCTTTCGCCTGAAAAAATCATGGATCACAAAAGGGGGTGGCCGGAAATCGGAAATCTCTGAATTTATCGACCAATTTCTTTATGCGCGCGGATGGAGGGAGAAAAAGTTCGAAACAGGTGTCGTCCTCGATGGTGTGCGGCTTGATGCGCCAACCCATCAGATCGATTGCTATAAAAACAAGATCGCCTTAGAAATTGAATGGAACAACAAAGATCCGTTCTTTGATCGTGATCTCAATAACTTTCGCCTTCTTTTCGATCTTCGCGCGGTCAGTGTTGGGGTTATCGTGACACGCGCGGATGAGCTGCAAGACATTTTCAAGAACATTGGCCGAGCTTCCTCCTATGGACAATCCACAACACATATCGGCAAATTGCGCCCCAAAATCGAAGGCGGTGGGGCTGCGGGGTGTCCGCTGCTGGTGTTTGGGATCACCAAAAAACTTTATGTGGAGGACAGCTGATGCCCACAGCCTCTGACGATCTGCTCAACAGCCTGGCCGGGCGCAAATTCCAAACCATCCTGGCCGATCCCCCCTGGCAGTTTCAAAACCGCACCGGCAAAATGGCCCCGGAACACAAGCGCCTGTCGCGCTATCCCACGATGACGCTTGAGGAGATTTGTGATTTGCCTGTCGAGGCGATTGCCGGCGATCCGGCGCATCTTTATCTCTGGGTGCCGAATGCGCTGTTGCCGGAAGGCTTGAAGGTGATGGAGCACTGGGGCTTTCGCTATAAGTCCAATATCATCTGGTATAAAATCCGCAAAGATGGCGGGCCAGACCGCCGCGGCGTTGGATTTTATTTCCGTAATGTAACGGAAATTCTGCTGTTTGGTGTGCGTGGGAAGAATGCGCGCACCTTGGCCCCCGGGCGCTCGCAAGAGAACATCCTCTCAACCCAAAAGCGTGAACACAGCCGCAAACCGGATGAGCAATATGACATCATTGAGCGCTGCAGTTTCGGGGCGCGTTTGGAACTGTTTGCCCGTGGCAAACGAGATGGGTGGACCGTTTGGGGAAACCAGGCCGAAGACTATACGCCCACCTGGGACACCTATTCCAATCATTCGCAAGCAAAGGTGGTGCCTTTGTTTGGAGGCGCAAAGCCAAAGTAAGTCAGTTTTGAACTCACCCGCATTTCGAGTGCCCACACGCCGCGCAAGTCAGGCACCCTTCCTGCATACGCAGCGTATATTGGCCACAGTTTGAGCAGGCCTGGCCCGGGGTAGAGGTCAAAGGCGTGACATTGGCCTGGGGATCGGATTTTAGCCCCAGACCTTCCCCCGCGATGAAACCAATCGACACCAGGTGCTGCTCAATCACGCCACCGATGGCCGCCAGGATTGAGGGAATGTATTTGCCTTCCACCCAGGCACCGCCGCGCGGGTCGAACACCGCTTTGAGTTCCTCCACCACGAACGACACATCGCCGCCGCGCCGAAACACCACCGAGATCATCCGCGTCAACGCCACCGTCCAGGCGAAATGCTCCATGTTTTTGGAGTTGATGAACACCTCGAACGGTCGCCGGTGGCCCGCGAGCACCAGGTCGTTGATGGTGATATAGATGGCATGCTCGGTGTTGGGCCATTTGACCTTGTAGGTCGCGCCTTCTAGGGTTGATGG
>CAWUJT010000164.1:0-1886 GCA_963922715.1 uncultured Thalassobacter sp.
GACGACTCCAGTTACCGGGCCGATTTGCCGTTCTTCGGCGGGCAACAGATCATCACAGCCAAAGGTAAGCCGGGCGGGGCGAATAAGGCGGTGATCGACAAGCTCCTGGAGGTTGACAAACTTCTGGCGCGCAAGCGGATCACCATTTCCGATGCCCACTCGTGGCGGTCCAAGGCCCCTGTGATCCGGCTCAACCGACCGCAATGGTTTGTGGAGATTGACCGACCGGTGGGTGATGGACAAGACACCTACGGTCAATCAATCCGGGAGCGTGCTCTAAACTCCATTGACCGATTGGTGACCTGGACCCCGCAATCAGGGCGTAACCGGCTCTATTCCATGATTGAGGTACGCCCCGATTGGGTTCTGTCGCGTCAGCGCGCCTGGGGGGTGCCCTTGACCTGCTTCACCAAAGTGGGGGCCAAACCGTCCGACGATGATTTCCTGCTGCGCAATGCGGCCGTCAATGCCCGTATCCTAGAGGCGTTCGCGGCGGAAGGTGCCGATGCTTGGTACCAGCCGGACGCCAAACAGCGCTTTTTGGAAGGCCTGGTTGATCCCGACGCTTACGAGAAGGTTGATGACATTCTGGATGTATGGTTCGATTCCGGCTCAACCCATGCGTTTGTTCTACGTGACCGCAACGATGGCGCGCCCGACGGTATCGCCGATCTTTACCTAGAGGGCACCGACCAACACCGCGGCTGGTTTCATTCCTCTCTGCTACAAGCTTCTGGCACAAAGGGGCGCGCGCCTTACAAGGGCGTTTTGACCCATGGATTCACACTCGATGAGAAGGGCATGAAAATGTCCAAATCGCTGGGCAACACGATCTTGCCCGAGGATGTCATCAAACAATATGGTGCGGATATCCTGCGGCTTTGGGTGGCCCAGTCTGATTACACAGCAGACCAAAGGATCGGGCCTGAAATCCTGAAAGGTGTGTCCGACAGCTACCGCCGCTTGCGCAATACCCTGCGATTTATGCTGGGCAGCTTGAAACACTTCAACCCAGAGGATCGGGTGAGCCCCGATGACATGCCAGAATTGGAACGCTGGGTGCTCCATCGTCTTTCGGAATTGGATCAGACCATTCGTACAGGCTTTGCGGCATATGATTTTCAAGGCGTCTTCCAAGCGGTCTTTCAGTTCGCCACCACAGATCTGTCGGCCTTCTATTTCGATATTCGCAAAGATGCCCTGTATTGTGACGGCAACAGCCTGCGCAGAAAAGCCGCGCTCAGTGTTCTGGACCTGCTGTTTGAGCGCTTGACCACCTGGCTGGCCCCCATTCTTGTGTTCACGATGGAGGAAGTCTGGCTGGAGCGCCGTCCAGGGCCGGACAGTTCCGTGCATCTCGAGGATTTCCCCGTCACGCCCGCTGAGTGGCAAGACACGAGCCTTGCAGAGAAATGGAACCGCATTCGTCGCGTGCGCCGTGTCGTGACAGCCGCCATAGAGGTGCAACGGACGGAGAAAATCATCGGGGCCTCGCTCGAAGCCGCACCGAAGGTGTATATCGAGGACCCAGAGGTGATGACGGCCTTAGAGGCTGTCGATTTTGCGGACCTTTGCATCACCTCAGACATCACGGTGATCGCACAGCCAGCGCCCTCAGAGGCCTTTAGACTGCCGGAAGTCCCGGGTGTCGGGGTGGTTGTGGTGCGTGCCGAAGGCCGCAAATGTGAGCGGTGCTGGAAAATCCTGCCTGATGTTGGCATCCACACATATGCCGATGTGTGCGCGCGGTGCGATACAGCCCTGTCAGAGCGGCGAAGTTTTGACTTGCAGTCTGAGAGCTGAAAGATTATGAATAGCTTTGTTTACGGAGCGCGGGCGTAGCTCAGGGGTAGAGCATTACCTTGCCAAGGTAAGGGTCGTGAGTT
>CAWUJT010000165.1:0-1801 GCA_963922715.1 uncultured Thalassobacter sp.
GCAAAGGCAACCCGCATTCCAAGAATGACCATGACCAAAAGGCCACCCGTGACCCACAATCCAATATCGATCGGTTCCATTATTCGCCTCCAACCGTACGGGCTTCACGCGCTGCTTGGCTCGCTGCATCTTCGACCAAAGGCACCGCAACTGGTTGATCTTCGTTGCGAATAAAAGCTCTGCTATACCCCCAAAGCTGCAAGGTCAGCCTGATACAAATGACTGTGAATGCGATCGGCGCAAGCAGTTTGGCAGGCCATAATGGCAAAGCAATATCGATAGAGCTATCACGACTCCAATTCGGTGCATCCCAGTCAAAGCTGCGTTCAAAATGCGCCCAGCTGCCCCAGACCAATAAAACCATCAAAGCCAGCATCAGAAATGCCGTTATGAACTCGGCCGCCCAAAGCCAACGGCCCTTCAAGGCACCCACCACAATATCCATCCGGATATGGCCTCCATCGCGCTGGGCATAGGAAATGCCCATAAAAGCGATCAGCGGCATAAGTTGCTGTATCCAGTCGACATAGCCCGGCAAGGGTTGGTTCAGAGCGTGCCGTCCGGTGACAGAAAACACGGCAAAAAACATAAGAGAAAAAACAGCTATTCCGCTTATGATGGCGAGCTTGTGCTCCAGCCAATAAAGCGAGCGGTCCAGACGACTGATCGTGCTGTCGTCTTCGAAAACGTTAGATGATCCTGCCATGGTAAAAACGGGCCGCCCCGAAGGGCGACCCTAATTCTCTTACTGACCGATCATACCGGTCACGAGATCATAGAGCTCTTGGGCTGGAAGACCACGCGCTGCATTCGCCTCGATCCAAGCCGCCGCGGCTGGTCCAGCGACAGCTTCTTCAAATGCCGCAAGTTCAGCATCTGTGTAGGTGATCCGTGCAATCCCTTTTTCATCTAGTTTTGGACCCCATGCATCCATGGTCGCGCCATTATATGTCGCGATGTAATGGTCCAGAGCTTCGTCGACAGAACCAAGCAGGGCTTCACGATGCGCGTCAGACAAAGCGTCCAAGGCATCCGAGTTCACAACGACTGGGCAGTTTACGGTGCCCGGGTTGAGGTTTGTCGTCCACCATGTGCCGGTTTCAACCGTGCCAAAGGACATGTGCGCATGCGGCGCGAAGGCAACCGCCTTCACAACACCACCATCCAAGGACTGACGTACTTCGGATGCTGACATGGATGTCGGTACAGCATTCACAGCTTTCATCGCTTCACCGATCCCGCCTGTTGCGCGAACTGTCAGACCTTCATAATCCGCCAGTGTTGTCGGGGCATCGCCCACACCGACAAGATTGTACTGCGGCAATGGAGAAGGCATCAAAAGCGTTGCATTCCAACGACCCAAATCTTCCTGAGCAGCTGGGTGTGCATACAAGGCTTGGCTGATCTTACGCTCTTCTTCCAATGTGCTGACGCCAAGGAACGGCAATTCCAGCACGGTAATCGAAGGGTTCTTATCTGCGTGATAACCCGCGCAGAACTGCGCCATTTCAAATGCGCCAATGGAAATCCCGTCCAAGTTTTCTGTGTTCTTCGACAAACCGCCATATGAAATGTTCAGTGTGAACTCACCATTTGTTTTTGCGGAAACCAGCTCGGCCAGTTTCTCGACATGCTCCGTAAACGCGCGACGCTTACCCCACAGAGATACATTCCATTCTGTGGCCATTGCCTCGCCTGCAAACGCCAAAACCACCGCGGACATCACCGCGGACTTCAAATAAGTCTTCATAAGATCCTCCCAAAGACCGTTTATCGATCCGATGACCTATGTCTGACAGGC
>CAWUJT010000166.1:0-1718 GCA_963922715.1 uncultured Thalassobacter sp.
GGCTCCTGTGTTTTCCCGTCGCGGGATCATTGCGGCTGGGCTTTCGGCAGCACTGGCCGCAGGTATGATATTTCTTGGTGTTTGGGGGTATCTGACAAAGCCTCAAACCGAAACCTTCGCATTTTCACGATCCACCGTATTCGCGTCCGGCGAAGAAGAGCGGGCCAGAGGTTTTTTGAGTCGGTCTCTTGCCGATGATCGCATAGAGGTAGTCATTGTTGGACATACAAGCGATGCGGGGGATAGCACAGCCAATCGTGCGCTCAGTGAAGCCCGTGCCAAGGCCGTCGCAGACTTAGCCGAACAGATGGGGGTAGAGCGCAGCCGTATTCTGGCCACAGGTGTAGGCGGCACAGACCCATTGCCAAAGCTGCAGGGAGAGAGCGATCGCGCACATCAGTCACGACTGGCGCGGGTAGAGGTGTCTCTTCAGAGACGTCGATGACCCCCCGCATTGTGCCTGTTGTGGTTGCGAGTGTGGCGGCGGTTCTTAGCTCTGCACATGTTTGGTATGGGCCTATGCCGCTGCCATTTTCCGGCTTTTCCGCTGTGGCCGCTGCAGTATTGGCCGCACTTGGCACACTCACCGCGATGGCTTGGTTGCCCAGCCATTGGCTTTGGAGCGAAACCGAGCGTCTAACGCTTGCCTTTCGTGCGCAGCATCAGCTGTCGGCCACGGCAGCAGCGGCGGCACTGGAGACGATCAGCGGCGCGCACAACCGCGCACAGGCATTCCGCAAAGCGGCCTTTGTGATGCGCGACGACATGGCAGACGAGGTGAAAGATCTGGCTGATCAGCTTGATGCAACCGCGCGTGAAATCTTCTATCACCCAGGCCGGCGGCGAGACGTGCGCTCTATCCTGATGCGTTCGGAATTGGTGGAAGAGGCCGCCATCGCCCATGCCGCGTTGCGCCGTCGCAAACATCGCGCCACGGAAGATATCTCGCGCGAGAAACTGTCAAAGGCCGTTCAGGCTTTGAAGGCGGCGTTTGACCAAGCTGATTTGTTGGCGGCGCGCGGGCTGTTGCAAGAGGTGGAAGTGGCCTCTGAGGTGGCCGAACAATTGCTGACACCGCGCAACAGAAGTGTTAAGTGAACCGCGTAGGGTGTGGCGCATATGAGAAAGGGATTTAGGCGTATGAGAATGATTTCTTTTGTCTCGGCAATTGTACTTTTGGCACAGGGCTTTGCAGCCTCCGCCGATCCGGGTGATCGGCTTGCAAAGGTTGTCAGTGACCCGGTGCGCGATTGTCGCGCAGGTTGGAACGAAAATATGCCGCTGATCGCCTGGGGCGCAGACGGTGTTGTGGCGTTCGCCAACGGCGCAGCACTAGAAAACAACGGCGGCCTTCTTGGCGCGGCGGGCTTGCCCTTGTCATTGACGGTGGAAGACAGTTTTGAAACGCAACTGCGCGCCTATTTGGCCTGTGAAACGCCATATCTACGCGGCACTTTAGGGATGCTTGCAGCCGCTGCGCCGGTGACAGAATTCGATGCCCGCACAGAACAAATCGTCTTTTTCAAGCATTCGTTTTCAGCCGGTGATGGCATTGTGGCGGCAGAAGGCATCGCGCGGATCGCCGATCTGGCGGGTAAGCGCATCGCCATCCAAGCCAATGGCCCGCATGTGGATTTCGTCGGGCGCATCCTTGCTGATGGTGGCTTGTCGTTTGACGATGTTGAGATCGTTTGGGTTGCAGACCTCACCGGCGATGG
>CAWUJT010000167.1:0-1609 GCA_963922715.1 uncultured Thalassobacter sp.
CGTGATATCAGCACGCACATCAGAACCCGTCATTCCCACAAAACCAGTTAGCACGTACCAAAACAATCTTTGCGCCAACATAACGACCCCCCAAAAATTTAACAATTATCGAGTGAATTAACTTTTTCAAAAACAGAGTCAATGCGAAGACTGAACACTTTCTGTGGTTCCAGCCCATAGTGCAAGTTAGACACTCTTCAAAACCGTGCATTTTGGGTTGCTATGCGATTCACTGTATCAGGGAGATTTAGGAAGTCGCCCATGAAATACCTCCCCCGCATAAGTGGACGGAACGCACCACACTTGTCGGTGATCTCGACAAGCGTGCCGAAAGCGTCAAAACAGACGGCCTCAATCCCGTCAAAGACGCGCATCACGTCAAAGGCTGTGGCCGGGACCATAATCTCTCTCCCGTATGTTTTCTTTATCATCGTTGTTACGCACGTGTTGTCTGTCCTCCTCCAGATCCAGGGGGCGCACGCGGCGTGTTCAGCACGTCTTTTAGACGCTGGTTCACGGACGGCTTACGGGCTGAGCGCCCTATCTCCTCGTCTGGATCAGGAATGCCACGACCACCCAGCTTGTGAACCGCCGCTTGGTCATCCCGGCCTGCGTCCCGCTCTACGATGTCCCGCAACCGCTCCCGCGCACGCATGCCATCTGCCTCACCCAGACCCTGAGATCGACCCACAACACCCGCCTGACGCGCCTCGAAGTCCTCCGGGCGGGGCAAACCCTCCCGATCCTTGGTAAGAGTTGGGTATTGCTGATCGACAGGAAACAGGCCGCTGGTTGAACAATCGTGCTGAAAACTCGCACTTGCCTTTTCGACGACGAGAACGTGCGATACTTCGCTTCCGGCGAATGCGACGTTTACAGAAATTCTCATCCGTCAACGCCTCAATCTACAACCTCTTCAATTCAGAACGCAGCCTCTACTCAAGATAAATTTTCAAACGCAACCGCACTGCCGCTCTATCTGGGTGGCGCGGTCTCTGCGTCGAATGAGGGACAGACATATTATCCTTACGTAGCCTAGTTCGAATTGGTCTGGCAGCACCGCCACTTGCCCTTGAGAAAGCGTTCTCCCGATCCGGCTCTGGCCGGATTTTCTTGTTTTTTTCAAGGGTTATACGGTAGGAACTGAGTACTGACCATGGTGCAAGGCGTTGAACATCCATCAGTTCCGTTGACATGCCGCGTTTATCTTCCGCTTCTTGTGTTGATTTAAGCGGCCTTTCTTTCGAAGGCCAAGGGGTTTTTGTATTCCAGTGCCGAATGTTTTCTACGCGGATTATAAAATCCATTGATGTACTGGAGTTAAGCCGTAAAGAAATCAATCCAGTGGATTGATTTTAGGTACAAACGGCGGCTTCGACCTGGCGTCTTGTTTGCCAAGTTTGCCGCCAGATGAGTTCAGCCTTCAATGTCTTGAAGAAGGTTTCTGTCACAGCATTGTCCCAACACTTCCCTTTGCCTGACATCGACACTTGGAAGCCATGATGACGCAGTATTTTTCTGTACTCATGCGCACAATATTGGCTGCCGCGATCGGTATGGTGGATGCAGCCCTTGGGTGGTCGCCGCAGCGCAAGGGCCATGTTCAACG
>CAWUJT010000168.1:0-1577 GCA_963922715.1 uncultured Thalassobacter sp.
ACGGGGCACAAGAAGGCTCAGCCCAAGTGAAACCAACGCCATACAGGCCGCAATGCTAAACACCATAACCGGTGAGACCAACCAGATGTAACCTAACACAGCAGGCAGGAAAACCGCGGCGATATGATTGATCGTAAAGGCCACAGCGGCGGTGGGGGCAATATCGCCAGGATCGGCGATTTTCTGGAAGTATGTTTTGATGGCTAACGCCAAGCTAAAAAAGATGTTGTTGGCGATGTAAAGCGCGGCGGCGATGCTGGCATCCCACTCATAGACATAAAGCCCTGCATAAAGCACGAAAACAATCGTCAGCCCGGCATATTCAAAGATCAACGCCGCCCGTTCGCCAAAATGGGCAACAGCGCGGCCCAATATAGGGGCAATGACCATGGTCACAGCCAAAGTGACCATAAAAAGCGCTGTGACAGCAGAGACATCAAAGCCATAGCGTTCCACCATCATAAAGCCCGCAAAGACCACAAAAATTTGCCGCCGCGCACCCGACATGAACTGAAGCGCATAATAAAGCCAATAGCGTTTTCTCAGGATGAATTTTTTCGTTTGCGGGTTGGGTGCCTCGAATTGCGGATAAAAGAAAAAGGCAAAAGCGGCGATGGCAATCGTGGTTGCCCCCGCAATCCAATAGACAAAATCGTAGCTAAGATCGTACAGGCGCCAGGTCACGACGATCAAGCCATAGGCCGCCAGCGTGGCCCCCGATCCCGCCGCCATCAACCAGCCAATGGTTTGCGGCGCAGTACGCTTTTCCGTCCACTGAAGTTGCAAGGATTGGTTCACCGTCTCGTAGTAGTGAAATCCGATGGAGCTGAGCACGGTGATCATCAAAAGCCCGCCAAGCGTCGGGAACTGTGCGGTCAGCGCTGTGGCCAAGCCAAGCAGAAGGAGCGATAGGATCGCCAAAACCTGTTCGCGGATGACCATGATAATGAGGATCACGCCAATGGCCAGAAATCCAGGGATCTCTCGCACAGTATGAAGCCAACCAATATCATCGCCCTCAAACGCGGCCATCTCAATCACGAAGTTATTGAGAAGCGCAGACCAGGTGGCAAAAGAGATTGGCATCGCAATGGCCATCAACGCCAACAAAGCCACAGGCCTGCGCCAGAAAGGCAGGGATTGCGCCTCCGAGAGTGTTTTCACATTCATAAACCTTCTCGTAATCCTCAAAAGGCAGGATCACAACGCAAATCTTGCCTGGGCCAGTCGTTAAAAGCGTTTCCCATGGGTGACATATGCGGGCTTACGACCAACACATACGATATAGCGCATCGGGGCACTGAGTATTTTTCATGATCGTAACTGCCATACAGCGGTACGTATAACAAACCTTATTCTGCAGCTAAGGTATGCTGTGGGTTTTCTGCGCGCACGGCACAAAATTTGTATTCGGGAATTTTCCCATAAGGATCAAGGGCACTGTTGGTCAACAGGTTTGCAGCGGCTTCGACATAGGCAAATGGCAGAAAGACCATGTCGGGGGCCACGGCGCGATCTTCGCGCGCCATCAGTGTCACTGTCCCGCGGCGTGTGGTCAACCGCACCTGACCACCAGG
>CAWUJT010000169.1:0-1541 GCA_963922715.1 uncultured Thalassobacter sp.
CCATTTGAACTCAGCGCATATTCCACATCCCCGCCAACGGCCCAACCACGCGAATACCGGAAATCCTCCAGGGCTTTTTCGGTCATGAAAAACAGAGCATGGGCATATTGCTGCGCACCGAATTGAATACCGAAAGAGGCATTTGTCGTGGAGTAATAATCAACGGTTGCACCATTGACCCGAAGCGCACCGCGTCCATAGCTGACACCGAAACCTATACTGGCCTCGGTCACCAAAGGCATCACAAGAATGCCAGCGGCGCTTTGCTCCAACTCAACCGTGCCATCCACATCAGCGCGTAAAAACGCCAGGGCATCATCGACACGCGCGTCTATTTTCTGACCGCCTGTACTGTTCAAGCCATTACCACACCCACTTAAGGTCAAAAGCGCTGATGCACCCAAAACCAATGCTCTGCGAGAAATATCCATGTATGATCCTGCCTTTTACCTCATGATGCGGGCTTTAGACCCATCTGATACAATATATACGTAGATGCATAGGTTTTGTCACGTGTTGTGTGAAAGATCTGGGAAGCGGTGGCGGAATTGCGCGGCCTGCTTTACATTCCAGTGAATATCTAACATCAAACAATCCTCTTCAACCCCTTCTTGTTCAACCGCACCTGCCGCATAAAGCCAGGCCCGCGCGGCGGAGGCCCCGATAGGTAGTTGCAAGCGAACGTGATATTTTCGTGGACTGAGCCAGTCTTCAATAGCGCGCAGAGCTGGCGGCAAGCCCTCCCTTGTTATGGCCGAGAGTGGAAAAACATCCCGACGTCTTGCTGCGATTGTCTGAACGGTTTGCAAAGCTTCTGCAGAAAGTACATCTATTTTGTTCCACAACTCAAGGATTGGACGATCTTGCGATACCCCTAAATCTGCCAAAATTTGGCGTACATTCTCTGCTTGCTGTTTTGTCTCAGGATGTGAGATATCGCGCACATGAACAATCAAATCGGCGCTCAAGACCTCTTCCAAAGTGGCTTGGAAGGCGGCGACCAACTGTGGCGGCAGATCGGAAATAAATCCAACTGTATCGCTGAGAACAACCTCTAACCCTTTTTCAAGCTTCACGGCGCGCATGGTGGGATCAAGCGTGGCAAATAGCATGTCTTTGGCTATGACGCTCGATCCGCTCAGCTGATTGAATAGCGTGGATTTGCCCGCGTTGGTATAACCCACCAGAGCCACAACGGGATAAGGCACTTTTGCACGCGCCGCTCTGTGCAGCGTCCGCGTTTTCACAACTTTACCGATTTGGCGCTTGATCCGCCCGATGGCGGTGTCGATGGCACGACGGTCTGCCTCAATCTGCGTCTCGCCCGGACCGCCAACAAACCCCAGCCCACCCCGTTGCCGCTCCAGGTGTGTCCAGGCACGCACAAGGCGGGTGCGTTGATAGCGCAATGCAGCGAGTTCGACCTGCAACACGCCCTCGCGCGTGGCGGCGCGATCGGCAAAAATTTCCAGAATCAGCCCGGTGCGGTCAAGCAGTTTGCAGTTCCAAGATTTCTCTAGGTTGCGTTGTTGCACAGGTGT